>DXIM01000030.1 GCA_019112895.1 Candidatus Stackebrandtia faecavium
CAGCGCCGCGATCGCCGCCGCGGTTGCGGCGTACCGAACGGTTTTGGACATGAAGGACGCTCCTTTTCGTGGGCTGTTGAGTGTCCAGTGCAGGCGCACAGTACCGAAAGAATATGACATTGAGTAATGGACATATTACTCGGATGTGTGTTGTGGATAATTTGTGCCCCGTTTCAAAGTGGCCGCCGCTGTTGACGCGACTCACCGCGCATGCAGGGCCGATACGCCTCGGACGAAGTGGAATGCAAAGGAGCGCCCCGCGCGTGTGGCGCGCGAGGGCCGAGAAAGCGGTTACCAGGCCGGTGTTGTTCACCTGAAATTCATCTTCGCCAGTGGCGATGCGAACGCAGTCTGGCCCACACCGCCGACGACCTCAACGGTCGCGAAGGGGCCCACGTGGCACACTGACTGACGTGTTGACGTGGATGACGGCCGGAGAATCCCACGGCCCCGCCCTCGTGGCGATCATGGATGGTCTACCGGCAGGTATCGAAATCACCAGCGACGACATTGTCGCCGAGCTCGCCCGACGACGGCTCGGTTATGGTCGCGGTGCGCGCATGTCATTCGAAAAGGATGTCGTGGAAGTCGTCGGCGGACTCCGTCACGGAGTGACACTGGGCTCGCCCGTGTCTGTGCGTGTGGCCAACTCGGAATGGCCCAAATGGGAGACGGTCATGGCCGCCGACCCCGTCGACCCGGAAGTACTCGCTGGCCAGGCGCGAAACGCCGCGCTGACTCGCCCGCGCCCCGGCCATGCCGACCTGGCCGGTATGCAAAAGTACGCCCACACCGATGCGCGGCCGATCTTGGAACGCGCGTCTGCGCGGGAAACGGCGGCTCGAGTCGCCGTCGGATCCGTTGCCAAAGCCTTCTTGAAGCAGGTGCTTGGTATCGACATTCTCTCCCACGTGGTGTCGATGGGGACGGTCACCGCATCGGGCGAGGTGCCGCGCCCCGGCGATCAGGAAAAGGTCGACAATGATCCGCTGCGTTGCATGGACTCACAGGCTTCAGCACGGATGGTGGCCGAGGTCGATGCCGCGAAGAAAGACGCGGACACCCTGGGCGGAGTCGTCGAAGTCCTTGCCTATGACGTGCCGCCCGGTCTGGGTTCTCATGTCCAATGGGACCGCAAATTGGACGCCAGATTGGCGGCCGCTCTCATGTCGATCCAGGCCATCAAGGGCGTCGAGATCGGGGACGCGTTCACACAGGCCCGCTCGCGCGGATCGAGCGCACACGACGAAATGACCATGGGCGCCGCAGGCGTCGAGCGTCTCACCGATCGCGCCGGCGGCCTCGAAGGCGGAATGACGACCGGCGAGCCGCTGCGCGTGCGCGCAGCGATGAAGCCGATATCCTCGCTGACCCGCCCGCTGTCGACGATCGACGTCAATACAGGTGAGGCGGCCGAAGCAATCAATCAGCGTTCCGATGTCGCGGCCGTGCCGGCCGCGGCGATCGTGGCCGAAACGATGATGGCGATGGTGCTCACCGACGCCGTATTGGAGAAATTCGGCGGCGACTCGACGTCGGAGATCACGCGTAACGTCAACTCCTACCTCGAGAATCTGGTCATCCGATGAGTCCAACGTTGGTACTGGTGGGGCCGCCCGGAAGCGGTAAGACGACGGCCGGCAAGCTGCTCGCCGACCGATTGGGCGTCGAATTTCGCGACACTGATGCCGACATCGTGGCCCGCGAAAACAAGCAGATCCCGGAGATCTTCTTCGACCACGGCGAGGACTACTTCCGGCAGAGCGAGCGCGAAGCCGTCGCCGCCGCATTGGCCGAGCACGAGGGGGTACTGGCTCTCGGTGGGGGCGCCATCCTCGATTCACAAACCCGGCGACTACTGCACGAAGCCCCGGTCGCGTTCTTGTCGGTCGAGCTTGCCGCTGCGGTCGACCGTGTCGGCCTCGGCGTGGGGCGACCGCTGGTATCGGTTAACCCACGCGCGACCATGCGGGCACTGCTGGAAGAGCGGCGCCCATTGTACGAAGAGGTCGCCGATGTCACCGTCGCCACCAGCGCCCTCACCGTGGACGAGGTCGTCTCGCGGCTCGTGACGTTGTTGGGCGGGCCGTCGGTCGTGACCGTGGGTGGCCAGACACCGTATGACGTCACGATCGGTCCGGACGCCACGATGGAACTGGTCGACCATCTCGGCGAAGCGCAGCGCGCGGCGATCCTTTTCTCTCCAGTCATGGAGCAGCACGCACGGGCCGTGGCCGCGTTCATCGGGGACACGGTGTCCGTGGAGATGATCGAAGTGCCCGATGCCGAAGCATCCAAGACTGTCGACATCGCCGCGATGTGTTGGGACCGCCTGGCGCAGGCACAGTTGGGGCGACAGGACGTCATCATCGGTGTCGGGGGAGGTGCGGTCACCGATCTGGCTGGCTTCGTTGCCGCCACCTGGCTGCGCGGAGTCGCGGTCATTCAGCTGCCGACGTCGCTGCTGGCCATGGTGGACGCCGCGGTCGGAGGCAAAACCGGCATCAATACCTCTGCCGGTAAGAACCTCGTGGGTGCCTTCCATGCCCCGCGCGCGGTCCTGTGCGACCTGTCAGTCCTGTCGAGCCTGCCTCGCGCAGATTTCGCCGCTGGATTGGCGGAAGTCATCAAGTGCGGATTCATCGCCGATCCTCAGATACTCGAATTGCTTTCCGGTGACCTGGACGAGGTGTGGCGGACCGATTCGCCCGTGCTGGCCGAGCTGGTGCGCCGCAGCATCCAGGTCAAGGCCGATGTGGTCGCCGAGGACTTCACCGAGACGGGCGCGCGCGCGTTCCTCAACTACGGCCACACCGTCGGCCACGGCATCGAGAAGGTGGAGCAGTTCACGTGGCGCCATGGTGAAGCAGTCGCGGTGGGTATGGTGTGCGCAGCGGCGATCGCGCGTCGTGCCGGACGGGTTGACCTCGTGGATCGCACCCGTGCGCTGCTGGAACGCGTTGGGCTTCCGACGAGCTATACGCCGCAGTCACTCGAAGCGTTGTACGACGCAATGCAGGTGGACAAGAAGGCGCTGGCAGGGTCGCTGAGGTTCGTGCTCCTCGACGATGTGGCCAAACCCGCGCTGGTGTCCGACATATCGTCGGCCCAGTGGAAAGAAGCTATCGCTGAGGTGCTGCATGACGACCGTCCAGATCTTCAACGGCCCTAACCTGAATCGCCTGGGGACACGCGAACCGGGAATCTACGGCACGACCACGTACCCGGATCTGGTGTCATTGTGCCGCGAAACCGCATCGCGCGTGGGGCTCACGGTGCAGGTACGGCAGACGAACGCCGAGCATGAGCTACTCGAATGGCTGCATCAGGCCGCGGATGCCGGGGCAGACGTGGTCCTCAACGCGGCCGCGTGGACTCACACGTCGGTCGCGGTCGCGGACGCGTGCGCGCAGTTGCGCGGCCGCCTCGTGGAGGTCCACATCTCGAACGTCTACGCTCGCGAAGCCTTCCGTCATCACTCCTATGTGTCGCCGCATGCGAGCGCGATCATCGTGGGATGCGGTGTCGACGGGTACCGCTTGGCGCTGGAACACCTTGCGGGCTCGCCGCAGAACCGGTGATGCTCAGCGTGGTGCGGGAATATCGACCGGGGCCGGCGGGACGCTGATCGCGGTCTCGTCGGCGACAGCCGGCGCGGACTTGTCATCCTCCAGGTAACGGTCCTGCGTGACGTACCACGCTGTCACGACGTGGACCACGACCGACACGAAGATCAACATGAACGGCAGTGTCCACGAACCGGTCGTTTCAAGCAGTACCCCGACCAGCAGCGGCCCGACCCCCGCCATCAGGTAACCGCCGCTTTGCGCGAATGCCGACAGGCTCGCTGTTCCGGCAGTGGTGCGGGTGCGCAGCGCAAACAGTGTCAGCAACAGCGGGAAGGTGCCCATGCCCACTGCGACGGCGATCACACTGAGGAACGTCAGGATCGACACGCCGCCCAGCCACAGCCCCGGCAGGCCGAGCACCCAACCGGTGACGAGGACCAACAGGAGGGGCCGCTGGTTACGGCTTCGCGCCGCCCAGATCGGCACGACGATCGACATCGGGATTCCGACCGCGGTGAACAGTCCCATCAGGAAGCCGGCTTGCGCCATGTCGTAACCGTGGGACCGCAGAATCTCCGGAAGCCAACCGAACATGATGTAGGCGATGATCGACTGGCTCCCGAAAGCCAGCAGCATCATCCATGCGAGCCGATTGCGAAACATCGAACCTGGCTGCGGCTCTGGCTCGGGCTTCGTCGCGACGACCGCCGGGCGTGCCGGTGCCCGCAGACTGATCGCGATCCACGGCACGATCGCCACGATCGCTGGCACGACCCAGATGCCCAGTCCGGCCCGCCAGCTTCCCCCGAAGGTCGCTGCCGCCGGCACCGTCGTGGCTGCGGCGATCGCCGCTCCAGTCGCCAACGCCGTGGAGTAAGCGGTGGTCATGCGCCCGATGTGGTGCGGGAAGTAATGCTTCACCATCGACGGCAACGCCACGTTGCCCACGGCTCCGGCCGCCAAGGCGAGGGCGCTGGCGAAGATGAAAACGATGACGGAATCGATGGTGGCGCGCGCAGCGAGCCCGACGCACATCACGATGAGGGCGCCGACGAGGGTGGTTTTATCGCCGAAACGCCGGACGAAATATGGGGTGGCCGCGCCGAAAGCGGCGAAAGCGATCACAGGCAGAGTGGTCAAAACCCCGGCCACCGTCGCCGACATCTGGAGGCTGTCTTGGACCTCGGACAACACCGGTCCCACGCTCGTCACCGCGGTGCGTAGGTTCAGCGCTGACAGGACGATCCCGATCACGACTAGCAGAGTCGCTGACCTGGGCTTATTCGTGTCGGGGGTGGTACGAGAAGCGGCCATACTCGGTGGCTTTCTGATGCAAGGGCTCGGCAGGGCACCAATAATTTGGTGGCAACCAAGGTCGTTCACCATAACGCCGCGCGCGGCGGGCCCGACCGCGGGAGATTAAAATGTGCCGCATCTCAAGTCGGGTCACACCCACCGCCGTCGAGCGCATTGTGCGTCTCGGTACACTTGCCTGTCGCATAAATCGCTTCAAAGAAGGACATAGTCAACGCATGGCAACCACGAATGACCTGAAGAACGGAATGGTGCTCAACCTCGACGGCGTGTTGTGGTCCGTCGTGAAATTCCAGCATGTCAAGCCCGGTAAGGGCGGGGCATTCGTGCGGACGACGCTGAAGAATGTTCTGTCGGGCAAGATCGTCGACAAGACGTTCAACGCCGGAACGAAGGTCGAGACCGCGACCGTTGACAAGCGCGACATGCAGTACCTGTATGCCGACGGCGAGGACTTCATGTTCATGGACATGGAGACCTACGACCAGCTCCAGGTCCCTGCCGACGTGGTCGGCGACGCCAAAGACTTCCTGTTGGAAGAATCCACCGTCACGCTGGGCGTGCACGAAGGTGCGGTGCTGTACGTCGAGTTGCCGCCTTCTGTGGAACTGGAAGTCACGCACACGGAGCCGGGGTTGCAGGGCGACCGTAGTTCGGGCGGCACCAAGCCGGCGACGGTGTCGACCGGTGCTTTGGTCCAGGTCCCGCTGTTCATCACGACGGGTCAGAAGATCAAAGTTGACACCCGTGACGGCAAATACCTGAATCGCGCGTAATCGTGACGCAGGATGCATTGGCGGCTTTCCCCGCCCGCCGTAAGGCCCGTAAACGGGCAGTCGACATTCTGTATGAGGCTGAACAGCGTGATCAGCCGATCCTGGACGTCTTGGAGGCGCGTCGCACCCTGGCGATGCGTGACCCGCAGATGCCAGGCATCCCCGAATACACCATGTCGCTGATCGAGGGCATCGCGAAGTTCTTGGACCCGATTGATGACGCGATCGAGTTCTGCTTGGACGATTGGCGTCTGGATCGCATCGCGGCCGTCGACCGCAATATTTTGCGTGTCGGTGCGTTTGAACTGCGCCACGCGCAGGACAAGGTCGATACGGCGGTCGTACTGTCTGAGGCTGTGAAGATCGCTGAAGTATTGTGCGGCGAGGATTCACCCTCATTCATCAACGGGGTTTTGCAAAGCGTTTCCCAGATGCCGTAGCCGTAGACGTTTCCCGGGAGGATTCATGCCGGTTATCCAGGGGATCCACCATGTGACGCTCACCGTGTCGGATATTGACGCCAGCATCGACTGGTACCGGGATGTCCTGGGGCTCAAGCCTGGGGCGCGATCGCAGGAGAACCGTCTCGATAAGGCGCGTCTGCGCGACCCCAGGAGCGGGGTGGTCGTGGTGTTGGTGACGCACGAGGAACCGGCCGATGTTGATGGTTTCGACCCGCGACGTGTGGGGCTGGACCATGTGTCGTTCGCTGTGTCCGACCGTAACGCCCTGGTCGCATGGCAGGCGAAGCTCGACACGGCTCATGTGTCACACAGTGGGATCAAGTCTGGGTCGATGGGGGATCTGATCTGTTTTCGTGACCCTGACGGCATCGCCGTGGAGCTGTATACGTTGTCGTGATGGCGTTGTGGTGCCTTCCACCGCGAAGGCACCACAACGTTGTTCTTATTCGGCTGCAGCTTCTTTGAGCTCGGCGAAGAATTTAGCCGGGTCCGCGATGAGGACACCAAGCTCGCTGAGTTTCTCAATGAAGTCGGACGGGGTGGTGTCGTAGATGATGGCGAGCGCGGTGAGGTCGTCGGCGCGAATCGACAAGATGCGTCCATTGTAGTCTCCGCGGCGCTGTTGGATGCCGCGCGCGTAGCGGGCGACATGAGTCAGTTCCGGTGAACTGTGGTCATACAGTGCGGCCAGGTCCAGCGTCAACTTGCTGCCGGGCTCGACAGGAAGCGGAGTGCCGTCGGGAAGCAGTTCGGCAACGGGCACGCGGTAGAAAGTCGCCAGCTCAGCGAGCCGGGCTACGGTGATGGCGCGGTCGCCACGCTCGTACGAGCCGATGACGACGGCTTTCCATTTTCCGCCAGACTTGTCCTCGACGCCCTGCAGCGAGAGTCCTTGCTGAATACGGATGTCCCGCAGACGGTTTCCGAGGAACTTTGCGTACTCGGGTGTTGAAGCCATTTCGAGGTACTCCAGGTGTTCAAAAATAAAAGGGGGGATTGCGTAGCCGCTTTTAGCTACGCAGCGTGACTCTAGGCGATGGCCAAAACGGGTGCAAGTGGGGGTGGGCACAATTCTCACGTTGCGTGATTGAAAAATGGGTCCATTTTACCCTAAAATCGGACTAATCGTCCTTACTCTCGGTTTATCTGACGGGCTAGAGCGGCGTCGGGCCGTGTACTATTTGCCGCGACCATTCTTTAACGGACCGTCCAGTGAGGCGGGGAAGGAGGTCGATGTGGCGGATCCTGTCCAGGAAACGAACGGCCGGGCGCGTCAGCTGCTGTCACGTGCCGACATCAACCGCATACTCGATCGCATCGCGCATCAAATCCTCGAAAAGACGTCAGGTGCCGACAACACCGTGCTGCTTGGCATCCCGACCCGTGGTGTGCCGCTCGCGCAGCGGCTTGCCCAGCGCATTCATACTTTCGAAGGTGTCACCGTGTCGCAAGGCGCTCTCGACGTGACCCTGTATCGAGATGACCTGCGCACGCGAGGCGTCCGTCCGCTGGGGCCCACCCGGATTCCCGATGACGGCGTCGACGAAAAGCGCGTCATCCTCATCGATGACGTGCTGTATTCGGGACGGACCGTGCGCGCAGCGCTCAACGCCCTCTACGACCTGGGGCGTCCCGCCTCGGTGCAGCTGGCGGTTCTTGTCGACCGCGGCCACCGTCAGTTGCCAATCCGTGCCGACTACGTTGGTAAAAACCTGCCGACATCGTCGCGCGAAACCGTCCAGGTGTGCATCGACGAGCACGACGCCGATGAAGGGGTCTTCCTGTCGGGGGGTGCGTCGTGACCACACACCTGCTGACGGCCGCCGACCTCGACAGGGAAGAAGCGCTGCTCATCCTCGACACCGCGCAGCAAATGGCGGAGGCGATGACGGGTCGGGAAGTGCGTAAGCTTCCGACACTTCGAGGGCGCACCGTCGTGAACCTGTTCTTTGAGGACTCGACTCGCACCCGGGTTTCCTTCGAAACTGCCGCCAAACGCCTATCAGCCGATGTTGTCAACTTTTCGGCCAAAGGTTCGAGCGTGTCCAAGGGCGAAAGCCTGAAGGACACGGCATTGACGCTTCAGGCGATGGGAGCGGACGCCGTCGTCGTGCGACACCAGGCGTGCGGCGCAGCCCACCGGCTGACGCAGTGGATCGACGGTAGCGTCATCAACGCTGGTGACGGCACCCATCAGCATCCGACACAAGCACTGCTGGACGCATTCACCATCAGGCAGCACTTCGGCCGGATCGAGGGGCTGCGTGTAGGGATCGTAGGGGACATCTTGCACAGTCGTGTCGCACGGTCCAACGTCGACTTGCTGCACGAGCTGGGAGCCGAAGTCGTGCTGGTCGCGCCCCCCACGCTGCTTCCCGTCGGAGTCGATTCCTGGTCGGCGCGCGTGAGCTACGACCTCGACGCGGTCCTGCCAGAATGCGATGCACTCATGATGCTGCGGGTGCAGCGCGAACGTATGAACGCCTCGTATTTCCCGTCGGTACGTGAATACGCCCGACGCTACGGTCTCGATTCGATGCGCATGGGCGCGTTGCCGGACGAATCGATAGTGCTGCACCCGGGCCCGATGATCCGAGGCATGGAGATCGCAGCGGAGGTGGCGGATTCGTCGAAATCGATGATCGTCGACCAGGTCGCCAACGGTATCTACATCCGAATGGCAGTGCTGTACCTGCTGCTGTCGTCCAAGAAGGGAGAAGCCGCATGAACCGTTGGCTCATCAAAGGGGCTCAGATCATGGGCGGAAAACGCGCGGACGTCCTCATCGAGGACGACGTCATCGCGCAGGTCGGTACCCAGATTTCGGCGCAGGGAGCCACCGTCATCGATGCCGACGGCCTAGTGATGCTGCCGGGGCTCGTGGACCTGCATACGCACCTGCGCGAACCCGGACGTGAGGACGCGCAGACCGTCGAGGTAGGCAGCAAAGCTGCCGCGCTCGGCGGATACACCGCGGTGTGCGCGATGGCTAACACCGATCCGGTAGCCGATACCGCCGGCGTCGTGGAGCAGGTCCACAGCCTCGGTGAAACCACAGGGTACGTCGACGTGCAGCCGATCGGAGCGGTCACTACTGGTTTGAAGGGCACTCAACTTGCCGAGCTCGGCGCGATGGCGACGTCAGCCGCGAAGGTCACCATCTTCTCCGATGACGGCCACTGTGTCTCAGATGCGAACCTGATGCGGCGCGCGCTGGAGTACGTCAAAGCCTTCGACGGGATCATTGCTCAACATGCCGAAGAGCCCACGCTGACCCACGGTGCACAACTTCACGAAGGTGTCATGTCGGCAAAGTTGGGGCTGGTGGGCTGGCCCGCGGTTGCCGAAGAAGCCATCATCGCACGCGACGCATTGTTGGCCGGCCACGTCAACTCCCGACTCCACGTGTGCCATGTGTCCACTGCGGGCAGCGTGGAGATCCTGCGCTGGGCGAAACGTAAGGGATGGAAGGTCACCGCCGAGGTGTGTCCGCACCATCTACTGCTGACGGACGAGTCGGCGCAGGGATACGACCCGGTCTATAAGGTCAACCCGCCGTTGCGTACCGCTTCCGATGTCGAAGCGCTCAAGCAGGGGCTCGTTGACGGCGTCATCGATGTCGTGGCCACCGACCATGCGCCGCACACCACCGAAGACAAAGAGTGTGAGTGGGCGGCTGCCAGGCCGGGGATGCTCGGACTGCAAACGGCACTGCCCATCGTGATCAAGACGATGCTGGAACCGGGTCTGCTCGACTGGGACGACGTGGCGCTGCGCTGCAGTAAACGACCCGCCCAGATCGCCGGGCTGCGCCGGCACGGGCACGATCCGGCGCCGAACGCACCGGCGAACATCACCCTGGTTGATCCCGCCGGCTCGTGGCAGGTGGGCGCCGACGCCATATTCGGGCCGAGCAAGAACACGCCATACGCCGGGATGACTCTGCCGGGCGTGGTGCAAACGACATTTCTTAATGGACGTCCAACGGTGTTGGATGCGCAGCTGACGGAGGGCATATGACATCACGCACGGGCGCAGTATTGGTCCTCGAGGACGGTCGCACGTTTCACGGTGAATCGTTCGGCGGTTTGGGGCAGACGTTCGGCGAGGCCGTGTTCACCACGGCCATGACGGGCTATCAAGAAGTGTTGACCGACCCGTCGTGTCACCGGCAGATCGTGACGATGACGGCGGCTCACGTGGGCAACACCGGCGTCAACGAGGCCGACGCCGAATCCGAGCGGGTGTGGGCCAGCGGTGTCGTGATCCGACAGCCTTCCCCGATTGTGTCGAGCTGGCGCGCGAAGCAAAGCCTCGAAAGTCACCTTGCCGAGGCTGGCGTCGTCGGTATCTGCGGAGTCGACACCAGAGCACTGACACGTCACTTGCGCACCGCCGGTGCCATGCGCGCCGGTATAGCCTCCACCGGTCTCGATCCGCAAGCCCTGCTGGACGAGGTGCGTCGAGTGCCGAAGATGAAGGGTGCGAGCCTGACCGATGAGGTGACCACTTCGCGGGCGTATCGGCTGGAAGCCGACGGTGCGAAACGTTTCACCGTCGCGGTGCTCGATTTGGGTGTGAAGCGCAATAGTTTGCGGAGCTTGACCAAGCGCGGTCTCGAACTGTGGGTCATGCCGGCCCGCTCGGGCGTTGAGGAGATCCTCGCGACCGGAGCCGACGCCGTGTTCGTGTCGAACGGCCCCGGGGATCCCGCGGCCGCCGACACGCAAGTCGAGACGATCAGGCAACTGCTGCAACGGCGCGTGGCGACCTTCGGCATCTGCATGGGCCATCAATTGTTGGCGCGGGCGCTCGGTCTGTCGACGTACAAACTCGATTTCGGGCATCGGGGCGTGAATCAGCCGGTCAAGGATCTGGATTCGGGCGCCGTGGCCATCACGTCGCACAACCACGGTTTCGCCGTGTCGTCGCCACACAGCACGGCCTTTGATACCCCGTTCGGCGCGGCGCGTGTCACGCATCGTTGCCTCAACGACGACGTGCTCGAAGGTCTGGCGTGTGAGGAAGTGCCGGCGTTTTCGGTGCAGTTTCACCCCGAATCGGCGGCGGGGACCCATGACGCCGACTACCTGTTCGAACGGCTGGTGGACATGATGGAAGGACAAGCCGATGCCTAAACGTGAAGATATTCGTCATGTCCTAGTCATAGGTTCCGGGCCGATCGTGATCGGTCAGGCCTGTGAATTTGATTATTCGGGTACCCAGGCCTGCCGCGTGCTGCGGGAAGAGGGCATCCGCGTGAGCCTGGTCAATTCGAACCCGGCGACCATCATGACGGACCCAGAGTATGCGGACGCCACCTATGTGGAGCCAATTACGCCGCACGTCATCGAGAAGATCATCGACGCGGAACGCCCTGACGCGCTGTTGGCGACCTTGGGGGGACAAACGGCCCTCAACGCTGCGGTCGCGTTGCACGATTCCGGCGTCTTGGAACGATATGGCGTCGAATTGATCGGCGCCGACGTCGAGGCGATCCAGCGTGGCGAGGACCGCGAACGGTTCAAGGAGGTGGTGGCGGCCGTCGGCGGTGAAACGCCCGGCTCGGCCGTGTGCCACTCCCTCGAGGAGGTCCATGCCGCTGTCGAGCGGCTCGGGCTGCCCGTGGTGGTTCGGCCCAGCTACACCATGGGCGGTTTGGGTTCCGGGATGGCGCACACGCAGGAGCAACTGGATCGTATCGTCCAGCGCGGCCTGGAGGAAAGCGCCAACCATGAGGTCCTGATCGAGGAAAGCGTCCTCGGTTGGAAAGAGTTCGAGCTCGAGCTCATGCGCGATAACCGGGACAACGTCGTCGTGGTGTGCTCGATCGAGAACATCGATCCCATGGGGGTACACACCGGGGATTCGGTGACGGTCGCCCCCGCCATGACCCTGACCGACCGCGAATACCAGGCGATGCGGGATCTCGGCATCGCGGTGCTGCGCGAGGTCGGCGTCGACACCGGCGGTTGCAACATCCAGTTCGCGGTGCATCCGCAGACCGGTCGTGTCGTGGTGATCGAGATGAACCCGCGTGTGTCGCGGTCGAGCGCGCTGGCGTCGAAAGCGACGGGCTTTCCGATCGCGAAGATCGCTGCGCGCCTGGCGATTGGTTACACGCTCGACGAGATCGACAACGACATCACGTCGAAGACACCGGCGGCTTTCGAGCCCACTTTGGATTACGTTGCGGTGAAGATCCCCCGGTTCGCTTTCGAGAAGTTCCCGGGCATTGATGCGGAACTCACCACGACCATGAAGTCGGTGGGGGAGGTCATGGCATTGGGACGTTCCTTCGGTGAGGCCGTACAAAAAGCGATGCGGTCCGCCGAAAGCGAAGTGGCCGGTTGGTGGACCGTCGGCGATCCCGACAATATCGGCCTGGCGCAGACCTTGGATGCACTGAGCAGTGGCCACGACGGCCGCCTCTACACGCTGGAGCGGGCGTTGCGGTGGGGCGCATCGGTATCCGAAGTGGTCGACATCAGTGGCATCGATGCCTGGTTCGTCGAACAGATTGCGTGGCTTTCGCGGCTACGCGCCCAGCTGGTCGACGCTCCCATGCTCGACGCGGACCTACTGCGCCGAGCCAAGCAGGTGGGCTTTTCGGACCGTCAGCTGGCGGCGTTGCGTCCCGAATTCGCGGGGGAGACCGGTATCCGGCGTTTTCGGCATCGCATCGGTTTGCGGCCGGTGTACAAGACGGTCGATACCTGTGCCGCGGAGTTCGAGGCATCCACCCCGTACCACTACTCCGCCTATGAGGAGGAAACCGAGGTCGCGCCGAGCGCGGCACCGAAGGTGATGATCCTGGGTTCAGGCCCCAATCGCATCGGTCAGGGCATCGAATTCGATTATTCGTGCGTGCACGCTGTCGAAGCGTTGAAGGACGCGGGCTACGAGACCATCATGGTCAATTGCAACCCGGAGACGGTGTCGACCGATTACGACACCGCCGACCGGTTGTATTTCGAGCCACTCACGCTCGAAGACGTGCTCGAGGTCTACCACGCGGAGAACACCGCCGGGGTGAGTGCGGGCGGACCTGGCGTTGTCGGAGTTGTGGTGCAGCTGGGTGGTCAAACACCACTGAGCCTGGCGGAGGCGTTGACCGCTGATGGACTGCCGATCGTGGGGACCTCCGCGCAGGCGATCCATCGTGCGGAGGACCGCGGCGAGTTTGGTGCGATCCTTGACCGCGCGGGCCTGCATGCGCCAGAACATGGGACTGCCACGACGTTTTCGGAGGCGAGAACGATCGCCGCCGAGGTCGGATACCCGGTCCTGGTGCGTCCGTCTTATGTGCTTGGCGGTCGCGGTATGGAGATCATCTACGATGAAGCGACCCTCCAGGCTTATATCGCGCGCGCCACGGACATCAGTGGTGATCACCCGGTCCTGGTCGACCGCTTCCTGGACGATGCGGTCGAGATCGATGTGGACGCGTTGTGCGACGGCTTCGAGATCTACATCGGTGGCGTGATGGAGCACATAGAGGAAGCAGGCATCCATAGTGGTGACTCTTCGTGTGCGCTTCCCCCGGTTACGCTGGGAACGCAGACCCTGGAGCAGATTCGCAGGTACACCCACGTCCTTGCTGAAGGTATCGGGGTGCGGGGCCTGCTCAACATCCAGTACGCCCTCAAGGACGATGTCCTCTACGTCCTCGAAGCCAACCCGCGCGCCAGTAGGACGGTCCCGTTCGTGTCGAAGGCGACCGGCATATCGCTGGCCAAAGCCGCCACGCGGATCATGATGGGCGACACGATCGACAGCTTGCGACGTGAGGGGCTGCTGCGCAGAAACGGCGACGGCCTGCATGTCGATGTGAATACGCCGATCGCCGTGAAGGAAGCGGTGCTGCCGTTCAAGCGATTCCGTACGGTCGAGGGCCGCGGTATCGATGCATTGCTGGGTCCGGAGATGAAATCGACCGGCGAAGTGATGGGAATCGATAAGACGTTCGGCCATGCGTATACGAAGGCGCAGATCGCGACCTATGGCTCGATGCCGATGGTCGGCAACGTCTTCGTGTCGGTGTCCGATCGCGATAAGCGTGCCGTGGTGTTCCCGGCCAGTCGCCTGGCCAACATGGGCTTCAAGATATTCGCCACGCAGGGAACCGGGGAAGTGTTGCGACGGCACGGTATTGAGTTCACGGCCGTGCGCAGACACAGCGAAGCTGATGACGGACGGACTCCGGATGCAGTGGACCTCATCGGTTCGGGAGAATTGTCGCTAGTCATCAATACTCCCGGCGGTTCGTCGGGTGTACGCACCGATGGTTATGAGATTCGAAGCGCCGCCGTCGTGACCGACACGCCGTGCATCACCACCATTCAGGGCGCCGCGACCGCCGTGATGGGAATGGAAGCGATGATGCGTGGAGACTTGACGGTGCGTCCATTGCAGGAACTGCACGAGTCGCTCATTGAAGGATAGGAATGTTCTACAGACAGATGGTTCGGCCCATGCTGTATCGAATGGGCCGTGGCGACCCCGAAATGGCACATGAGCGAACCTTGGAATGGTTGAAGGGCCTCGGAGAGAAACCGGCGCTCGTCAACGCATTGAACCGTGTCAACGCCGTACGCGATCCATGCCGAGTGTTCGGTATCGACTTTCCCAATGCGGTCGGACTGGCAGCCGGAATGGACAAAGACGGCACAGCGTTGGCGGCGTGGCCGGCATTGGGTTTCGGCTTCGTGGAACTGGGCACCGTCACGTGGTGGGCGCAAAACGGTAATCCGCGCCCACGCCTGTACCGACTTCCTGAGTCTCAGGCGCTCATCAACCGCATGGGCTTCAACAACGAAGGCGCCCAAGCGATGGCGGATCGGCTCGCGAACGCCCCCCGTAGCATTCCGGTCGGCATCAGCATCGGTAAATCGAAGTCGACGCCGTTGGAGCAGGCGCTCGACGATTACGTGGCGTCCTTCAACGCGCTGCATCGTTACGGTGATTACTTCGCGATCAACGTGTCGTCCCCCAACACTCCTGGTCTGCGCAAACTCCAGGACGCTCAGCAGCTGGCCCAGATCCTCAAGGAACTGTATTACGAGGCAAAGCGGCTATCGCCGACTGGCCGTGGGAAGCCCCTGCTGGTAAAACTGGCGCCCGACCTGACGGAACACGCGATGGCCGAGGCCATCGAGGTGTGCCTGAACAACGGCGCGTCCGGCATCATCGCCGCCAACACCACTTTGGGCCGAGACGGTCTTGCTGCGTCCGACCTGGATCGTTCGGCGCAATCCGGTGGCCTGTCGGGTAAACCGTTGCGGCTCATCAATAAGGCGGTGGTGTCGTTCGTGCATCGTGAAACCGCCGGAAGGCTGCCGATCATCGGGGTCGGTGGGATCACGTCCGGCAGCGACGCCGCTGAGCTGATCGATGCCGGGGCCTCACTGGTGCAGTTGTACACCGGTCTGGTCTATCAGGGACCGACGCTGGTGCGTAAAGCTGCACGCGGCGCGCGCAAACAATTGCAGGAGCGTGCCTCGTACAGCGCCCCCCAGCAGCATCCGCAAGGTGGGGGATATGTCTGAGGAGACGTTCGTTAAACGCTGGCAGGGGCTTGCAGAGGCCCGCGGGCCTCTGTGTGTGGGCATCGACCCGCATCCGCAGCTTCTGCAGGCCTGGGGCCTACGTGACGATGTCGAATCGTTGCGACGGTTTTGCCGCGGCATGGTGTCGGCACTTGCGACACGTGTCGCGGCGGTCAAGCCGCAGTCCGCGTTCTTCGAACGTTTCGGTTCGGCCGGTGTGGCCGTTTTGGAGGAGACGATCGCGCAGTGCCGTAACGCGGGTGCATTGGTGATCGTGGACGCTAAACGCGGTGATATCGGCTCGACGATGCACGCTTACGCGCACGCGTATCTGCACCCTGACTCGCCGTTGTGCGCGGATGCCGTGACGCTCAGCCCGTACCTGGGGGTGGGTGCCTCGGAGCCTGCCTACGAACTGGCGCACGAGTACGGGCGCGGCCTGTTCCTGCTGGCTTTGACGTCCAACCCGCAGGGGCTGACGATTCAACGCGCCCGCCTCGAGGACGGACGCACGGTCGCCCAGTCCGTGATCGACGAGGCCGCAGCCCGAAATATCGGTGCGGCACCGTGCGGCAATCTCGGCGTCGTCGTGGGTGCAACGGTGCCCGACTGCCGGGATGTCACCGATTCGGGTGATGCGACGGCGCACGATCTTAGCGCGTTGAATGGACCGGTACTCGTACCGGGTATGGGGACGCAGGGTGGCCAGCCACATGACCTTCCGCGGGTGCTGGGGACGGCCCTACCATGGGCGATCCCGATCTACGCTAGAGAAATCGCACGTCAGGGCCCAAATGAGGACGAAATGCGCGCCGCTGTAGCGGACGCTGCAGCGGCCTGTCGCAAGATCATCAACACCCACGACAGGCGTGCCGAGACGTAACAGGTGTACCCCGCGTTGTGGTCGATTTAGGGATGTGGTTACGTTTCCCGCGCTGGGTAAAAAACCCAGCGTGTTAGAGGGGCCGGCTGTCTCGGGCCCTCTGCACCAGTCATTAATCCATTGCCTCACCCTAGGAGACCCCGTGCCGCTCCCGTCGCTAACGCCAGAGCAGCGCGCTGCCGCCCTCGAGAAGGCCGCCGCCGCGCGCAAGGCTCGCGCCGAGCTGAAGGCAAAGCTGAAGTCCGGTGAGATGTCACTGGGCGACGTGCTTGCTGCCGCCTCTGAGGACGACATCGCCGGCAAAATGAAGGTGTCGGCCGTGCTTAAGGCGCTGCCGGGCATCGGTGACAAGCGCACCGTGCAAATCATGGAAAAGCTGAAGATTGCCGACAGCCGCCGCCTTCGGGGGCTTGGCGAACATCAGCGTCAGGCGCTACTTGCCGAGTTCGCCGACAGCGACTCATAGCCGTCCGGTAGAACAAACACGTGAGCTTTGACGACCACCACCGCCGCCACAGTGCGGCGCGCTTGACAGTTCTCTCAGGACCGTCAGGTGTCGGTAAAGGCAGCGTGAAGGCGCTCATCCGAGAACGATACCCCTGGGTATGGTTCTCGGTGAGCGCCACTACGCGCTCGCCCCGGCCTGATGAGATTCCCGGGTTTCACTACCACTACTACGATCGCGCTCAATTCGAAAAGCTCGCCGAGCAGGGCGAATTTTTGGAATTTGCGCAGTATGCGAACAACCTGTACGGCACCCCGAGGGCGCCGATCGTGAAAAGGCTCAATGAGGGCCTTCCCGCGGTCATGGAGGCGGACCTGCAAGGTGCACGACAGGTGCGCAAGGCGATGCCGGAGGCGCAGCTGGTCTTTTTGGCGCCGCCTTCGTGGGAGGAACTGGTCCGTCGGCTGACGGGCCGCGGAACCGAGGATGCCGAGACGATCAAACGGCGCTTGGAACTGGCGCGCGAAGAACTCGCCGCCGAATCCGAGTTCGACCGTACCGTCGTGAACGTCTCGGTCGAGGGAGCCACTGAGGAGCTGGTAAGCTTGCTCAGTTCGCCGGCGGAGCCGTCCACGGCCTGTCCGGCAAGTAATTAATCGCCGAATTTGACATAGGGGCCAAGGTACGCGTGTCTGGAACCGTTGCTGACCCAATCGGAATCACCAATCCGCCGATCGATGACCTGCTCGAGAAGTCGCAGTCGAAGTATCAGCTGGTGATCTACGGCGCGAAGCGCGCACGGCAAATCAACGCCTACTACAGCCAGCTCAGCGAAGGGCTTTTGGAGTACGTCGGACCGCTGGTCGAAACGACTCCGCAGGAAAAGGCGCTGTCGATCGCTCTGCGCGAGGTCGATCAGGGTCTTTTGATCACCGAGCCGATCGAGCCGAGTGAAGCCAATAACCAGGTGACACTTCCGGAACAACCGGATGACGGCCTCTAAACCATTTGCTGGTGCTGACACCGAGATCGTTCTGGGAGTCAGCGGAGGCATCGCCGCCTATAAGGCTTGCGAGCTACTACGCCAGTTCACGGAATCCGGCGCGAATGTCACTGTCGCGCCGACCGATTCCGCTTTGAAGTTTGTTGGAGAAGCCACGTGGTCAGCCCTGTCGGGCCGCCAGGTGGCTTCCGGCGTATTCGAGTCCGTGCACGAGGTGCCGCACGTGCGTTTGGGCCGTGCGGCGGACCTCGTCGTGGTGGCGCCCGCGACCGCGGACCTCATGGCGCGGGCGGCGCAGGGGCGGGCCGACGATTTGTTGACCGCGACGCTACTGACGGCGAGGTGTCCCGTCCTGTTCGTCCCGGCGATGCACACCGAGATGTGGGAGCACCCTGCTACCCGTGACAACGTCGCGACTTTGCGGCGCCACGGTGCGACTGTCATGGAACCCGACACGGGAAGACTCACGGGTGTCGACACCGGGAAGGGGCGCCTACCAGAGCCCAGCGCGATTTTCGCATTCGCCACTGGAATGTTGAGTGGCCCGAAACAGCACGCAGATCTCGTGGGTAAGCGCGTGCTGGTGTCTGCAGGAGGCACACGCGAGCCGATCGACCCCGTGCGGTTCATCGGAAACCGTTCGTCCGGTAAACAGGGCTACGCCTTGGCGCGTGCGGCCGCGGCGCGCGGCGCGCAGGTGCGTGTCGTCGCCGCCAATGTGACCTTGCCGGAACCGGTGGGTGCCGAGGTTACGCATGTCGAGACCACCGCCGAACTGCGTGACGCGATGGTGTCGCGCGCGGACGACAGCGACGTCATTGTCATGGCGGCCGCCCCCAGCGACTTCACTGCCGCAACATTCCACGAAACCAAGATCAAGAAGCAGGACGGGGCCGCGCCTTTCACGTTGGAGCTTGCGCAGACCCCCGATATCGCGGCAGAACTCGGGCAACGCAAAAGGAAGGGCCAGTATCTGGTGACTTTCGCCGCCGAAACGAACGACGGTGAAGCCAACGCCAGAAGAAAACTGGAACGCAAGAACGCGGATCTGATGGTGTTGAACGACGTCTCGCATGGCCGGGTTTTCGGTGCAGATGACAACGCCGTTGTCTTGCTGCGCCCCGCAACGGAGGCTGTGCGCGTCGATTCGGCGAGCAAAGACGTGATCGCCGATCGCATATGGGATGCGTGCCTTGAACTATCCGGACCTGGGGATTCGTCACGGTCGTGACCATCGGTGCGCATGTCGCAATAGATGACCGTCACATGCACCCGGCCCCGTACCCATGGTTAGACTCGATCCCGACCGAACGTAATTTGAGACCCAACTAGGAGCACCGTGGCCCGTCACCTCTTTACCTCGGAATCCGTCACCGAGGGGCACCCAGACAAAATCGCTGACCAGATCAGCGACGGGGTGCTCGACGCATTGCTCACGCAGGACTCGCAGAGCCGGGTCGCAGTGGAAACCTTGATCACCACCGGCCAGGTGCACGTTGCCGGAGAGGTGACGACGAACGCATACGCCGACATCCCTTCGATCGTGCGGGAGACGATCCTAGACATCGGTTATGACTCGTCGAAGAAGGGCTTTGACGGCGCTTCGTGCGGTGTCAGCATCTCGATCGGCTCGCAGTCGCCCGACATCGCGCAGGGCGTCGATAAGGCGTGGGAATCGCGCAATGAGTCGCAACTGGACGATCTTGATGTTCAAGGCGCCGGTGACCAGGGTATGATGTTCGGTTATGCCTGCGACGAGACTCCGGAGCTCATGCCGCTGCCGATCGCGTTGTCGCACCGCTTGTCGCAGCGTCTGGCCACAGTGCGCCGTGACGGAACCGTCCCGTACCTGCGTCCCGACGGTAAAACGCAGGTGACGATCGAATACGACGGGAACAAGCCGGTCAAGCTGCACACGGTCGTGGTCTCGAGCCAGCATGCGCCGGACATCTCGCTTGACTCCCTGATGGAACCGGACATGCGCGAACACGTCATAGCCGATGAACTCCTGGGGCTCGACATCGACATCAGCGACTACCGCCTGCTGGTGAACCCGACGGGTCGTTTTGAGATCGGCGGCCCGATGGGGGACGCCGGTCTGACCGGTCGCAAGATCATCGTCGACACGTATGGTGGTTACGCCCGCCACGGCGGCGGTGCCTTCTCCGGTAAGGATCCGTCGAAGGTGGACCGTTCGGCCGCTTACGCAATGCGGTGGGTCGCCAAGAACGTGGTGGCGGCCGGCCTCGCGAGCCGTTGCGAGACCCAGGTCGCTTACGCGATCGGCAAGGCCCAGCCCGTCAGCATCCGGGTGGAGACATTCGGCACCGAGACGGTACCGGTGGAGACGATCGAGACTGCGATCAACAAGGTCTTCGATCTGCGTCCTGCGGCCATCATCCGCGACCTCGACCTGTTGCGGCCGATCTACCGCCAGACGGCCGCCTACGGTCACTTCGGTCGGGAACTTCCCGACTTCACGTGGGAGAACACCGGCAGAGCCGAAGCGCTGAAAGCAGCGGTATAAAAATGTGGAGACACTCAAACGAGTGTCTCCACATTTTTTGTCTCAACCCGCCACCCGTGCTGCGGCGGGGACGTTACGTGAGTTGCGGAACCGCGGCAGAGCCGAGGCATTCGGCCAGAACGAACTCGGCCCGGATCCCGGTCTCTTCCAGCTTCAAGTACGCGCCGATGCGACGCATCGCCGCGTGCGCGGCGAGGTTGTCGAAACTGGTGTGCGCGATGACGTTGCGCGCCCCCAAATCGTCGGCGCGCGCGAGTGCTAGACGCAACGCTTGGCTGGCGAGATATTTGCCTCGAGCGTTGCGCGCTAGCCACATATCGGTTTCGAACGTGCCGTGTTCAAGGTGCCCAATGTCGTCGAGACGCACGGCCCCGAGCACTGTCGTGTCGATCGCGATGATGTAGCTGTGCAACGCGGGTTGCATGCTCCGTTTGCGGTGGTAATCATGAAAAGCTGCCGTGACTTGTGGGTCCCATTCTTGGGTCTTGCGCATCGGCATCGTTTCCGATGGTGTCGCGTGTCTCGTTGCCGTGTGTATGAGGCGACCGAGCCAGGTCTCGTCGAGCGTGCGCAGGCATACCCCAGTCATCGCTGCCCCTCCCCGTTGATTTGATCGACAACCACTATATGCTACCGAAAAGTAACTAAGGGTCGTCTTGGTTGGTTTGGGCGCTATCGCACACTGTCGCACCTCGCTGATCCGGTCACGGAAGCGTGGCACGACGGGGGCATACTGGGATACATGAACACGCTCTTGAACGTGCTCTGGTTCATTTTCTCGGGCGTGTGGCTCGCGCTGGCTTACGCCTTGGCCGGAGTCGTATTTTTTGTGTTGATCGTGACGATCCCGTTCGGCATTGCCGCATTCCGGCTCGCAGGCTATGCGCTATGGCCGTTCGGCCGCACTGTCGTCAACGACTCCCGGGCCGGCGGGTGGTCCGTATTGGGCAACATCATCTGGTGCCTGCTGGCGGGCCTGTGGCTTGCGCTCATCCACGTGGTGTGTGGGATCGCGCTATGCGTCACCGTCATCGGTATCCCGCTGGGTATCGCGAACTTCAAGATGGTGCCGCTGGCCCTGACGCCGTTGGGCGTGCGTGTGGTGGACGAGCCGCGGCACTACCCGGTCTACCGTTAACGAATCTTCCGGTTCGTCGTCGCCAACGCCCAAAAGGGCGCACACCTGCGATAGACCGACGATTTCCCCCGGGCCCGTGTGCGGCAGAAGGAACGTGCGTATCCCCAGTTCGGTGGCGGCGGCGTCGGCCATCGTGTCGCCGACCATGAGTACATCTTCCGGTTCGACCTCCAACTGCAGACACGCCTCCCGGAAGATGGCGGGTTCCGGTTTAGCCCAGCCCACCTCGTAGGACAGAATCCAGTGATCGATCAGATCGTCGAAGCCGAGACGTTTCGCGACGGGACGCAGGTCGAAACCAATGTTGCTGACCAGCGCAATCGGAAAACCGGCGTCCTTGACAGCCTGCAATGTGGCGATCGTGTCGGCGTAAGCGACCCAACCCTCCGGTGAACACAACCGGTCATACATCG
This sequence comes from Candidatus Stackebrandtia faecavium, assembly GCA_019112895.1. Classification (GTDB taxonomy): domain Bacteria; phylum Actinomycetota; class Actinomycetes; order Mycobacteriales; family Micromonosporaceae; genus Stackebrandtia; species Stackebrandtia faecavium. Next base: position 22,081 of record DXIM01000030.1, read on the forward strand.
CTTCGGCAAAGCCTTCGAACGCGCACGATGTCTGCGATGCCAAGCCGACGAAGGCCTCGCGATGGTCCTGCGGTGACAAGTCTCGGTCCGCCCACGCCTCGGCGAAAAAAGGCATGATCTTCGGTGGCTGCCCGGAGCCGACCCAGCCCAAGGCACCGAGCGCATCAGCAAGAACCGTGGCGCCGTATTCCCCAAGGGTGACGTCGCAGGCGTCGGCGGCGACTTCCACCGAGCGTGACAGCGTCTCCACCTGGGCAAGCGTGCCGTGAAAGTCGAACAACACCGCCTTGAATTTTCTAACGGGCGACGAGTGTCTTTCGTGGTGTGAGTCTTCAGGGCGCACGTTTGGGACAATACCGACCGCTTTGACCCCGGGCGCATCGCACCCTCCGCGCGGCGAGTAAACCCTTGTTTGCTGCACGCATTACTCTTGGGTATATGACCTCACCCGCTGCGCGGTACTCCGCGGCGCGTTGGCGTGCCGCCCATCCGCAACTGTCGGAATTTGCCGGCGGATACCCCTTCGCCCTCGACGACTTCCAAGTCCAAGCATGCGAGGCCGTGGAAGATGGCAGCGGAGTGTTGGTGTGCGCGCCCACCGGTGCCGGAAAGACCGTCGTGGGGGAGTTCGCCGTCAGTCTCGCGTTGGCGACGGGCCGCAAATGCTTTTACACCACGCCAATCAAGGCACTGTCGAATCAGAAGTATCACGACCTTGTGGATGTCCACGGCGAGGGGAACATCGGCCTGCTGACGGGCGATACCGTCATCAACGGCGAGGCGCCGATCGTCGTCATGACAACCGAAGTGCTGCGGAACATGCTGTATGCCGGATCGTCGACGCTGCGCGGTCTGGGCTATGTGGTCATGGACGAGGTCCATTACCTGGCGGACCGGTTCCGTGGGGCCGTATGGGAAGAAGTCATCATCCACCTTCCGGCGTCCGTCAGCCTCATCTCGTTGTCGGCGACGGTGTCCAACGCTGAAGAGTTCGCCGACTGGCTGGTGTCGTTGCGCGGTCATACCGAGGTGGTCGTGTCCGAGCACCGTCCGGTACCGCTTATGCAGCACATGCTCGTGGGCCGCAGGATGTTCGACTTGTTCGCCGACTCCGATGCCGCCGCTGACCACGAGGCCCACCCGCAACTGTTGAACTACATCCGGCAGCAGGAGCGTCGACTCGGCTACGACAAGCGCGGCCGTCCGCGCCGGGCGCGGTTGCCGTACCGCAGCGACGTTCTCACGAAACTGGATTCGCAGGGCCTGCTGCCGGGAATCGTATTCATCTTCAGCCGTTCCGGTTGCGATTCGGCCGTACGCCAGTGCCTTTACGACGGCCTGCGCCTGACAACTCCCAATGAAAGAGACGAAATCACTGCCATTGTGGAGGACCGTACCGCCCACATTGACTCCGGTGATCTCAACGCCCTGGGATATTACGAATGGCTTGACGGGCTACAAAACGGTCTCGCGGCGCATCACGCGGGCATGCTGCCGGTGTTCAAACAGGTCGTGGAGGAACTGTTCGTCAAGGGGCTCATCAAGGCGGTCTTCGCAACCGAAACCCTCGCTCTGGGCATCAACATGCCAGCACGCAGCGTCGTGTTGGAGCGTCTCGTGAAATACAACGGGGAAGAACACGTCGACCTGACCCCTGGCGAGTACACGCAGTTGACGGGGCGCGCGGGGCGCCGCGGCATTGATGTGGAGGGGCACGCGGTTACGATCTGGCGTCCGGGCGCGGACCCCCGGCATGTGGCCGGCCTGGCCTCGAAACGCACCTATCCGTTGAATTCGAGCTTCTCGCCCTCGTACAACATGTCGATCAACATGATCTCCAGCGTCGGCACCCAACGCACCCGGGAACTGTTGGCATCGAGCTTCGCCCAGTTCCAGGCCGACCGCAAAGTAGTAGGCCTGGCCGAACAGGCCAAGACCGCGAAACGCGCGGCAGACCAGTTCGAAGTCGACATCGATTGCGACCGCGGCGACTTCGAGGAATATTACGAACTGCGCATGGCCGTCACCGAGCACGAGAAGAAGGCGGCACGGCAACGCAAAGCCCGCGCACGTAACGACGCGATGGTATCGCTGGCGAAACTGAAGGTCGGCGACGTGATTCGGATCCCGGCGGGCCGGCGCGCGGGGCTGGCCGTCATTTTGGATCCCGGTATTAATCGCGGTCACGCCACCGAGCTGCGGCCGCTGGTACTGACGGAGGCGCGCTGGTCAGGTCGGCTGTCGCAGGCGGCGTTCCCGACCGAGGTCGAATCGATCGCGCGTATCAAGGTCCCGAAACACTTCAATCACCGAAACCCTGCCGCGCGGCGCGATCTGGCCGCGTCGCTTCGGGCCGCGGCGGCTCTGTCGCCGCGCGCACACGGCAATGGCAAACCGAAGGCGCCGCGTGACACCCAACTGGAGCAGCTGCGCGGCAAGATGAAAGCGCACCCGTGCCACGACTGTCCACACGCGCAGGAGCACGCGCAGCAGGCGGCGCGCCGCTACCGGCTGATGTCGGACTATCGGCGTCTGCAGTCTCGCGTCGATAAGCGTTCGGGCTCCCTGACCCGCACATTCGATCGGGTGCGGCAGGTGCTGGAGTACTTCGGATACATCGACGAGGGCGAAGTGACTCCGGCGGGGCAAATCCTGAGTCGCATTTGGTCCGAAGCGGACCTCCTCGTTGCTGAATGCATCCGTAATAACGTGTGGGACTCGTTGGCGCCGTCGGAGCTGGCCGCCGTGTGCAGCATTGTGCTGTACGAGTCACGGCGGGACGGTGATGGTTCCGGCTCGCTGCCGCGAGGGAAAGTCAGCGATGCCGTGGCCCACACGTTGAACCAGTATGAGCGCATCAACGGCCAAGAAAATGCGCGGGGACTGGGGCTCACCCGCGAACCCGATCTCGGTTTTGTATGGCCCGTGTTCCGCTGGGCGCGGGGCGAGTCGCTGCAGAAAGTGCTGGCTTCCGGTGATGGCCCGGACGGCACGATGCCGGCAGGCGATTTCGTACGCTGGACCCGACAGACGATCGACCTTTTGGGACAGATCATGGATGCTGCCGACGAAGCATCGGCGCTGCATGAAAACGCCAGGAGGGCCGCCTCTTTGCTGCGCCGCGGTGTGGTCGCGGAGATCTGAGCCCCTTGATGAGCTCGACTGAGCTGATTCCTCGACTTCCCTCGCCCGTGTCCGAAGTGAGTAATGAGCTCCTATCTGGCGCTGATGTGCGGCTATGGCTGAAGCGTGACGACCTGATCCATTCCGAAGTGCCCGGCAATAAATGGCGCAAGCTCCGCGGAAACGTGGCGCAGGCGCTGCACGAATCCGCGGACACCCTGGTGACATTCGGTGGGGCGTATTCGAATCATCTGCGAGCCGTCGCGGCGATGGGCCGCTACTGCGGATTGTCGACGGTGGGCATAGTCCGAGGAGAACCTCACGACGAGCTCAACCCATCATTGAGTGAGGCCGTCGCCAATGGAATGCGTCTGTCGTACCTGGACCGGGAAACGTATCGGAGAAAACACACCGACGACGTGCTGGCGCCGTTGCGGGCGCAGTACCCGCACGGGTACGTCATTCCCGAAGGCGGCAGCAACCGTCTGGCTGTCGCCGGCTGCGCTGACATCGTGACGGAACTGAACACGCAGGTCGACGCCGACGTGATTTGCACGCCGGTGGGCAGCGGCGGCACTGTGGCCGGTATTGCCTGCGGGCTGGATCCCGGGCAACGCGCCCTGGGCTATTCGGTGCTGCGTTCCCGTGGCTATCTGCACCGGGAAGTCGCCGAACTGATCACCAGCGCCGAGGCCTCCGCCGGTGAATGGGACATCAACGAGGAGTTCGCATTCGGCGGTTTCGCCAAGCGCGACGCGCGCCTCGACGACTTCATCGCATGGTTCGACCGCCGCCACGGGCTGCGACTCGAATGGGTGTACGTGGCGAAGATGCTCTACGGGATTCACCACATGGCGCAACGTGGCGATTTCGTCCCCGGTACACGCATAGCGGCGGTCGTGACCGGGCCCGCCACACTGTGGTGAACCGGGCGATCAGGTGTGCGACCGCGCTGCCAGTTTCACGATCTCCACTGTGCCGGCGTCACCATCGACCGCGACGATATCGCCGTCATGGATGCTTCGGGTCGCGTTCGCGCAGCCGACGACCGCGGGGATCGCGAGCTCGCGCGCGACGATAGCCGCATGCGACAGCGGCGAACCCACATCCGTCACGATGGCTGCCGCTTTCGGGAACAACGGGGTCCATCCGACGTTGGTCACGTTCGTGACCAGGACGTCACCAACGTTCAACCGGTGACCGTCCTCGAGGTCGTCGAGCACGCGAGCGGTGCCATGCGCCACCCCTGACGAACCGGGAGACCCGGATAGTCCGGAACGCGAGGCGATGGTGTCGGTTCCCGAAGCGTCGTATACGTCGGTGCGACGATCGGGGTCCGCGGCCCATGCTTCGGGGGCGAAAGCCCCGCGGATGAACAGCGGGTATGGACCCAGCCCCTGGTAATGCAGGTAGGTGGCGCGTCGGGAAGGTATGTCGTCGAGGACTTCGGTGTCGCCGGACAGGACCCTGTGCAGTTCGTCGACGGAGAGGAAGAACACGTCGTCGTCGATGCCCAGGAGTAGACCGGCACGCAGGAACCATTGCCGTATGACCCACATGCAGCGCACCGATTCCGATCGGGTAGCTTCGCGAGCGCGCAAGGCCTCGGCCACCTTGCGCAAGCGGGCGTGGAGCTCGGCGACTTTACCGGGATGTGTGTCTTGGAATTCCTGTAGTGCCTTGTCACGTACCTCGTCGCGCCGCTGAAACAGTGACTCGATGTCGGGGGCATCGAGACTGCGCGCGAGTTGCCGGTCCACCCAATGTGGGTCTTCGCCTGGTCGCGGAGCCGACAGCTCCAGCTCGTCGGGGCCGCGGTGTCCGAACCGTCGCGCGATGTCGTCGTGTGCGAAGTCGCCCGGTTCATCTTTTTTCGCGAGCTCATGAATCCGCGTCAGCTGTTCCAGGCTCGCCAGCCCTTCCTGCTGCGAATGCGCTCCGGTGATGAGCGCGTTGGCGGAAGCGTCGCTGACGTATTTGCGTAGCCACGGATGCAACCGTGCCAGCGCCATGCTGTTGACGGATGCTCCGGCGCCGAGGATGCGTGGTGAGTCGTGCAGTAGCGGCGCGACCGCTTCTTCCCAGGTTTCCTGCAGTTGCGCGATGGTGCGCGATTCGTAAATCGCATCCATGGCGACGAAACACCGAGGCGGGAACTCCCTGAGATGGGTGCTCAGATTTTTGCGGTAGACCCTGGTTTCTCTGCGGGCGGCGAGGGCTTTGGGAATGGCTTCGATGAGCAAGCGCCACCGCGAGGTGGGTATCGATGGGATCTGGAGTCCATCGGGGATGACGCCGAAAGCCAAGGGGGCGGAATTCTCCATGATCTTGCCGATGCCCGCGGCCGACGCGGCACCGTACAGCAGGGTCAGGTTGAGGTATGGCCGACCACCGAGATTCCCGACGAAACGCATACCGCCGATCTCGGGAATGCCGAGCGCCACCTCGAGCGTGTCCTGCAGGATCGACCACGTGGACGGCGTCATGACGCTGGGGACTGCCTCACCCAGATTCGACGAAGTCCATAGTGCATCGTATAGCGTGCTGTCGTTCCATACCTGGCGTCGCGGCTGGTTGCGAAACATCCCCGTGATCGGGCGGGCTTGCAGGATGGAGATCGATGCCCCTGATACTGCCCATTCGATGTCGACGGGGCGACCGTATTCGGCCGCGATCCGGCGGCCGAGTTCATGCAAATCCCGGGCGGTCTCTTCGTTGATGGCCGGTTGTCGGCGCCTCGCATCGGGGACGGGCCGCTGCTCGGTCCGGTGTGCGGCGCGCATCGTCATGACGGCTTTGTCGGCGACCGCGTGCGCGAGTACCGTGCCGTCAGCGTTGTCGATCGTGAACGAATCGGTGCTCACCTCGCCACCGACGATCGACTCGCCCAGGCCCCATGCGGCGTGGATAACCGTGCGCGAGGTGTCTTTAGCTATCGGGTCAGCCGTGAACAGGACGCCTGAGGAGTCGGCGTCGACCAGTTTTTGTACCACTATTGCCGAGGACACATCATTGATCGCCAATTCGTGGCGGAGGCGGTATTCGATCGCCCGCGGCGTCCACAGCGAGGCCCAGCAGGCGATCACGGCGTCGCACAGGTCGGCGCTGCCGCGCACGTTCAAAAACGACTCCATCTGTCCGGCGTACGAAGCATCGACGAGGTCTTCAGCCGTCGATGACGAGCGCACCGCGACGACGGTGTCGTCCCCGATCTGGGCGTAGGCATCGAGGATGGCGTTGAGGACCTCACTGGGGATGCGGTCGCGCGTGAACAGCTCGCGAATCTCGTCGCGGCCTTGCTCGATCCACACGTCGTCGGTCTGGTCGATTTCCCAGAAGATCTCAGCCATGGCATCTTCGGTGTCGGCGTGCGCAAGATAGGCGTCGTATGCGGCCGTGGTGATGCAAAAACCGTCCGGCACGGGAACACCGGCGCGGATAAGACCTCCCAGCTGGGCACCCTTGCCTCCGGACACGGTGATGTCCCGGCAGTGCGATAGCGGTATGCACAATGGTGCCTGTTCGGTCATGAGACGCCCTTCATTGCTGTGGTGAAGACCCGTGCCGCGCGGCGTTGAGCTTACCGAGGATCCGCGAGTAATCCTCAAGGGACTGCGTATCGAGGCTCTTGAGGATCGCCCGAAGATGGGAAATCCCAGTATCGGACAGATCGTCGATCAAAGCCCTCCCCGCCGAGGTCAGACGCACCCTGCGCACGCGGCGGTCCCGTGGGTCCTCGGCTCTGATGACCAGATCGCGCGCGACGAGGCGGTCGATGATGCCGGTGGCTGTGGCGAGGGTAACTCCCAGCTCCTCCGCGACGTCTTGGCTCGGGCGGTTGTTGTCGAATGACAGCAAGATAAGGACCTTAAGCTGCTGCATCGTCAGCGTCGTGTCCAAAATCGGCAGCTTGCGGCTGCGCGCCATAGCTTCGGCGAACTCGACCTGGGCGTTGACGATCGATTCGATCAGCGCGTCTCGATCCTGATCCATGACTGCTTCGATACTCCTGAATGTGGGCGGGGATAGTTAGGACAAGGCTAAATGTTAGTGTCGCCAAAAATATTTGTCGAAATCTCATCCTAAGGGGTCCAGCCATGACCAGATTGGCAAGGCTCAGCCTCGCCAACCGCAGTCTCATCGCACTGATTGCGCTGGTGCTGGCCGGAATCGGGGTATACGCGGTTCCTCAGCTCAAACAACAACTCCTGCCATCGTTGAACTTTCCGATGGTTTCGGTCATCTCCATGTATCAGGGAGCATCGCCGCAAACAACCGAAGAGCAGGTGACCGAACCCGTCGAAAACGCTGTCGAATCCCTCGACGGGGTCGAAGAGATCACCTCCACCTCGGCCGAAGGCATGTCGACCGTGCAGGTGGCTTTCGATTACGAGATCGAGCTCGACGACATGCTCGGCGACATCCAGCAGGAACTCGACAAGATCGAAGGCGACCTGCCCGAAGACGTCGAACCGACCGTCGCAGCCGGCAGCACCGAGGACATCCCGGTGGTCGTGCTGGCCGTCAGCGGCGGCGACACAGCCGAAGTCCAAGAAGACCTCGAGAGCTCGGTCGCGCCCGAGTTGGAAAAAATCGAAGATGTCCAAGACGTCGCGGTTACCGGCGTGCGCGAAGACCAGGTGACCATCACCCCGGACCCCAAGGAACTCGCCTCCAACGGGCTGTCGGCCGCCTCAATCACACAAACGTTGCAGGCCAACGGCATCGTCGTTCCTTCGGGGACACTCGAACGCGATGACCAGACGCTGTCGGTCCAGGTCGGTAAGAGCTTCGACAGCGTCGAAGACCTCGAAGACCTCTACATGGCGCCGGCGGCAGCGCCCGGCCAAGATGGCGGCCAGCAGCCGGGCGGCGAAGGGCCCGGACAAGGTGGGCAGGACCCCGGTCAAGGCCAGCAGCCGGGCGACGACGCCGCGAAAAGCCCGAAACCGGTCAAGCTCGGTGACGTGGCCGATATCGAGCGCGAACCCGAGGCCGTCACGTCGATCACACGGACCAACGGTCAAGACAGCCTCGGCTTGAGCATCACAATGATCTCGGACGGAAACGCGGTCGGGATCTCGCATGAGGTCAACGACAAGATCGACGGTCTCGAACAGAGACTGGGGTCGGACACCTCGATCTCCGTGATCTTCGACCAGGCCCCGTACGTCGAAAAGTCGATCCACGACCTCACGACTGAAGGTGCGCTCGGCCTGATCTTCGCGGTCCTCGTGATCATGATCTTCCTCTTGTCGCTGCGTTCCACCATCGTCACGGCCGTGTCGATCCCAATGTCGGTGGTCATTGCGCTCATGTCGTTGTGGATCGGCGACTATTCGCTGAACATGCTCACGCTGGGGGCGCTCACGATCTCAGTCGGCCGGGTCGTGGACGACTCGATTGTGGTGTTGGAGAACATCAAACGACATCTGACCTACGGCGAGGAGAAACACGCCGCCGTTATTCAGGGCGTGCGTGAAGTCGCCGGCGCGGTCACCTCATCGACGTTGACGACCGTGGCAGTCTTCCTGCCGATCGCGTTCGTGTCCGGCCTCGTTGGACAGCTGTTCTCTTCGTTCGCGGTCACGGTGACGGTGGCGCTGTTGGCGTCGCTGCTGGTGTCGCTGACGATCATCCCAGTGCTGGCGTACTGGTTCCTCAGGGCACCGAAGGTCTCCGACGACGAACGCGAAAGCATCCGCGAAAAGGCCGAACAGCGCGAGCTGCGCAGCCCACTGCAGCGCATGTACATCCCGGTGTTGCGGTTTGTGACCCGCTTCAAGGCGGTCACGATTGTGATCGGTATCGCGATCTTCGCCGGGACGGTCTTGCTGATCCCGGCGCTGAAGACGAACTTCATCGATTCCAACGGTCAAGACAGCACCCAGATCAGTCAGACCATGCCTGCCGGTACCAGCCTGGACGCGACCGACGCGGCCGCCGCCAAGATCGAGCACGTGTTGTCGCAGAACGACGACGTGTCGAACTACCAGGTAAACATCGGTTCCAGCAACCCCATGTTCGGCGACATGGCCACTGAGGCGAACAAGGCGACCTACATGATTTCGGTCGCGGAGGGTGCGCAGACCGCCGATGTCGAAGACGACTTGCGCGACGAGATCGAAGAACTCGACGGCGTTGGCGAGGCGCTCGTGGGAGCTGCGCAGGGAGGCGACCCGACCGGCGGCGACGGCATCGAGGTCGTCCTGCAGGGCGGCGACACCGAATCGCTAGAGGAGGCGTCCGACAAGGTGGAGGACGCGATGCGCGACGTCCCACAACTTCGGGACGTGTCGTCGAACCTGAGCGCCGCCACGCCGCGCATCGAGATTGACGTGGACTCGAAGAAGGCCGCAGAGGCGGGCATGTCGGAAGCTACTGTCGGTCAGCTCGTGGCGCAGGTGTTCCGCGGCAGCCCGCTGGGGGAGATGACCCTGGACGGGCGCAACAGCGAGATCATTTTGCACTCGGATCAAGACAAGCCGGCTTCCATCTCGCAGATCGAGGAACTCGAACTACCTACGGCCCAGGGCATGATCGAACTGTCCGACGTCGCCGACGTCGAAGAGGTGGACGGTCCGGTCGAGATCAGCCGGAAGGACGGTGAACGCAGCGCCACGCTGTCAAGCGTTGCGGACATGTCGGACCTGGGCACGATCAGCCAGCAATTGGACACGAAGCTGGCGGACCTGGATCTGCCCGAGGGCGTCGATTACTCGCTGGGCGGCAGCATCGCCGACCAGCAGGAGGCGTTCAACGACCTGTACCTGGCCATGGTCGTGGCGATCGCTTTGGTCTTCATGATCATGGTGGCGACATTCCGCAGCTTCGTGCAGCCGCTGATCCTGTTGGTGTCGATCCCGTTCGCCGCAACAGGGGCGATAGGCCTGTTGCTGCTCACCGACACACCGCTTGGTATTCCCGCGATGATCGGGTTGCTCATGTTGATCGGTGTCGTGGTGACGAACGCGATTGTGCTGATCGACCTCATCAACCAGTACCGGGATGAGGGCATGACGGTGCGTGACGCCGTTATCGCGGGTGGACGTCGCCGGCTGCGGCCGATCTTGATGACCGCCATTGCCACGATCTGTGCCCTGATCCCGATGGCGATCGGCCTGACGGGTTCGGGTGGCTTCATCGCGCAGTCGCTAGCGATCGTCGTGATCGGTGGCTTGGTCTCGTCGACGGTGTTGACGCTGCTGTTGGTTCCGACGCTGTACACGATTGTGGAGGGCGTAAAGGAACGCTTCCGTAATCGGAAGGAACGCAAGTCGCAGGCTGCGGCGAGTGAATCGCCAGTGGAGTCGTCGGCTGAGTCCACCGCCTAAGAAGTAGCGAAGAAACATTTGGGGGAACGGACTGCCGTTCCCCCAAATGTATATCGACACCGAGGCATTAAATGGATTGCGCGGCCTGTTGACGGCTGGCATCGTCACCCCCATGACCCAGCCCCCACACGCTGCCGCGCTCGTACCCGACCGCAGCGGTCGCCGCGTCCTGATGGCACGTCAGCCTGATGGCCGACTCGCGCTGCCGTCGGCTCAATGCGAAGAGGACACCGACCTGACTGGGAAGGTCGTGCAAGCGTTGCGTCGCCGCTGGGGTATCGTCGCCCCCTTCCTGCGCAGCCCCGCGAAGACCAGACGCGGTCATGCACCCGCGCTGTGGCTGTGCGCGTATGAACCGGCGCACGGGAAACCGCCGCAGGGGCTGGAATGGGCCGACATCGACCTTGTCGCAGCACAAACGGGACTTCCGGACGAACTCGCGGCCGCGGCGGCCGCATGGCGGGACGAACAGCGCAGCGGTGAAACACCGCCCCGGCGTGCGCCGTGGGCGCGCCTCGGGTGGTTCGACACGATGCGCGCCTGGGTGACGCAACAGCTGGAACAACGGGGAATCGACACCGTTGCTGAGCCCGAGATCCTCCAGCAGTGGGGAATATCGGCCGTCTACCGTCAAGCCACCAGCCGCGGCGATTACTACTTCAAGGCCGTGTTTGGCAGCCCCGGGCGCGGATTCTGGCACGAGCCGAAGGTCACGCTCGCCCTCGCGGACGCCCACGGCGCGCGCGTGACTCCGGTGGCTGCGATCGATAGCGACCGCGGCTGGATGTTGATGCCCGATATGGGCTTGGCGAAGTGCCTGTCGGAAGCGGATGAGGCCGCCCAGGTATCGGGGCTCGTCGACCTGGCCCGAATTCAACGCGAATGGATGTCGCGCACCGGCGAACTGGAGTCGTTGGGCTGCCCCGACCGTAGCCCGCACGCCTTGCGTCGCCGCCTTCCGGAACTGATCGACGACGCGCTTCATCGCATTGGGCTAACCGAAGAGGAAAGCGCCCAGCTGCGGTCACACACGCAGCGGCTGTACGAAACATGCGACAGGGCGAGCGGGGATCCGATTCCGCTCACCCTCATGCACGGCGACTTCCATACCGGAAACGTCGGGGTGCGCGCCGACGGTACCGTGTGCATCTTCGACTGGTCCGATGCCACGGTGGGACATCCGTTTTGGGATACAGACATCTACCTCAAAACGGCGAAACCCCAGGCAGGGGACCGACTTCGCGACGCATACCTGCAGTCATGGTCGGATTACGCCAGTAGGCCAGTGTTGCGGCAAAGCTTCGACGACGCACTGGTACTCGCCGCCGTTAACCAGGTCATCAGCTATGCGGCGATTGTGGCCGAATTGGAGGACAGCGATCGGACGTTCTCCAACGGGAAGCAGCACTGGTGGCGTCAGGCGTTGGAGGCGATGCGACGACAGGCGTGGTGACGGCGTGGGCTACTCCTGCGGCCACAGTGCCGCCGTCAACCGTTTGATGCTGCTGCCCAACCCGTATTCCTCGCCCAGCCGCGCCAGTTCCTCGGAATCGGTAGGCGCCGCCGGGATCGTCGTGTCGACAGGCGGCAGAGCAATATCGGCGACCGTGGTGACGACCCGAACCGCAGCCCGTAGATAGTCGGTGGAATCGCGCACCGCGGAACGGATCCGCGGCGACATGCTGTTGCTGTGCCCCGAAGCCGCCGCGATCACGCCGTCGACGTCGCCGTGTGTGTGGATCAGCTTTGCCGCGGTCTTCTCACCGACCCCCGGAACACCCGCGAGCCCGTCGGACGGGTCTCCGCGCAGCACTGAATACGCCACGTAATCTTCGGCCTTGACACCGTGCTTGCTCGCAACAGCCGCGTCGTCGAACTCCTCGGCCTTCGCGATTCCTTTACCGAGGTAGGTGACGGTGACTGCGGCGGCATCGTTGACGAGCTGGAACAGGTCGCGGTCCCCGGTGACGACCGTGGTCGGCATGTCCGCGGCCGCGGACAAGGTTGCCAGGACATCATCGGCTTCGTAACCGTCGGCGCCCACGGTCGCCAAACCGTAGGCACGCAACAGCGCGTGGATGATGTCGACCTGAGGTGGCAACGCATCCGGCTCTTCCTCGCCGCCCTCGGCGGCGACACGATGCGCCTTATACGAAGGCAAGAGATCGACCCGCCATTGTGGCCGCCAATCGTTGTCGACCGCGCACGCCAAATGCGTCGGCCGGAATCGCCGCACCAACGTGGCTAGCCCGTCGCAAAAACCCCGCACTGCGTTGATTTGTTGCCCATCAGGGCCGCGCATCGAAGACGGCAGGGCGAAAAACGAGCGGTACCACAGACCTGGGGCATCCACGAGCATCAGCATGTGTAAAGCCTGTCATACCGCATCTTCGGTGGTCACGCTACGCTTTCGCCCGTGAGTCACACTGTCACTGGCGAAAGTATTACCGCTGCTCAGCGCAGCTTGAATGCCGCGAATCTGGATGCACTGGTGCTAACCCCCGGCCCGCAATTGCAGTACCTCACCGGACTCGATGCGGCGGCCGATGCGCGCTTCACCGCGCTGATCGTGCCGCCGAAGGGCCAGACCACACTGATCGTGCCGAGATTCGCGCGACCGGAAACCAATTTCCCGGTAGCCGACGATCCCGGCATTCGCGTCGTCGACTATTCGGAGGCGCAAGACCCGTACGGCCTGACCAGCCGCGTGATCGACACGTCCTTGGGGCGGCGCGGTATCCGCATCGGGCTGTCGGACGAGACCGCTGTCGTGCACTGGCACGGCCTGCTGGCCGCGAACCCCTGGCTGGAACTGAACCTCGCTTCGCAGGTGCTGGCGCCGATGCAAAGCGTCAAAACGCCGGCCGAGCTCGCGGAATTGACGCAGGCGGCCGATGCGATCGATGTCGTGCACGAGCAGATGGGGCGGTGGTTGGTCGCCGGCCGCACCGAGGCCCAGGTCGCGCACGACATCACCGCCGCGTTGTCACAGCAGATGCGACCCATCCGCGTCAGCGTGGCATCCGGGCAGTGCAGCGCCAACACCCGACACAAGCCGACCCACCGTCAGGTCGCGCACGGTGACGTGGTCGTCGTCGATATTGCGGCCGCTATGGCTTCCGGGTATCGGGGGCAATGCGCGCGGACCTACGTCATCTCCGAAATGCCACTGGGCTTCGCCGCCCACTATGACGCGGTACGTGAAGCCTACGACGCGGCACTGGCCACGGCCGGGCCCGGCATCACGGCCTCGGCTATCGACGCCGCGGCGAAACAGCACCTGCGTCGTACCGGCCACAACAGTCATTTCACCCACAGCACGGGTTACGGCGTCGGGCTGTCGGAGCACGAACGCCCGTACCTGATGGCGGGCGATTCCACGCCGCTGGAATCGGGGATGGTGTTCACGGTGGGGCCGGGCGCGTTCCGGCCCGGCCGTTTCGGGGCCCGTATACAAGATGTGGTGGTGTGTGCCGATACTGGAGTGCAACGCCTTAACGCTTTGCCCACCTCCATATCGATCCTTAGGTAGAAGATGACTGTGCAACGACACTTTGCGACCAGCGAAGCCGCCGAGATCGTGGGTCTCGCAAGCGAGATCGCCGACGGCGAGTTGGCTCCCCGCGTCGATGACTACGAGGCCCGCGGTGAATTCCCCCGCGAACTGATGACCACGCTCGGGCGTGCCGGGTTCCTCGGTCTGCCATATGAGGAGCGCTACGGCGGCGGGGGGCAACCGTACGAGGTTTATGTTCAGGTCCTGGAGGAGCTGGCGCGTCGCTGGGCAGTCGTGGCCGAGGCCGTCAGCGTGCACACCTTGTCGTGTTTCGCCTTGGCGGAACACGGTACGACGCAGCAGCGCGATAAATGGTTGGAAGGTCTCATCGGTGGTGAACTTCTGGGCGGCTACTGTCTTACCGAGCCCGCCGGTGGCTCCGACGCGGCCGCGATGACGACCCGCGCGGTCGAGACCGACGGCACCTACCGCATTGACGGCACGAAAGCGTTCATCACGCATTCGGTCGTGGCGGACTTCTTCACCGTGTTCGCCCGCACCGACGGCGCTGGTGCCGGCGGTATCTCGGCGTTCCTTGTTCCTGCCGATGCGTCCGGCATCGCCCCACAACGGCCGGAAGACAAGATGGGGCTGAATTCGTCGCCGACGGGCCAGGTCGTGTTCGATGACCTACGCGTCGACGCCGAGCGGCTGATGGGGGAGCGCGGCACGGGATTCAAGATCGCGATGCAGGCGTTGGATGCCGGCCGGCTTGGGATCGCCGCGTGCGCTGTCGGGCTGGCTCAGGCAGCCCTCGACTATGCCGTGGATTATGCGCGGCAACGTGAGCAGTTTTCGAAACCCATCATCGGGTTTCAGGGCGTGGGATTCATACTGGCCGATATGGCGACGTCGATCGAAGCGGCTCGAAGCCTCATGCTGCATGCGGCGCGCTTGAAAGACGCCGGACGGCCGTTCAGCCAGGCGGCGGCGAAGGCGAAACTGTTCGCCACGGACATGGCCATGAAGGTAACGACGGACGCGATCCAGGTGCTGGGTGGTTACGGGTATGTCAGCGACTACCCGGTCGAGCGGTATTTCCGGGAAGCGAAGGTGCTGCAGATCGTCGAAGGCACCAACCAGATCCAGCGTCTCGTGATTGCGCGCGGCCTTGAACAGCAACAATAGGCACGTCCTGATCCGACTGCAGCTTCGTCACAGCGTGGCGGGTAGGTTACAAGCGTGGAAGACCTCGATATCGCCATAGTTTCAGCGTTGTGCGCCGACGGGCGTATGTCCTTCACGGATCTTGCCGCGGAGGTCGGTTTGTCGACCTCCGCGGTGCATCAACGGGTGAAACGCCTGGAGGAGCGCGGCGTGATCACCGGCTACTCCGCGAATGTCGACTTTCAGGCCTTGGGCCTGTCGCTAGTGGCTTTCGTCGCGATCCGTCCTATTGATCCGGCCGCGCCGGATGACGCGCCCCAACGCCTTGCGGTCCTGCCCGAGATCGAGTCGTGTCATTCCGTTGCCGGAGAGGACTATTACCTTCTGAAGGTGCGCGTGGCCGGGCCCGGCGCCTTGGAGGACCTGCTGGCGAAGATCCGCTCGGTCGCGGGTGTCACACACCGCACAACGATCGTGTTGTCGACACCGTATGAGGGGCGTGCCCCCCACTTCCCGAGCGCACTGATCGAACCGTAACCGGCCCGCTCGCCGGGTAACCGCACCCGGGACCGCGTTTAAGATTTCGGTCATGTCGACGACAGCCGAGCCGCACCGCACGCCACGGGTGCCGGATTTCGAATTGACCTTGAATGAGCTACGCGCGGTCACCGGATTTAATGTGGACTGTGCTCGGAGGGTCATCGCCGTGTTCGACAGTGAGTGCCCGCACGACCGTCGTCCGATTGAGGCCCTGAACGACGCGGCAGCTTTCGTGGACGGTGGTAACCGCACCCGGGCGCTGCGTGTGAGCGCCGTGGCGGCTCACCGTGCGGCTCGCGACGTCGCAGGGCCAGCCGCGCACGCGGCGATGGCCGCAGGTGACGCCGCGGCTTCGGCTTATCTGCATCCCCTGGCCGATGCCGCACAAGTGGGGCACATCTTGCGTGGGCCGGCTCACTGTGTCCGTGCATTGGAGACACAGCCGGTTAGGCCGGTACCGCACGAGGAAGCTATTGCTACGGTGCTCGATTGCGCGACAAGCCAGCTGATCGAGGTCCTGCGGCGTTATCCGCGGGTGTCGGCCGGGCGCACTGGCGCCTCAATGGTGATGGGCGAGCTGGACCGGCGGCTGCGCGACATGCTGGGGCGCCTTAAAAACAGCGCTTAACCGTGGCGTTCCAACTCGCCGATGGTTGTATGCAGCCATGCGAACTCGGTGTCGGTGGTCGCGTGCGCGATTTTGAGTAGTCCTTGCCGAAACGGATCTTCGAAGTCGTCGACCGCCATCGGTCTGCCTTGCGCGTCGTAGAAGTAGCTGGTGGGCTCGTTGAGGAACTCGAGCCGGCGGCGCAGCACCAGTGCTTGTTCGCGCGGATTGTCGAGGTGTCGCAGGAAGGCAAGCAGCGTGAACCAGCGGTTTTCGTCGGAGATGAACAGGTCTTCCGGGTCGCGCAGGAGGCGCTTGAGGTAATCGATGCCGTCTTGGGTGAGTTCGAGCATGTGTCGGGGCGCGGCGATCTTGCCGGGAGCGGAGCGGCGGGTGAGGAGGCCCGCGGTCTCGAGCCTCTTGATGGCGGGATACAGCGTCCCGTCGGCGATCGGTTTCACGTGTCCGGTGAGCGCGGCGATCCGGCTCTTGAGGTCGTAGCCGTGAAGCGGATGGTCACGCAGGAAACCGAGTATGGCGAGTTTCAACATGACTACATTATGTACCACGTCTGAGCGTATATCATTTAACCCATATATATCGTGTCCGATACATCTGCACCAAGTGCCCAAAAGAGCCCAACGCGACCACGACCAAAACCGCGGCGGGGCTAGACGTCTCCGAAGACCTCGATCCGGGCCCCCAACAGTGACAGGCGTTCCGCCAACTGTTCATAGCCGCGGTGAATGACGTTGATGTTGCGCAATTCCGAGGTGCCCTTGGCCGCCAGCATCGCCAGCAGGATGACGACGGCGGGACGCAGAGCCGGGGGACAAATGATTTCGCTTCCGGACCACCGCGTTGGCCCCTCCACGCGGACCCGATGCGGATCCATGAGGGTGACTTGTGCACCCAGCTTCTTCAGTTCGATGAGGTAGATAGCACGATTGTCGTAGACCCAGTCATGGATGAGGCTGGCGCCCTGCGCATGTGCCGACAGCAACGCGAAGAAGGGGAGATTGTCGATGTTGAGCCCCGGGAACGGCATCGGGTGGATCGTGTCCTTCGCCGCGGTCAATGTGGACTCATGGATGTGGATGTCGACCAGGCGGGTGCGTTCGTTTGCGGCGGGGTATTCGGGGCTGCGGCTGTAGCGCAAGCCCATCTCCTCAAGAATCGCCAACTCGATCTCGAGGAATTCGATCGGGACCCGATTGATGGTGATTTCGGAGTCGGTCACGATCGCGGCAGTCAGCAGGCTCATCGCTTCGATCGGGTCCTCAGAGGGGGAGTAGTCGACATCGCAGTCGATGTTCTCCTTGCCGTGGATCGTGAGCGTCGTGGTCCCGACGCCGTCGATGCGAACGCCGAGTTTCTGCAGGTAGAAGCAGAGATCCTGCACCATGTAGTTCGGGCTGGCGTTGCGGATGATCGTCGCTGTGGCTGTGCGGGCCGCAGCGAGAATAGCGTTTTCGGTTACCGTGTCGCCGCGCTCGGTCAACACGATCGGCCGGGTTGGCGGCCCGTTTTCTTCGACGGTGGCGTGATATTCGCCGGCCGTGGCCTTCACCGATAGTCCGAAAGGCCTCAGCGCGGTCATGTGCGGCTCGATGGTGCGGGTACCGAGGTCGCAACCGCCGGCATACGGCAACCGGAACTCACGATGGTCATGTAGCAGGGGACCCAGGAACATGATGATGCTGCGCGTCCTTCGGGCCGCGTCGGCGTCAATATCGTCGAGCTTGAGCTGCTCCGGAGGCATGATCTCGAGGTCGCCGGCTTCCCCGATCCACCGGTACTTCACGCCGAGGCTTTCCATGACACGCAGAATGCGGTGGACTTCTTCGATGCGCGCCACGCGCCGCAACGTCGTTTTGCCTCGGTTGAGCAGGGCGGCGCACAACAGGGCGACACCGGCGTTCTTTGAGGTCTTGACGTTGATGCATCCCGATAGGCGCGCTCCGCCGTGCACACGCAGATGGACGGCACCGGGTTGTCCGAGCGCGACGAATTCGGAGTCGAGCGCCTCGCTGATGCGGGTCAACATCTCGACGCTGAGGTTTTGCTGCCCCTGCTCGATACGGTTGACGGCGCTTTGACTGCTGCCGAGGGACTCGGCGAGCTGAGCCTGTGTCAGCCCGCGATGTTTACGTGCGTCACGGATGAGGGTGCCGATACGGCGGAGGTAGTTTTCTGCGCGTGAGTGCTCAGACATGGGGCCACTTATCTCTTATATGGGATATGCATATCCCTCAAAGCGGGAATATGGGGTGAATATAACCGGTGAAGCCGCCAGCCTATCTGAGCTGCGACGTAAGTGGCGTAGCGGCTAGCCCGGCATTACCTCGTCTCGAAGATGACCGAGTCCCCAAGAATGTGGGTGTGGTTACCCCGAATCCAGTGACTTCACCAGGAACGTGCATTCGTCGGCGAAGTGGTGCCGTGTCCCCATGCTGTCGAGGGCGTCGTAATGGTCACGATATTGCAGGTCACCCGAGTAACCGAGCCGCCGATACAGCCGCGCCGCCTCGACGTTGTCGCGTTCGACGCCCAAGCCGACCTGGCCGTAGCCGGCCGCCGCGATTTCGCGTTCGCACGCGGCGATCAACGCTGATCCGAGTCCTTTGCCGCGCAGCGTCGGGGGGAAGATCTCGAGGGCATTGATCTCGGGGCAATCCGGGTAGGCCTCACGCACCGGGGGCTCCTTGCCGCCACGCCACAGGACCAAGGCATGTCCGAATATGCGCGAGCCGTGCCATGCCAACAGGTACGTGGCTTCACCGTCGCGCTGCTGCGCGAAGCGTTGCCGGTGGCGGGATTCGACGTTGGCCGAAGGGTTGAACTCATCGAGTTTTTGGACGTCACGGTCGCGGCAAGCCCGGATTCGCATACGGCCTGGCGAGGGTGAACGCCGCGCTGTTCGTACCGCCAACAGGTTCCGTATGGTCGATTTCACCATGCGAACCATACATGCCGATATGCAGCACGAGATCGTGGTCCAAAAGTCGCGGTTCATCTGCGTTTTGAACCGGGTCGACTCCGAAGAAGATGCGCGCGCAACTATCGCGACCAGGCGGAAGGCCCATTTTGACGCCAGTCACCACTGCAGCGCCTACGTCCTCGGAGAGCGTGGCGAGATCATGCGTTCCAGCGATGACGGCGAGCCTGCCGGTACCGCCGGTGTGCCGATGCTGGAGGTGCTCAAACACCGTGAGGTGACGAACCTGGTGGCTGTCGTGACCCGGTATTTCGGCGGCACGAAACTGGGTGCGGGCGGGCTCGTGCGTGCCTACGGAGCCAGTGTTTCTGCGGCCCTCGACGCCGCCGAGATCGTGTCCCGGTACGAATTGACCAAGATCACGCTCAGTTGCGACTACACGGTGGCCGGGGCCTTGGAGGCGGCGCTGCGTGCAGGGCCGTGCCAGTTCCTCGACGTGCGATATGGCGAATCAGTTGGCCTCGATGTCGCTGTCGATCCGGCGGAGATGGACGTGTTCGAGTCGTGGCTGTTGCAGCGTCACGGCTCGGTCCATTACGCGCAGACGGGGTCGATCATTGTGGAGCGGTGATGGTGGGGATGACGCCTAACCGCACGCAACGGTGAGACTATGATTACCGATAGTAGTCTTATTCGCGTTCATTCTAATCCTCAGCAGTGACGATCATATGCATGTAGACCTTCGCTCCAATGAGCCGTGGCCGGTGCACGCCAGCGGCATCCGGGTTCTTCAGCACTGGCGGTGTCGGATATGTTGAAGCGCGACCACCCCACGTCAGCGGATATTGAAGGTAGCTCTATGTCACGGCGTCGCACTTTCCTCTCGGGGATGGCGGTGGCCGCAATCCTGGTCACGGGCAGCACCATTGCGACTATGTCGACCTCGGCATACGCGAGCGCGAACTGCGTAGAACATTTGGAAACCGTCGCATACCTGGGTGGTCACGGGCACGCGCCGGAGATGACCGATGCGGCGTTGGAGAACGCGCGTGCGCAATCGTCGAACCATATTCAGGTCGACGTTCGAGTCACGGCTGATTGGGTCCCGGTTTTGGTCCGCGATAGGGACCTGAAACGTACGACAGACGTCGAGAAGGTTTTTCCCGCGCATCGCCATGACGACCCGGTCAGCTCCTTCACGTTCGCGGAACTGCAGAAACTCGATGCGGGCTCCTGGTACGACAAGGCATTCGCGTCGCAAAAAATCCTGCCGCTGCACGACCTTTTGGAGTACGTGTACCCGGAAGGTGTCGGGGTGTCGATAACGCCCAAGGAAGCCGAGTCCACTCCTGGCCTGATGGAGGCCCTCATCGAGGAGTTGAGGAAGGACCCGCGCTGGTCCGACCTGTTGTCGCTGGGTTTCTTGGAGTTCAGCTCCCCTGATCTCGATGTACTCGAGACCTTGAACGCGAACTTCCCCGAAGCGAAGATTCTGTGGGCACCGGCGACCCTGCCGGACGACGCGGTACTGAACGAGCAGGGACGTTGGGTCGACACGATCGGCCACGGATACCGCGATTTCGAACCCGCGGACGCGGTTTCGGTACACCAGGCCGGGATGACGGCCGCGCTTTACGATGTCGACAGCCCGTCGGCGATGACGCGCGCTATCGGGTCCGGTGCCGACAAAATCTTCACCGGTTTTCCCGACATGTTGACGGCGATCTGTGCCGACCGCAATCCGATGACGGACGCGAACGGTATCGAGGTCAGTGCCGTCGTCGCGGCGGTGGACGGGAGCGATACGGCCCGCGCCAATGGCGAGTACGTCACGCTGACGAACCGCTCCAACGTGTCGATCGATGTGAGTGGCTACTACATCCGCACCGCTTCGAGTCTTCGGCTCGAGGTAGGGGAGGGCTATATCTTGGCGCCGGACGACTCGGTCAAGGTGTACACCGGCCCGGGGACGGATACTTCGAAGCGTTTTTACAACGGCAAGGACGTCAACGTCTTGAACAACACGCAGGATACGTTGACGGTGTACAGCGCCAGCAATAAGAAAGTCGCGATGTTTTCCTATTAGGGCTCGTTCGGTATATGACATTCGAAGTGGCGCCGATCCTACGCTTGTGAAGAGCACCGATGACCTATTGATCGAGCGATTTAGCGCATGCCGAAAATGCATTGCGGGCCACGATTGTCGTTCCCGCTTCGGTGTAAGACTGAGTCATGGATCGGCCTGAGATTGTCTGTATCTGCGGCTCCGCGCGGTTCGTCAGTCAGATGCGTGTGGCGAACCGTGATCTGACTTTGGCGGGTGTCATCGTCGTGGCGCCAGCTGAAGCGGATGAGCCGATCACCGAGGAACAGAAGGCCGCGCTGGGTGCGCTTCATTTGCGCAAAATCGACCTTGCGGATCGGGTTGTGGTCGTCAACCCGGGTGGATATGTGGGGGAGTCCACGAGCAGGGAGATTTCATACGCCCGCTCCGCCGGTAAGCCTGTCTCGTTCACCGACCCGATCGGGCGGTAGATTCTTGCGCCGATACCGGTTCTTGGGCCCTGGAGCCCCGATTCTCAACTCATTATTAAATATATATCGACACCGAGGCATTCCGCCTCGACGCCGATATCGTAACCTCACCCAAAACCTCAATCAACTACCGTCGAATTCGTCCGGATCGGGTCCAAGCCGGAGGCCACGATCAAGACCGTTGACGGTCGTCATTTCGGCGTCGGACAACGTGAAATCGAAAACATCGAAGTTCTCGCGCAGACGCGCCGGAGTCACCGACTTCGGAATCACGATGTTTCCCAGCTGCAGGTGCCACCGCAGGATTACCTGGGCCACCGTCTTGTTGTGTGTTTCTGCGATTGCGGTCAACTCCGGGTCTTGCAGGAGTTCACCCCCTTGTCCCAGCGGGCTCCACGCCTCAGTACGGGCGCCGCAAGAGGCGTTATATGCGCGCAGGTCCGCCTGGTTTAGGTATGGGTGCAGCTCGATTTGGTTGACGGCCGGTACGAGATCGTTTTCGATGGTGAGCCGGTCGAGGTGCGCCGGGTGGAAATTGCAGACGCCGATAGCGCGCACCCTTTGGTCAGCGTAAATGCGCTCGAGTGCCTGCCAAGACTCGGAGTATCTGTTGCGCGCGCTTTGTGGCCAGTGGATGAGATACAGGTCGATGTAGTCGAGCCCCAGTTGTTTCAAGGATTCGTCGAAGGCGCGTAGCGCCGAATCGTATCCCTGGTCAGGGTTGTTCAGCTTCGTGGTGACGAACAGTTCTTCGCGGGCGATGCCGCTGGCGGCGATTGCGCGGCCGACACCTGCTTCGTTGGCGTACATGGCCGCGGTATCGATGCTGCGGTAGCCGCATTCCAGGGCGGCGGATACGGCTTCGCTGGTGTCGGCATCGTCGACGCGCCACACGCCGGCACCAAGTTGCGGCATTTCGACGCCATTGTTGAGAGTCACGGTGGGAACAGTGGTCATTGTTGCGCCCTTCCTTTGAGGCGGGTTAGTCACTGTTTCCTAGCATGCCGGTCCACGGCCGCGACCCGGCCACGGATTCAGCTTTTCTCAGCGTGGATCACACCATCACTAATGGATCGGCGCGATCATGACTCTGAACTGCAGCAACGCTCTAAGCCGATAGGGCTTGAGGTAGCTGCGTCGCTTAACCGTTCGTGGTGGGCGAGTGGATTACAGTGGGGACATGGTTGATACGTCTGCGATGCTGCCTGCGCTGGTGCGTCGTTGGCAGATCGGCTGGGGCTTGAGCCGAGGCCTGCCTACCGCCACCGACGACGGGGAAGCCTTGCGTGTCGAGTTGGGGCTGCCCAACCGGTACCGCGAAATCATTGCATTGACCGCTGATACCGATCCCCAATCCGTGTACTCGTTGGCGTCGGAAGCCGCCCGTGACCCGCAAAGGGTCTGGTTGACGGTGCCCACATGTTTTCCGCAGACAGTCGAGGTCGCGTTGAAAACGGAAGGCCTGCGACTGTTCGACGGGCACGAACGCATGATGACGGCACGCCTCACTGACAACCCCACTCGGGACGTGCCCGGCGGCTACACGATCTCGACCGAGCGCGAAGGGGCGCTGATCCGCGCCGTCGTACGACATCGTGTAGGTGTGGTGGCGGCGCGCGGCATTATGGCCCTAACGGGCACAGACGCGATCGCGCACAACATTCACACGGTCCCCTCATACCGTCGAATGGGTCTCGCTTCGGCGTTGATGTCGGCACTATGTCGTGTCGCGATTGCGGCCGGGGCCGTGACCGGGATTCTCATCGCCAGTCCACAGGGCGAACAGCTGTATACGGCTTTGGGCTGGTCGCCTGTCGCCTCTGTTGTGGCGGCCCGTAACTCCTAACCGGCTGGACGCATCTTGTCGAAAGGCGCGCTGACGAACTCAGCGCATCGTTGCCGTGACAGCTGTTCGATCACAACTGTTGTAGCCCCTGGATCGTGAGTACGACCGTTCCGCTGCTGTCGCTTTCGGCGATGTCGACCGTCGCCGACAGTTGCCAGTCGTGATCGCCTGCTGGGTCGTCAATGATTTGACGCACGTGCCAGGTGTCGGGTTGTTCGTCGAACAGCACCAAAGCGGAGCTTCGGGCCGCAGTATCGATACCGATGCTGTCATGCGTGTCGTAGTACGCGTCGAGCGCTTCCTCCCACTGCTTCTCATCGAGCCCGGTGTCGAGCCCGGCGAGCTGGTCGGGGCGATCGTGGGCCGCGAGTTCCACATGACGGAAAAGCGCGTTGCGGATGGCGACTTTGAAGGCCCGCGTGTTGCTCGAGATGCCGCCGCTGGTGTCGGCGTGTTTGGGCGCGTCTTCGCTGTCGTCGTCGCTGGGGTTGGTGAGTTGTTCCCACTCGTCGAGGAGGCTGGAGTCGACTTGCCGGACTAGTTCGCCCAGCCAGGCGATGAGGTCATGGATGTCTTCGGTCTTGGCGTCGTCGGGGATGGTCTGGTCGAGTGCTTTGTACGCGTTGGCGAGGTAGCGCAGGACGATGCCTTCGGAACGAAACAGGTCGTAGAAGGCGATGTATTCGCCGAACGTCATGGCGCGTTCATATAGATCACGCGCGACGCTCTTGGGTCGTAGCGGGTGGTCACGGATCCACGGATTGGTTTGGCCGTAAGTGTCGTAGGTAGCTTCGAGGAGCTCTTCCAACGGTTTCGGGTAGGTGATCTCGGCGACCAGCTCGACGCGTTCGTCGTATTCGATGCCATCGGCTTTCATTTCGGCGACCGCCTCGCCACGGGCCTTGTTTTGCTGCGCGGCAACGACCTGGCGCGGGTCCTCGAGGGTGGATTCGATGACGGTCAGCGTGTCGAGCGCGTGGTTGGGGTCCTGCGGGTCGAGCACGTCGTAGGCAGCCAGCGCGTAGGGGGATAGTGGCTGGTTGAGGGCGAAGGTGGTGTCGAGGTCGACGGTGAGTTTTTGGCGTCGGCCGCTGCGGTCGGGTTCGTCGAGGGGTTGGACGATGCCGGATGCCATGAGTGAGCGGTACATGGCGATGGCTTCTTTGATGAGTTTGCGTTGGATGCCGGGTGTGGCGTGGTTGTCGGTGAGGAGGTGGCGCATTGCTTGGAATGCGTTGCCGGGGCGGGCGATGACGTTGATGAGCATCGCGTTGGAGACGGTGAATCGGCTGGTGAGGGGCTCGGGTTCGGCGTTTTGGAGTTTTTCGTAGGTTTCTTGGGACCAGCCGACGAAGCCTTCGGGTGCTGTTTTCTTTTTGATTTTGCGGAGTTTTTTGGGGTCGTCGCCGGCTTTGGTGAGGGCTTTTTGGTTTTCGATGACGTGTTCGGGGGCTTGTGCTACGACGAGGCCTTCGGTGTCGTAGCCGGCGCGTCCGGCGCGTCCGGCGATTTGGTGGAATTCGCGTGCGCGGAGTCGGCGGACGCGGTAGCCGTCGTATTTGGTGAGGCCGGTGAATAGGACGGTGCGGATGGGGACGTTGACGCCGACGCCGAGGGTGTCTGTGCCGCAGATGATTTTGAGTAGGCCGGCTTGGGCGAGGCGTTCGACGAGTCGGCGGTATTTGGGGAGCATGCCGGCGTGGTGGACGCCGATTCCGTGTTTGACGAGTCGGGCGAGGTTTTTACCGAATTTTGTGGTGAAGCGGAAGCCGCCGAGGAGGTCGGCGATTTCGGTTTTTTCTTGTTTGGTGCATACGTTGATGCTCATGAGCGCGGAGGCTTGTTCCATCGCTGCGGCTTGGGTGAAGTGGACGATGTATATGGGGGCTTTTTCTTCGCGCAGGAGGAGTTCGATGGTGGTTTGGAGTGGTTCTGTGGAGTAGCGGTAGTAGAGGGGGACGGGGCGGGTTGCGGAGCTGATTGAGGCGGTGGGGCGGCCGGTGCGGCGGGTGAGGTCTTTTTGGAAGAAGGTGGTGTCGCCGAGGGTGGCGGACATGAGGATGAATTGTGTGTGGGGGAGTTCGATGAGTGGTACTTGCCAGGCCCAGCCGCGTTCGGGTTCGGCGTAGAAATGGAATTCGTCCATGACGACTTGGCCGACGTCGGCGTATTCGCCGTCGCGGAGGGCGATGTTGGCGAGGACTTCGGCGGTGCAGCAGATGAGGGGGGCGTCGGGGTTGACGCTGGCGTCGCCGGTCATCATGCCGACGTTGTCGGTGCCGAATTGTTGGCACAGGTCGAAGAATTTTTCGCTGACGAGTGCTTTGACGGGTGCGGTGTAGAAGCTGGTGCGTTGGTTGGCGAGGGCGGTGAAGTGTGCGGCGGCGGCGATGAGGCTTTTGCCGGAGCCGGTGGGGGTGGTGATGATGGCGTTGTTGCCGCTGACGATTTCCATGATCGCTTCTTCTTGAGCGTCATATAGGTCGATGCCTTGGTTGGTGGTGTGGTCGGTGAAGGCTTCGAAGATGGTGTCGGGGTTTGGGTCTTCGGGAAATCGTTGGGCGAGGTTCACCTGATCTATGGTGCCTGGTCGTTGTGTGGGGGGTGTGGGGAGGTGGCAGCATCGTGGGTATGGGTGGTTTTTGGTCGACTGTGTTGAGTTTGCGTACTGGTCATGACGAGTCGGTGACGGATGTGACGCGACGGTGTGAGGATTTCGTGTCGGGGTGTGGCGTGGTGGAGGGGTTGTTGAACGTGTTCGTGCCGCATGCGACTGCGGGTGTGGCGGTGTTGGAGACGGGCGCCGGTAGTGATGAGGATGTGTTGGCGGCGTTGCGGGATTTGTTGCCTGTGGATGACCGGTGGCGGCATCGACATGGGTCGTTTGGCCATGGTCGGGATCATGTGTTGCCGTCGTTGGTGGCGCCGTATGCGACGGTGCCGGTGGTGGATGGGCGGATCGCGTTGGGGACGTGGCAGTCGATTGTGGTGGTGGATACGAATCGGGATAATCCGGATCGGTCACTGCGGCTTTCGATGTTGTCGCAGTAGTGTCGTGGCGAGGTGATGATTGTGGAGCCGAGTGAGGATCCGAAGCTGATCGAGTTGGCGCATGAGGTGTTCGACATGGCGCGGCGAGGAGAGGCCGCGCGCCTTGGCGCCTACGTGGATGCCGGTGTTCCGGTCGACATGATGAATGCGGCTGGTGACACGTTGGTCATGTTGGCGGCCTATCACGGTCACGCGGAAGCGGTGTCGCGGCTGGTGGAGCGTGGCGCGGACGTGAATCTTCGTAACGATCGCGGCCAGTCGCCGCTGGCAGGTGCCGTGTTCAAATCGGAGGATGACGTGGTGAAAGTGTTGTTGGCGGCGGGGGCTGACCCGGATGCCGGCACACCCTCGGCACGGGACACCGCGAAGATGTTCGGTCAGCAACAGTACGAGTCGTGGTTCGGCGCGACGGTGTCAGATCAGGTTGATTGACGGTCCCAGCATGAAGCCGCCGTCGACGGGCAGCGCGGCACCGGTGATCCAGGATGCGTCGCTGCTGGCCAAGAATGCGACGGCGGCGGCGACGTCGTCGGGTTCGCCGACGCGTCCCATCGGGTATAGCGCGCGCATGCGGTCCATGTTGTCGCGTTGCTGTTGACTGTGGGTCCATACTCGGGTCCGTATCGTGCCTGGTACAGCCACGTTGATGCGGATCCAGCCGTGGTCGGCGTCGCTGATGCCTTGTTCGCGGGGGCTGTATTTGACGGCGAGGTTTTGGCAGGCGCTGATGAGTGCGGCTTTGGCGGCGGAGTATTCGGTTTGGCCGATAGCGGTCATGCCGTTGACGGAACTGATCGACACGACCGCGCCGCCGCCGCGGCTATCCAGCAGGTAGGGCGCGCACGCGTCGATGCAACGCATCGCGCCCAGCAGTGACGTGCCGAGTTGTCGTTGCCATTCGTCGACGTCTGCTGTTTCGCTTCCGGTTCCGCCGACGTTGTTGATGAGCACGTCGACGCGTCCGTAGCGGGTGACTGTCGCTTCGACCATCGCGGTGACACTGTCGCTGCTGGTGACATCGCATTCGACCGCTACGGCGTCGGTGTGCAGTTGTGCGGCGACACGCGTAGCGGTGTCATGGTCGACGTCAGCGAGCACCACGGTCGCTTTCTCGTCGGACAGTCGTTGCGCGCAGGCGCGTCCGATGCCGTGGGCCGCTCCTGTCACGATCGCGACCTTGTCGTTGAACCGTCGTGCCATAGGGCTCCTCTTTACTCACTGTTGACGGAAATCCACTTCAGCAGCGTATCCACACAGTCTTTTTTGTGTTCGGGGAAATTGGGCGCGAGCGGTTCTGGATATGTTCCAACATTGTCGCGCGTGTCAGTGCGGCGAGACGGTGCGCGGTGTGTGGCTGGTGCGCCGGTGAAGTTTCGGGGGCGGCCATGACGGATACGGGCATGCCCAGTTCCTTCAATGCCGCGTCGGCGACGCCGCGCAGTGTCTGTCCATTCACCAGGTCGGCGACCGTGTCAGGTGCAGCGCCTTCTTGCTGTAGATAAGCGCGAAACTTGGCGTCGCGCTCTTCATCACCGCAGGTGGCGGGCCATGCCAGCAGAAGACTGGTGACCACGTGGGGATGTAGAGCGGCTAGGCGAGCCGCGATGGTGCAACCGTTCGATGCGCCTATGAGCGCGCACGGTGTTGTGGGGAGGAACGCAGCGACGTGGTCGGTGTCGGCTCGCCAGTTGGTGGGCCGTGTCAACCGGTCCGGCGTCAGGACCGTGTGGCCGGCATCGTGCAGGGCCGAGGCGATGCCGGGACGGTGCCAAAACTGTTCGGCGTCGACGTTTTCCCACAGGCCACCGTGGATCATGAGGATGTGCATCTGCTGTTCTGTTTCCTTGTGAGGATGGGATGTCGGACGTGGCCATTACGATGCTAGGTCGTTGATGCGAGGAGTGTGATGGCGAAGAAACCACCAGCGGCGGATCCGGCTGCACCGCAGCTGCCGCAACAGTTGACGTCATGGGATTCGGTGGCGTCACCGTTGGAAGATGATGCACAGTGGTGGCAGCTGGAGATCGTCGGCGATGTGGGCGCGGTGGAGGCGGCACGGTTCGATGCCGAACAGTGCCGTATCGCGCGGGCCGACATGTCTGCCGGTGTCTGGGCGAAAGCCGGTGTCGTTAACTGTGTTTTCGAAGATGTGAATCTCGCCAACGTGTTCGCGCAGGATTGCCGTATGCGGCGCACCTCCGTGACATCGGTGCGGGGTACGGGGCTGCAGTGGACGAACGGGGTCGTCAAAGATGTCGTGTTTCGCGATTGCCGGCTCGATTTGGCGGGTTTTCGTTTCAGCCGGTTTTCGCACGTGGTGTTCGACAATTGTCGCCTCAGCGGCGCCGACTTCACCGCGGCCGACCTGTCTGGGGTGCGGTTCGAGTCGTGTGACTTGTCGTCAGCGAAGTTCGACGAAGCCACGATGACGGGTGCGGTGCTGCGTCATTGCACTTTGGCGGGTATGCGCGGGGTAGACGGGTTGCGGGGCGCGTCGGTGACCAGCACCGATTTGATGTCGTTGACGTTCACGCTGGCTGACGCGTGTGGGATCACGGTGACGCAGGACCAGGCTGGCGCGTCCCGGATGCCCGAATTAGGGGGCTTCCCTGATGACAGGGCCCCGGTTTTGCTCGCATCATGGAGGGGTAATCGGGCGTTCCAAGCGCCTGTTGTAGGCGAAGGAGGGGCATCATGGCGAAGTTGGAGCGGCCGAAAGATGGCCGCATGATCGCGGGCGTGTGCGCTGGATTGGCGGACAGGTTCGGTATTTCACGCACAATCATGCGAGTGATTTTCGTGCTTTCGTGTCTGTTTCCGGGGCCGCAGTTTTTGATCTATTTGGCGTTGTGGCTGATGGTGCCGGCGCAGGACCGCTACACGACGGCCTATTCGCCGTGACGCGTGTTCAGCCCGAGGCGCTTGTGGGCATCATCTTGGGCACGACAGCGATGTAGACGATCATGCCGACAATTTCGACGACGGTTTGAGTCACGACCACGATCGCGGCGGCCGACAATGCGTCCGGCAACGCCAACGCCAGCGGTAGTACGACGAGCGAGTTGCGGGTCGCGCCAGTGAATATGAGTGCGCGGCCTGCAGCCGGGTCGAGTTTGAGGGTGCGGGCGGCGGCCCAACCGATGATGGCCATGACGGTCAGGAACACGACGAAGAACGGTGCGACGGTGACGGCGAGGTGGACCGCGCCGTCGAGTTTCGGTGTTTGGCTGGCCACGACGATGGCCAAGGTCGCGGCCATGAGGGGGACCGCGCAGCGTTGCGCACTGTTCGTGACCGCGCGCCCGCTGCGGTGCCGCCCCGCCCAGGTTTGGGTCACCCACGCTAGCGCTAGTGGTGCGGCGATGAGGGTGACAAACGCGGTCGCGAATGGGCCGACATGGATCATGGTGGTGGCGTCGGGTCCGAGGAACAGCCACAGGAACACCGGTAGTAGCAGCATTTGGGCCAGCAGCAGCAGCGGTGTAGCGGCCAGGAGGGTGCGGCTTGCACCGCCGGCCAACTGAGTGAAGGCGATGACGTAGTCGATGCACGGCGTCAACAGCACCAGTAGCACGCCGACGCGGATGGTGTCGTGGTGCGGCAGGAAGAACCACATGCCGGCCACGACCAGCGGAACGACCGCGAAGTTGAGAACCAAGGCGGCGGTGAGGAACCGTTTGTTTCGCAGGCTGTGGGTCAATTCGCGCACGGGGACTTGCACGAACGTGGCGTACAGCAGTGTCGCCAGAACCGGGGTGAGCAATGGTGCGGTCGCGCGGCCGGCTGCGGGCGCGGCGCCAGCGATGAGCGCCCCGACGGCGAGTGCGGCCAGGTAGAGGCCGATTTGGTGTCGCTCCAGCCACGGTGTCGCGCTGTGATTCATGGGGTGTTCGTCCTGGCGGTGAAGCGGTCGGGTCGCACGTACTGTACCGCCGGGGATGCGGTGGCTGTGCCGTATGGTGGACCGGATGCGTTTCGAACCGGGCTTTGTCAGTATGCGCCGCAACCTCAACAGCGATGGCCGCATCAGTTTTGTACATTGTGGCCGCGTCATTAGTGATGATGAACGGGGTTTGCTGCAGTGGGTTCATCCCGGTTCGCACACGGTGGGGCGCCACACGTTGGATGGACGGTCGACCCGCAAGCTTCCGCTGGCGGAGAAGATGGGGTCGCCGACGGTGTTGACGGTGCGACGGTGGCACGGCACGGGCGTGTTGCAGTTGACTCCGCCGAACGGGTCGCATTCGGTGTGGTGGTTTTTCCACGATGACGGTTCGTTCGCGTTTTGGTACATCAACCTGGAACAGCCGGTGGCGCGGTGGGCCGGCGGTGTTGATTCGTTCGACCAGGCGTTGGATGTAGTGGTGTATCCCGACGGCAGTTACGAATGGAAAGACGAGGACGAGTTCGCGGAACGCACCGGTGTGCTGTGGGATGACACGCAGGCGGCCCGGATCCGGGACGAAGGTAAAGCGATGATTCGTCTCGCGCAGTCGCAACAGTTCCCGTTCGACGGCACCTGGTGCGATTTCGTGCCGGAACCGCATTGGGAACCGAGCCGGTTGCCGTGGTGGTGGGACCAGCTTCCTGACCGGGTTAACGGTTTGACTATGGACATACATGCGGCGCCGGGCGGGTCGTCGCGTCACACTTCCCGGGGCTGATTCGGCACAGTCTTTTGTTTGCGGGGGAAGCCTCGTCAAACCCGCCTGCAGCCCGGGCCTGTCGGGCGCAGTGATGGCTGCAGTGACCTTCCCGGTGCTGTTCGTTTAACTGTCCATGGTGCCGAGTCCGTGGTTTCCCGCGGCTGTATCGAACATTTGTCATGGTCACCAGTGCGGGGCTATCAGGAATGAGGTCGTCGGATATGGCGCTCGGTATCGACATGACGAAGGCGTATTCGACCGCTTCCGCAGCCTGCTCGACGTCGTGCGCTACGGCATCGCCGCGGCGTAGCGCCAGTACGTGCACAGCGGTTGTGCCGGCCTCGATACCGACAGCGAAAACGCGCCGCGTCCGGTGGAGCACGCCACCGTCGTGGCGGACGCTCCCGCCGGCTGAAGATCTATGACGGGGCCAGGCGCCCCGCGGCGACCACCGGCGTTCATGCTGACGATTCGTCTGACGCTCGGCACCGTGGTCATCGCCCGACCGATCAACGTCGCGCAAGCGGTATCCGACAGTTTCGGCCCCATGCCAGCCGACCGCGTGCTGCCGCTGTTCGTGTCGACGTCGGCACGGTCTCGATTCTAGGCTTCCAGCCCCAACACCAACGGGTACACCGGTCCCGCGCCGTTGGCGCGCAGGTACGCGGCGGCGACGGTGAGGCTCCAGCCGCTGTGGCGAAGATCGTCGACCAGCAGGATTCCGGTGGCGGGTATGTCGCCATCGAAAATGACAGTGTCGTGCACCTGCCGGAGCCGTTGAGCACTGTTGGTGCCGTCCGGGTTGCGGAACGGTGCATGATGGACCCGGTCGAAGCTTCCCAGGTATTCCATGCGGCCGGTGCGGGCGATGCGTTGGGCGACACCGTCAACGCGGATCGGGTGGTTGCGCGACCCCATCGACATGACGGCGGTGGGGCGTGGCGACCATTGCCACGACGCCAGTACCGACACGATCGCGTCGAAGACGGCGTCGCTGACGGGGGCGTCGTCGCTGGACGCGAACAATTCGCGCAGTCTCTGGCCCCACCCGATGTCACTCAACCGTGCCACGGCCCGGCCAGGTTCGGCTTGAAGGTGGGCCGGGATCTTGCCGGCCACGTCGACACCGATGGCGCGCATCCCGGCCGGCCACATGCGGCGGGGCGCGAACGTGACTCCGGGTTCGTTGAGAGCCTGCTGCGCAGCGTCGTGGGCGTCGCTGGACACGCCGTAGTCGCGGGGGCCGGTAGTGCAGTTGTCGCAGCGGCCGCACGTGTCGGTGTGCGGGTCGTCGAGTTCGTGCCGCAGAAACTGCATGCGGCAGTTGCGGGTATCGATGTAGTCGCGCATGCGTTGTTGTTCGTGTCGGCGTTGCGCATCGACACGTGCATACCGTTGCCGGTCGTAATGCCAGTCGGCGCCGGTGCCGATCCAGCCGCCCTTGACTCGCTGGACAGCGCCGTCGACATCGAGAACTTTCAACATCATTTCCAGGCGCGTGCGTGCCAGGTCGATGTGGGTTTCGATCGCGGACGTGGACCAGACGGTGTCGGGACTGTCGTTGAGCAGCGCCAACGTGTGGCGGACCTGGGTTTCATCGGGAAACGACAGGGACGCGAAGTATCGCCAGATCCGATCGTCTTGATGTCCCGGTAGCAAAACGACTTCGGCATGGTCAGTGGCGCGGCCGGCGCGCCCCACCTGCTGGTAGTAAGCCACGGCCGACGAGGGGGCGCCGACATGCACGATGAACCCCAGGTTGGGTTTGTCGAACCCCATGCCGAGCGCGCTCGTGGCGACAAGGGCTTTGAGTTCGTCGTTGAGGAGCGCGTTTTCGCGTTCGATGCGTTCTTCGGGTGGGGTGCGGCCGGTGTAGGCGGCGACGGTGTGGCCGCGGTCGGTCAAGTAGGTGGCGATGTCTTCGGCATCGGAGACGGTGAGGGTGTAGATGATGCCGCTGTGCGGCATGCGGGGTAGCTGTTCGTCGAGCCAGGCGAGCCGTTGGGCGTCGTCGCTGCGCGGCATCACTGACAGCGCTAGGGACGCGCGGTCGAGGTTTCCGCGTAGTACCCGGGCGGGCTGGGCCGCGGTTTCGAGTTGTTCGGCTATGTCGTCGCTGACGCGGGCGTTGGCGGTGGCCGTGGTGGCCAGGATCGGGACGGTAGCGGGCAGTTGCGTGATGAACGTGGCCAGCCGTCGATAGTCGGGGCGGAAGTCGTGGCCCCAGTCGGAGATGCAGTGGGCTTCGTCGACGACGAGCATGCCGCAGGTGGCGGCGAGTTTCGGCAGGATCGTGTCACGGAATTGGGGGTTGTTGAGCCGTTCGGGGCTGACGAGGACGACGTCGACGTTGTCGGCGGCGATATCGGCGGCGATATCGTCCCATTCTTGAGGGTTGGCGGAGTTGATTGTGCGGGCGGCGATACCGGCGGCCGCGGCAGCGTCGATCTGGTTACGCATGAGCGCCAGCAGTGGCGACACGATGATGGTGGGTCCGGCGCCGTCGCTGCGCAGTAGTGAAGTGGCGACGAAGTAGACCGCGGATTTGCCGAAGCCGGTGCGTTGCACCAGTAGTACGCGTGCGTGGTCGACGGTGAGAGCGTGGATCGCATCCCATTGCTTGTCGTGCAAGACAGCGTGGTCGCCGGCGAGTTTCTCCAGTAGCTGTTGCGCGCGACTACGTGTTGTGGTCATGACTGTATGTATATCTGATGGTGGTGTGTGTGGTTCGCCGCCGGTGGGCCGATGTTAGCCACGAAACGCGTTGTGTCCGGTGAGGCCCTGACCCAGGATCAGGGTGTGCATTTCGGCGGTTCCTTCGTATGTCAGTACGGATTCGAGGTTGTTGGCGTGGCGGATGACGTCGTAGTCGAGGCTGACTCCGTTGGCGCCGAGGATGGTGCGGGCTTGCCGGCACACGTCGATCGCGTCGCGCGTGTTGTTGAGTTTGCCGTAGCTGACTTGGTGCGGGGTGAGTTGCTGGTTGTCTTTGAGGCGGCCCAAATGCAGCGCCAGCAGGAGGCCGTTGTGGACTTTGAGGGTCATGTCGACCAGTTTGTTTTGGGTGAGTTGAAAACCGGCGATCGGGCGGTCGAACTGTGTGCGCGTCGACGCGTATTCACGGGCCGTGTCGAGACTCGACCGTGCCGCGCCGATGCTGCCCCAGATGATGCCGTATCGGGCTTCGTTGAGGCATGCCAGCGCGGTTTTGAGTCCGGTGGCGTCTGGTAGGGCGGCGTCGGCGGGCAGTCGTACGTTGTCGAGGACGAGTTCGCTGGTGACTGATGCGCGCAGCGACATTTTGCGGGTGATGGGGTGGGTGCTGAACCCGGGCGTGTCGGTGGGGACGGCGAATCCTTGGACGCCTTGTGGTGTTGCGGCCCACACGATCGCGATTTTCGCGGCGCAGCCGTTGGTGATCCATGTTTTGCGGCCGTTGAGTATCCAGTCGTCACCGTTTTTGGTGGCGGTGGTGGTCATGGCGGAGGGGTCGGAGCCGTGGTCGGGTTCGGTGAGGCCGAAGCAGCCGATGGCGCGGCCGGCGGCCATGTCCGGCAACCATTGTTGTTTCTGGGTGTGGCTGCCGTATCGCCAGATCGCGTACATCGCTAGCGATCCTTGTACCGACACTAGGGAACGGATGCCGGAGTCGCAGGCTTCCAGTTCCATGCATGCGAGGCCGTAGGAGACGGCGTTGGTGCCGGCGCAGCCGTACCCGTCGAGGTGCATACCGAAGACGCCGAGTTCGCCTAGTTGGGTGGCCAGTTCGGGGACGGGTGGGTTGCCGTGTTCGAACCATTGTGTGATGTGGGGTGCGATTTCGTTGCGGCAGAAGGCAGCGACGTTGTCGCGGATGGTGCGTTCGGCGGTGTCGAGGCTGTCGTCCAACGAGAGGGGGTCTTGGGCGGTGAACGGCACGGCGTCTCCTGGTTTCAGTACTGGTAGGTGGTGGTGACGGGTGCGTGGTCGGACCAGCGTTGGTCGTGGCTGGCGGCGCGTTCGACGATGCTGGTGGTGGCGGTGGCGGCGATTGTGGGGGTGGCGATGTGGTAGTCGATGCGCCAACCGGAGTCGTTGTCGAATGCGCGGCCGCGGTAGGACCACCACGAGTAGGGGCCGGTGGTGTCGGGGTGGAGGGTGCGGGTGACGTCGACGTATCCGTTGTCGAGGATGTCGGTCAACCATTGGCGTTCTTCGGGGAGGAAGCCGGCGTTTTTCTTGTTGTTTTTCCAGTTTTTGAGGTCGTGTTCGCGGTGGGCGATGTTCCAGTCGCCGCACACGATCACTTCGCGGTCTTGCGTGTGGGCGCGTTTGCGTAGCTGCTGCAGGTATTCGCCGAATTGCGCCATGAAGCGTTCTTTTTGGTCTTGGCGTGTGGTGCCGACTTCGCCGGACGGTAGGTACAGGCTGGCGATGGTGACACCGGGCAGGTCGATTTCGAGGTAGCGGCCGGAGTCGTCGAATTCGTCAGAGCCGAAACCGACGCGGTGTGTGTGCGGGAGTTGTCGTGATAGGACTGCGACTCCGGAGCGGCCTTTGTCTGCCGACGGGGCGAGGATGAAGTGCCAGCCGGGCGCGTCGGCTACTTCGGCCGGTACTTGTTGCGCGGTGGCGCGGACTTCTTGGAGGCACACGACGTCGGCTTGAGTGTTGTGCAGCCATTCGGTGAAGCCTTTGCGGGTGGCGGCGCGGATTCCGTTGACGTTGACGGTCGATACTGTCAGCACGTCGGCGAGCCTACCTGGGATTTGCGGTGTGACGGTGTGTGCCCCGTGGCGGTGTCGGGCCGGTGATGCCGGTGTGTGGTTTAGAAGAACTCGTCGAGTAGGCGGTACAGCTCGATGCGTTGCTGGTCGGCGGGTAGTTCGCCGTAGCGGTACATGAATCGGTCTGCGTAGGCGGCACCGAACTGGG
>DXIM01000031.1 GCA_019112895.1 Candidatus Stackebrandtia faecavium
CCGCCCGCGCGGCGAGAAGCCAACGGTTACCGCCTTTTCAGCGCGATCCATGAGTTGGCTTTGAACGCCTATCGCGGTCTGGCCGTCGCGGTCGGCCCCGTGACCGCCAGCGACACCATAAGGACCTTGTGGACTATCGAGTCCGATGCCGCCGCCGCGCGCATCAGCCGGTTCCATCTTGACCTGTCGAAGGAACGGGCCGAAGCTTTGGCCGCACAAGACGCACTTCGGCTCATCAGCGGCGAAAACAACACCGAAAGCCCTGCGCACACCGACGACTCGATGACGATCGGGCAGCTCGCCGCGGCGCTCGACGTGCGCGCATCGACACTGCGTTTTTGGGAACAGGCCGGGCTCCTCAGACCCGAACGGGTAACGTCACGCCGCATCCGCAGCTACCCGCCCGAAACTGTCCGGTACGCCCGGATCATTGCGGCGCTCCGCAACGCCGGCTACCGCATACCGGAGATCCGCGAGACCCTCACCGCAGCGCACGAGTTGCGCAACGTCGACGCCGCCCTCGAGACGCTCAAGGCGCGGCTGGCCGGGATAGCGGCGCGTACCCGGTCGCTGCTTCGCGCCGGAACCGACCTCGCCGCGCTTCTCGACGCCCTGTCGCACTGAATCCGTCATCCGCCCCGCCCGGCGGGCACCACCGCCTGGAGTGGGCGCGTGCCACGATGAGGCATGACCGAAATGACGGTAGGAGTAGGTTCCGGCGGCGGCGAATTCGCCGACATGGTGCTCAATATCGGTCCACAGCACCCGTCGACGCACGGAGTGCTGCGCCTCAAGTTGACGGTCGACGGCGAACGCGTCACCAGTTGCGAACCGATCGTCGGTTACATGCATCGCGGCGCCGAGAAACTGTTCGAGGTCCGCGACTACCGGCAGATCCTCATGCTCGCGAACCGCCACGACTGGTTGTCGGCGTTCAGTTCCGAACTGGGTGTCGCATTGGCGGTCGAACGGCTCATGGGCATCGAAGTGCCCGAACGCGCCGTATGGCTGCGCACCGCGCTGGCGGAGCTGAACCGGGTGTTGAACCATCTCATGTTCCTCGGTTCGTACCCCCTGGAGATCGGCGCGATAACGCCGATGTTCTACGCGTTCCGGGAACGCGAAGAGCTGCAGGCGGTGTTCGAGGAAGCCTCCGGTGGGCGCATGCATTACATGTTCAACCGGATCGGCGGCGTGAAGGAGGAGGTGCCCTACGGGTGGACCTCTCGTGCACGCGACGCCATCGACACCGTTCGACGCCGCCTGCCCGATTTGGACAATATTATTCGCGAGAACGAGATCTTCTTGGCACGCACGAAAGGTGTCGGCATCTTGAGCGCCGAAACGGCCGCCGACTACGGCGTCTCCGGCCCCGCGGCGCGTGCGTCCGGAATGGATTTCGACTTGCGTCGGGACGAGCCTTACCTCGCCTACGACCAGCTGGATGTTCCGGTGGTAACCCGCACCTCCGGCGACTGTCATGCACGGTTCGAGTGCCTCCTCGACCAGGTTTACGTGTCGCTCGACCTCGCCCAACAGTGTCTCGACAAGGTCGACACCGTCACCGGACCCGTCAATGTGCGGCTGCCGAAGGTCGTGAAGGCGCCCGAAGGACAGACCTATGCCTGGACGGAGAACCCGCTCGGCATCAACGGCTACTACCTGGTGTCGCGGGGCGAGAAGACGCCGTGGCGGTTGAAACTGCGAACCGCGTCATACGCGAACGTGCAGGCATTGTCGACTCTGCTCGAAGGCTGCCTGGTGCCGGACCTGATCTCGATACTCGGCTCGATGTTCTTCGTCGTCGGCGACATCGATAAGTAAGCCGCGGTAACTAGGCCCCGGCGGCATGTCAGTAACTTGCTGAGCTTGCCGTTCACGGTTCGTAGCACGATGGACAACCACTCCTCTATTTAGATATAACCAAGTCCTGCTACAGTCCTCGAAGCGGTAGCCAACACGTGACCAACAGAACGGATCAACGGTGAACGACGGACGGCATACGGGAGAAGTACTAGGTGCAGACCTAAAAGCTCTCTACTAGTTCGATTCCGCAATGTCAGACCCTTGGCAGGACTACTCGCAGGTTGTCCATGAAATTCGCACGGAAGCCTATTCGGCGACGATAAGCAATCTCGGGGGTCGTTCGTGAGTCAATCCGGACACGAAGACGATCCCAGCTCCGCTACGCCTTCGCCCCGACATATGTCATGGCAGGGCAACTGGGACACACCTAAAGTGACAGATACTTTCGGAGTGAAGCTAAAGAAGCTGAAATGGCCGATAGCAGGCGCCACCGCAGCCGTTATCGCGATCAGCGCGGGCGCCATATGGATCAGCTCCATCCCCGAAAAAAGTTCCGATTCGGGCCCGTTGACAGACTACTGCGACTCTAGGGCAGCCGACACTGCCGCAGACGACACCATAGATAGACCACACGGCGCAAAAATCGAGACCACCGACAGCGGCTATTCCGTATTCGAAGTCCAAGTTGACGGCAAGACGGATACCTACGTGTCCTTCGGGGCGACGTTCACCAATAAGTCCGAATCACTAGCGCACCACACGGACATAGTCTTCGATCTGAAAGACCACAACGGTGACTCTGTCGTGACGAAAGAAAACGCAAGTAAGGGCTGGGCACTGGAACAAACCATCCCCGACATCGCCCCAGGCGATACCGTCGGCATCGGCGGGCTCGTCAAAGTGCCCGACGATGTTGGGTTCGAGAACGACCTCACAATGACAACACACAGCCGCGATACCCAGTGGCTCCCCGACGCCGGAAGCGTCGACGGATACGGGCTATTGAAAACATACGGACTGGATTTCGCCGTAACACAGTCCGGAAGTACCGACCGACTCGACTCTGTCGCGGCGACCTTCGAGCTGTATTCGTGTGAACCGGCGCCCGCGCCCGGAGTCTCATTTGTCTTCCGCGATGCCGAGGGCGCAATCGTAGGTGGAACCCCCGCCCACATGGTGATCTCGCACAATCCCGAACACGCCGACGAAGTTCCATGGAGAATGGACACGACGAATCAAGGAGGCTTCCGCATTCCCGAAGCAGACCTTGAGCAATCCGAACTATCGGCATACCCCGAACACTTCGACTGCACAACGAAGACGCTCACCGCGAAACTGTCGGAACCGAAAGGCAAGGATTTCTGGCACTGCGCGGAACCCAGGGAGTTTTAGCTGGCGGGAAACTCTTGAGTAGAGAATCGCTATGGAATAACCGCGCCCGCATAGGTCCATCCATTGGTGATTCGCTGTCGAGGTAGAGGAGGAGCTCCTGAGAACATATCTGTTTCAAGGAACGAGACCGCACCGAACACGATCCGCTGGTCGCAACAGGGGCAGGCGGAAACGCTAGACACTATTTCGCATACTCTCTTGCGTTCTGATCATGCTTCGACGAAGCCACGGACGTCACCAATGCGGTACCGCAACAAAGCAGTCCCGCAACCCCAAAGATTATTTGGAACCGCCCCACGTCCAAGCCATAAATATCGAACTGAACACCCGACAAAACCGGGCCCGCGAGTAGCCCGGCCGTCATTGTTCCGAACATCCAACCAAGTGCACTAACAGTCCTAAATGCAGCGATCACCCTGCCAAGAATTTCCTTGGGCATCGTTCTCATGATCAGAGGTCCCACGCTCACGTCGAGCATAGCGGCGAGCGACCCGAGAGCGAGTTTTATGAACAGCAGCAGGAGCAGGCTCGAGAAATAGGGGAACACGATAATGAGAAGACCGTAAAAGGCCATGGTCAGGACCAGCATCTTGACTGGATCCAGGTAATCGACGAGTCGGCCCCCAATCCATGCGCCGAGCAACAGCCCTGCCGCGAAGACACCCATCGAAATGCCGTACCAATTCGCCGAGAGACCCGCATCGTCCTGCAGGAAAAAGATCTCGACACGCAGAAACATTGAACCGCCGATACCCACAATCGACAGTGCACTCAACATTATGAGCGCCCGAGAATTGTTCCGTATCGCCGTGAACCCCTCGATATATTCGGCCCGGAAGTTTCGGTCCTGCTTCGGTTTTACCTGCGAGTGACCGTACTGGCGATTACGCCTCCATACCAGCATCACGAGAAGCATCGAGAACAGAAATGTTGCCGCGTCGATACCGAAACCAATATAGGCGCCCAAAGAAGCAATGATTACGGATGCCAACGGTGGACCGATCAGCTGCCCCGCCGTTTCGGCGTTATGCATGTACCCGAAAGCGCGACCGTAAGCCTTTTCCGGAACGATATCGTTCGTGATAACGAATCTGGCAGACGTGAAGAATGGCCCGACCCCGCTGATCACCGCACTCGCCACCGCCACGATCACGATGACCGCCCATGGTTGATCGATGACGGAATGGGTAGCACTCACGAGGAGAATCACCAGGACCGCGGCCGCCATGATCAAATCGCTGCACAGCATCGTGCGCCATTTGTTCCATCGGTCGACAAGGACTCCGGCAGCGGCATTGGCCAAAACCCCTGTCCCGAGTGCGATGCTGCTGACCACACTGGTGACTACCGGTGCACTATCGTCTCCTTGAAGGAGCGTTCCGACGATCCAGATCGTAATGAGCGCACTGTGGATTCCCGATCCCGTGTCCGATACGGCCGTCGCCAGCAGCATGCGCCGGAAATCACGGTTGATAAACACCGACACCTCGGTTGGCGTAGCTCAGAAATCTGTTTCTTTTCAATGGGCTTTGCACGTCCGAGCACGGCCGGGAAAAACATGTTTATCAATGCGGGAGGATTCACTTGACCGTCTTTGGGCGATGATTTGGGCATGCGTAAGCAAACAAGAATTTGATCCACTATCCGTGCGCGAAGTCCCGATTACCTATGTGTCCCTTGAGGTTATAGAGCTCCAAGTGACAAGTCAATCTCGACGAACAGTGCTGTATGCCACTATGCACATCTAGCGTTGCCTCGATGATCGCGCGGCGCCGGAATGTCCTTCTTGGTGAATGCCATGTTCGGAACTTAGCGTGGCAATAGATTCCCAACTAGCCGCGGGGCCATGTGAGACTAAACCTCGTGTGCTGCCCAACGTAAAGCTGGCATCGCCTGAGCCTATTTCACACTTCTCATGGACATCGGATCCTGGATGGCGGCGACAGTGTCAGTGCCACGGTGGCAGTGCCGCGCAGCATAAGGAGCCCGACGTTCCAGTCCGCCGTGGAGACACTCACCGAAACCGCGTAGCCCACGTACGCAGGTCTAAGGCTGTGCGCATGCAGCTGGCCCGGCACTGGCGGGACGCGGTAACGATGTGGGCATCACGCCAACGAAACCCTTATTGCCCAGCCCCGACCCAGCCATATCGGCGACGGCCTGCAGGTTCACGCCATGGAACGGCAGACACTCACGAGCCACCCTGACTCAGCGCCTACCGTAATATTCATCCATGTAGGAGGCGGAACGCGAACGACTGGGCGATTCATACTCCGACCACCGCGGCATCGCTTCGGCTTCATGACGCGAGATCGCGCGCGTCTCGTCCGGCTCATAGTGGCGGCCACGGCGTGGCGGCTCCATCGACCAACTCGCGGCGCGAGACTGCGCATCAGCACCGTCACTCCAACCGTTAGCGACACCGTCGGATGCGCCGCGGGTCCGGTATGCATCTGAACGCTCGTCGCCGCGCCATGCGGAACTGCCGGACGACGTGTCCGGTTCGGCGTGTGCGCGGCGGCGCGGCGAATACTCGCCCGATCCGCGCCTGGCATCGTAGCCGTCGTCGGCGTGCGCGCGTTGCCGCGCGATCGGCGGTTCGTCGCGGTGTCTCGTATCGTCGCCGTGCAGCCCCGAAAGCAGCGAATCCGCTTCCCGACGCGCATCGAACGCGCCCGATTCATCGCGTTTCGTGCCGGTCTTACGCATACTCGAGATCTTCTCGGTCAACGGAGTCTTGCCGCCCCGTCCCCGGTAGACACCGGGCTCTCCCTCGGGTTCGGGCGGACGGAACCGCGTATCGGCGTCCGATCCATACCCCTGCTGGTGCCTCGGCCTCGGTGTCTCGTCTTCCCGCCCATACGCGCGGGCTGACTGCGCGTTGTATCCGGGCTGCGGCTGGCGCCGCTCCTGCCGTTCCATCGGGTCCGTCGACGGCAAATCGTCATAGTCGACGGTTTGCCGGGGCGGCGAAACCTGTCGGCCGTCCCGCTGCATCGGCATCTGGTCGCTGTCGATGGTCCGTGCGGGTACTTCGCGAAACGGCCTCGGCGCCGACATTTCGCCACGCGACTGCGGGGCTGGTTCGCTGATGCTCTGCCGGACCTGTGTGCGCAGATCGGAGATCGCATGCTTCGTGTTCGATTCGACATCGGCTATCGCCATGACGAGGTCTTTTTCGACGGAACTGGCATCACGCCGCCACGTCACCGACAATCCGATAAGGACAACACAACCCAGTCCCAGGATGAGGGCGAACTTGATGACGGCATCGCTGTTGCCGACGAGCAACACCAACGCCGACAGCGGGGCCAACGCGACACCAACCCAAAACATAATGTTCAAGGTTTTCGCAGTGCGCCAGATAGGGGTATTTGTACGGCTCACCATTCGACACACCCTAC
This sequence comes from Candidatus Stackebrandtia faecavium, assembly GCA_019112895.1. Taxonomy (GTDB): domain Bacteria; phylum Actinomycetota; class Actinomycetes; order Mycobacteriales; family Micromonosporaceae; genus Stackebrandtia; species Stackebrandtia faecavium. The sequence goes on from DXIM01000031.1 coordinate 6,603, forward strand.
TATCCGTTCGGACCAGACTGGCTACCCGAAGGGCCGGTTTTTACCTGCTATGAACCGACGCTACGCCGGTCCCGCCCTGAAAAACGGTATCGACCAACGGCACGCCCGGCCGGTATGCCATATGCACGTAACTTGGCGCATCCAGCACGACCATGTCGGCCCGCTTACCGACGGCGATGCTACCGATGTCGTTGCGTCGCAAGGAAAGTGCCCCGCCTGCAGTCGCCGCCCACAGCGCCTGTTCGACCGTCATGTTCATGTCCCGCACCGCCAACGCGATCATCAACGGCATCGACGAGCTGTAACACGATCCCGGGTTGCAATCCGACGCCAACGCGACCTGCACACCCGCACTCAACAACGCACCCCCGTCCGGAAACGGCGAACGCGTCGAAAACTCAACCCCTGGCAACAGCGTGGCGACGGTGTCCGAATTCGCCAGTGCATCTATGTCGTCGTTAGACAGATAGGTGCAGTGGTCGACGGACGCCGCACCCAGTTCCACCGCCAACGCGACACCGTCGCCGTAGCCGAGCTGGTTACCGTGCACGCGCAACCCCAAGCCGGTGTCGCGGGCGGCGGTCAAAATGACGCGCGCCTGCTCGGCCGTGAACGCCGACCGTTCGCAGAACACGTCCGCCCAACGCGCGTACGGCGCGCACTGCGTCAACATCTCGCCGGCCACGAGTTGCGTGTACTCGTCCGGATCTTCGCCGGGTGCCACGATATGGCCACCGAGGTACGTCGTCTCGTCAGTGAACTCGCCGGCGAT
>DXIM01000001.1 GCA_019112895.1 Candidatus Stackebrandtia faecavium
GCATACTTGGCGCAGAGTCCGCAGTTCTATAAGCAGACTCTCGTTGGCGTGTTCGAGCGGGTATTCGAGGTCGGGCCCGTGTTCCGGGCCGAGCCGCACGACACAGTGCGTCACCTAGCCCAGTACACGTCTTTGGACGTCGAGTTCGGGTTCATCGACAGCCGACGGGACGTGGAGCTGATGCTGCACCACACGGTGCGGTCGATGCTGGACGCCGTATCGGAATGCATGCGCGAGCAGGCGGACGCGCTCGATGCGGCCCCGGCGATGCTGCCGGACCGGTTTCCGCGGTTGCATTTTCGTGAAGCACTGACACTCCTATCCGAGGCGGAAGGCGTTGACCACACCGCGGCCAACGACCTTTCTCCCGGGCACGAGCGATGGCTCGGGGAGTGGGCGCGCCGGGAACACGACAGCGACTTTTTGATCGTCGAGGGCTACCCGATGTCGAAACGGCCTTTCTACACCGCCGTTGACCCGCACGAGCCCGGCTACAGCGACAGCTTCGACCTGTTGTTCCGCGGCACGGAGCTCGTCACGGGCGGGCGACGGCTGCACCGGTACGCCGACTATGTCGACGCGATCGAGGCACGGGGCGAATCCGTCGACGACTACGCGTCATACCTGGAGGCGTTCGCTTACGGGATGCCGCCCCACGGTGGCTTCGCGATTGGGCTGGAAAGGTTCATCGCGTCGCTGACGAACGCCGCGAACATCCGTGAGGTCACGCTGTTCCCGCGCGACCTGCATCGCTTGTTCCCTTAGCGGGCTTCGGCAACGCTGCGGTCAATCGTCCAGGATTTCCGGTAGGTGGCGTTCGGCGACAGGAAGGACCTCGTCGACCGTCACCTGCCGGCCCAGTTCCTTTGACAGCGAAGTGACGCCGGCGTCGGTGATCGCGCACGGAGAGATCCGGTCGAAGTGGGTGAGGTCACAGTCGCAGTTGAGGGCGAAACCGTGCAGCGTCACAGCCCAACGCACGCGCACGCCGATGGCGGCGATTTTGCGGTCGGGACCGTGGTCGTCAGCCGGTACCCACACACCCGTGCGTCCGGCTATGCGGGTGGTCTCCACACCGAATTCGGAGGTGATCCGCATGATCATCGACTCCAGGATGCGCACGTACTTGACGAGGTCGATCGGCCGGGGGAGCTTGATGATCGGGTATCCCACGAGCTGCCCTGGGCCGTGCCACGTGATCTGGCCGCCCCTGTCGACTTCGACGACCGGCGTGCCGTCGGTGGGCAACGTCCATGGTTCGGTGCGCCGTCCCGCCGTGTAGACGCTGGGGTGTTCTAGTAGCAGGACCGTGTCGGCGATTTCGTCGTTGATTCGTTGGGTCTGCAGTTCCTGCTGTTGCTTCCACGCGACCCTGTAGTCGACGGTGCCGAGCCGATTGATGGTCAGTTTCTTTTTGTTTTCCGCATGGGTCACGGGCTCGAGCTTAATCCTTGAGGTGATTTGTCGGAAAAAATGTTGCGTAACGAACATCGAGCCTCGCGCGGCACGGAATTTGGTGGTATACAGCCGTTTGCACCCCTCGTGCGACCGCGTAAAGTCGCACTCGTCGATATGCCCATGGTCATGTCGCCCCCGGACAGGAAGGATCTCGCCCGTGCGTCAGATGCGGCGGCTAGCTTTTATTGCATTCTTGGTCACCGGGATGTTGGCGGTGTCTTCGTGCGCAGCCGACATGCGCAATACAAGCGTGCCTACCGACTACGTGATCCAGCAGGCGGATCGCTCTGAGATGCCGGACGAGATCAAGGCGATTTACGATAGCGGCCGGCTCACGATCGGTTCGAAGTTCGACCAGCCGTTGACGGGCTTTCGGGATGAGGCGACCGGCCGCATTACCGGTTTCGACGCCGAGATCGGCCGGATCCTGGCACAGCGCATTTTCGGTGAAGTCGCCGAAGGCGATAACCTGTTCTTTGTAGAGACTGTTTCGAGTAGCCGCGAGAAATACATCCAAAACGGCACGGTCGACATGGTCGTAGCCACGTATTCGATGACCGACGACCGTAAGGACGAGGTGGACTACGCCGGGCCGTATTTCACCACCGGCCAGGCGGTCATGGTCGACGCGAACAGCGGGATCAAGAAGATCACCGACCTGGCGGGCAAGGACATTTGTACCGTCAAGGGCTCGGAGTCGTCGAAGCTGATTAAACAGAAGGCGCCGGACGCCAAGTTCAACGATCCGATGCGCGACTACTCCAGTTGCAAGGAAGCCGTGCTGAACGGCGAAGCCGACGCGATGAGCACGGACGACACGATCCTGCATGGCTACGCCACGCAGTATCCGGACGAGCTCGAGGTGCTGGACGGCACCCTGACTGACGAAAAATACGGCATCGGCCTACCGCACAATTCCCCTGAGCTGCGTAAATTCGTCAACGACACGCTCGAAGAGATCTACGAGAACGGCGACTGGAAGACAGCGTTCTCATTGACGTTGGAGACCGGCGGCATCGAGATGCCGGAGGAACCGCCGACTCTGGACCGTTACTGAGCTCTCCAGTCCTCCTTGCTTCGGCGGCGAGACGGCCATACGCACAACGCGGTCGCCTCGCTTCGGCGCGGCACCGTGGATCGCCGTTACGCGCCCGGACTCGCGATTCCGCTGACGGGCGGATACGGGCACGACGGGGGCCCATCTGGCCTGGGGTCGGCAGACACGGATGCGGCTAACGCGAGTTGACGCACCACCGCACCGCGTCGATGACGCTGGGATGCCGGAACTGGTACCCGGAATCGTTGAGCGCCTTCGGGATGACCCTTGATCCACGCAGCAGCTCCACAGCCGCACCGCCTGCGGCGAGTTTCAACGCGGCCGGCGGAACGATCGTGGGAGTCGGGCGTCGCAGGGCGGTGCCCATGGCTTTGGTGAACTCGCGGTTTGTGGCCGGGTTCGGGCCCACGATGTTGACCGGGCCCGCGATTTGGCTGTCGATGATGTGATGAACCGCGCCGAGCCAGTCGAGTAGTGATACCCACGGGAAATACTGGCGACCGGAACCGAAACGGCCACCGATACCGCATTTGAACACCGGCATGAGCTTTTGGATGATGACCGAGTCGGCCGACAAGACGTGGCCGGTCCGCAGCATCGTGACCCGTGCGCCGTTCTCACGCGCCGGTATGGTGGCGTCTTCCCACGCCTTCGAGGTGACGCCGAGGAAGTCTCGGCCGTAATCGGCGGTCTCGTCGACTTCACGTTTACCGGAGTCGCCGTACCAGCCCACGGCTGAAGCGTTGACGAGGGCTGGGACTTTCGCTTCCGCCACGGCCTCGGCCAGGACCTGTGTGGGTACTGTGCGGCTCATGCGGATTTCGCGTTTATAGCGCGGATTCCAACGCTGGTCCGCGACGCCTACCCCGCCCAGGTTGACTACGACGTCCGCGCCTTCAAGGATCACGGGATCGAGCAGCCGCGAATACGGGTCCCATTGGATCTCGTTGGGCGCATGTGCCGGCCTCCGGACGAGCTGTGTGATCGCGTGGCCTTTGCTCAAGAGCCGAGCGATCAAGTGTCCACCTAGGTATCCCGACGCCCCGGCCATAACAATACGCATGTACTTATTTTGGCACGCAGGTGCGATGAGAACTGGGCACGTCCCGGCGGGATCAAAAAGTGGCGGCGCGCGGATCACCGCGCGCCGCCACTGAGCATTACGTGCTTAGAGCCCGAGCTGTCCTTCGAAGTTTCCTTCTTCCAGACGCTGCTTGATGTGGCCCAAGTACCGTGCCGCGTCCGCACCATCGATGATCCGGTGGTCGTACGACAACGCCAGGTACATCATGGAACGTGCCGTGATGACCTCGCCCAGGTCCGGGTCGTTCACGACGACCGGACGCTTCACGACGGCGCCGGTTCCCAGCATCGCCGATTGCGGCGCGTTCACGATCGGAGTGTCGAACAGGGCACCGCGGGATCCGGTGTTCGTCAACGTGAACGTGCCACCCGCGAGGTCGTCCGGGGACAACTTGTTGTCCCGAGTGCGAGCGGCCAGATCGGCGATACGACGGGCCAGGCCCGCGAGGTTCAGGTCGCCGGCGTTGTGGATGACCGGAGCGATCAGGCCCTTCTCCGTGTCGACCGCCATGCCCAGGTTTTCGGCGGCGGGGTAGGTGATCGTGCCGGCATCCATGTCGATGCTGGCGTTGACCTGCGGGTACACCTGCAGTGCTTCGACCGCCGCCATCGCAAAGAAAGGCAAGAACGACAGCTTGACGCCGTTGCGTTGCAGGAAGTCATCCTTCGTCGCGCTACGCAGCTTAGCGATCTTGGTGACGTCGACCTCGATAACCGTGGTCAGCTGAGCTTGGTCGTGCAGCGCATTGAAGGTGTTCTGCGCGATCATCTTACGAAGACGCGACATCTTCTCAGTGCGGCCACGCAACGGGCTCGGCTGTTGCGGAGCGGGAGCGGCTTTCGCTGGCTTCGCAGCCGGTGAAGCCGCTGCCTCTGGTGCCGGTTTGGCGGCGGCTGCCGCCTCAACGACGTCCTGTTTGCGGATGCGCCCACCGACACCTGTGCCGGTCACTTGCGACAGGTCCACGCCCTTTTCGTTGGCGAGCTTGCGCACCAACGGAGTCACGTACACGGAGTCGTTCTGCGAGCTCGGCTTCACGGGAGCCGCCGACGGTGCCGGCGCGCTTTGCGCGGGAGCTGGTTGAGCAGCGGGCTTTTCTTCGGCCTTCGGCGCGGCTGGCTGCGGCTCCGGCTTGGACTCCGGCTTGGACTCCGGTTCCGGCTTCGGTGCCGGTGCCGCGGTACCGGACGACGAGCCACTTCCGATCACGGCCAGCGCACCGCCGACCTCGACGGTCTCGTCTTCTTCGGCTTTGAGCTCCAAGAGCGTGCCCGCGACAGGAGACGGA
>DXIM01000032.1 GCA_019112895.1 Candidatus Stackebrandtia faecavium
TTCCCGAAGATCCTGCCGTCGCTGGCGGACGGCTCGGCGGACGACATCCCCGAGAAGATGAGGGACGAGTACACCCACGACGAAATCATCGACATGGCGACGAGCGACCCGTTGCTGTTCGACCCCGACGAGAACTGGGCCTACTCCAACACCGGCTACTACGTGTTGGGGCAGCTCGTCGAGGAAATCACGGGCGAGAGTGTCGACACGAATCTGAGCGAGCGCGTATTCGAACCGCTCCACTTGGGCGAAACATACATGCAGCAGGGCGACGATCTCGTCATCGAGGGCGACCACCCGACGCCTTACTACGTGTCGGACGACGAGTCGGAAGGCCTCATCAACACCGACGAGTGGCACCCGAGCCAAGCCTGGGCGGCGGGCGCGGTCATATCGACCATGGACGACGTGAACACGTTCTACCGGGCCCTGTTCAACGGTTCTTTGCTCGAGACCGAGTCGCTCAACGAAGCCATGACGTTGACGCCGCAGTCCGGAGAGGCGTACGGGCTTGGCCTACAGGCGGTGTCGGTGCAGTGCGACGCGGTACCGGGCGGCACCGTTTACGGGCACACCGGCGGCACGCTCGGGCATTCGACCTGGTCGTTCCACACGCCCGACGGGAACCGGCAAATGTCGTTCACTTACTCCGTGGACGATCAGCTGAACCCGAGTAAGGAGCTTCAGGCGGCCCTCAACGATTTCGTGGGTGTCGCTTTGTGCGGCTCGCAGCCTCAGGCGCAGGGTGAAAACCCCCAGGTAATGCTGCCGGATTCGGTGCTGCGGGGTTAGAATCTGCCAACTATGCTCGATCTGGTGGCCGTCGACTTCGTGTCGTCGGCCACCATTCTGTTCTCAGAATTGGCGGCAGATACGCTGTTCGTTAACGCGCCGGTCGATATTGGGAGAGGTAATGGAACTTTCGGTTCACACCACCACGGCCGGGCCCCGCACTGTGGTGCACGTCGCCGGCGAAATCGATATGTACACCGCGTCGGAGCTGCGTCAGGAGCTTCTGCATCACCTCAGCGAGGGCGTGACGTCGCTCGCGATCGACGTGAACGGTGTCGACTTTTGCGACTCCACTGGTCTCGGAGTTTTCATCGGTGTCCAGCGACGGCTTCGCGCGGTCAATGGCGAGCTTCTTATAGTGTGTAACCGCCCTCAGATGTTGAAGATATTCCAGCTCACCGGTCTAGAAAAGGTGTTCGACATCCAACCATCCTTGCCTTCGGACGACTGAAGCGATGTCGATAATCCATTTCGGCTTTCCACCGGCACCGGTTCACGTGCGTACGGCGCGTCTCGTGGCCGCTTCGGTGGCGCAACAAGCCAGCTTGGGCGGTGAGACGCTCGGCGAGGTCCGGCAGGCGGCGGGCGAGGCGTGTTCTCGTGCGGTGGCACGGCACCGCAGACATCACGTCACCGACCTGGTCCGCATGAAGTTCGCAATTGGTGATCGTTTTGTGGCTGATGTTGCAGATTTTGCGCCCATAACACGCAACGCGCTGCTCACTGACACTAACGCCAAAGGGCAACTATCCGAAGCTCCCTCCGATGAGGACACCTTGACGGAAGAGGTGGCCCTCACTCTTCTTGCCGGATTGGTAACGGATCTACAGGTCATACAGGGTGAAGACGACATCGGCACCGTCGTCCGCATGGCCTGGCCACTGTAGGCCCCGATTAACACACCAGCAGAAACCCTGCCCCGTCACCACGGTTAGACTCCACCGGTTCAACAAGACTCAGGCAGCAGGCGCGGCTGACGCCCCACCAGACGACACAACCGCCTGGTGAGGACATGTCGCGAGAACCCGTAATCACGGCATTAGGGCCTGCCTCGGCATGCCGTGAACACCGCTTGACTCAAGCGGTGACGCAGCGAGTTCGACCGCCCTGAGAAAGCTGCCCAGGCCCTATAGCGATTCAAATAAACCAGGAGAATAAATGCCTCACTCGTTGCTTGCCGAAGGCGGCGGCGCAGTCGATGCGAACCTCACGTACGTCATATTGGCGGCCGTGCTAGCCCTCGTGGCGCTCGGTTTCGCAGCTGCGCTGGTAAAAGCGGTGCTTGCCTCCGGCAAAGGCACTGAAAAAATGCAGGAAATCGCCGGAGCCGTCCAAGAAGGCGCCTCGGCATACCTGCGCCGACAGTTCCGCACCCTCGGGATATTCGTCATCGTGGCCGTCGTGCTGCTGTGGCTGCTGCCCGTCCACGACACCGACAACGAAGCGCTGGTCAAGATCGGACGTAGCGCGTTCTTCGTCGTCGGCGCCGGGTTCAGTGCCTTCATCGGTTGGGCAGGCATGTCGCTGGCCACCCGTGCCAACCTGCGCGTCGCCGCGGCCGCGCGCGACGGCAGCCGTGCCGGGGCGATGAAGATCGCGTTCCGCACCGGTGGTGTCGTCGGCTTCCTCACCGTCGGCCTCGGCCTTCTCGGTGCCGCCATCGTCGTGATGGCCTTCGGCACCGACGCCGCGACCGTGCTCGAAGGCTTCGGCTTCGGCGCTGCCATGCTCGCCATGTTCATGCGTGTCGGTGGCGGTATCTTCACCAAGGCCGCCGACGTCGGTGCTGACCTGGTCGGCAAAGTCGAGCAGGGTATCCCCGAAGACGACCCCCGCAACGCCGCCACCATCGCCGACAACGTCGGTGACAACGTCGGCGACTGTGCCGGCATGGCCGCGGACCTCTTCGAGTCCTACGCCGTGACGCTCGTGGCGTCGCTGATTCTCGGCCAGATCGCGTTCGGCGCGACCGGCCTCGTCCTGCCGCTGATCATCGGCTCGGTCGGTATCGTCACCGCGATCCTCGGTGTCGTCATCACCCGCCTGCGCCCGTCCGACAAGAACGGGCTCACCGCGATCAACCGCGCATTCTTCATCTCCGCTCTCGTGGCCGCCGTCCTGTCGGCCGCAGCGATCCTCCGCGCCGTCCCGGCCGAATGGTCCGCGCTCGGCATCGACGGAATCGACGTCGACAGCATCCCGATGTCGCCGCAGTTCGTCGCCATCGGCGCCGTCATCGTCGGCATCTTGCTGGCCGCGCTCATCATGGCGCTGACCGGCTACTACACCGAGACCGAGAAGCGTCCCGTGGCGGACGTCGCCAAGACTTCGCTGACCGGTCCCGCGACCGTCATCCTGTCGGGTGTCTCCCTCGGGTTCGAGTCCGCCGTGTTCTCGGCGATCCTGATCGGTGCCGCCGTATTCGGCGCCTACCTGCTGGGCGGCGGTGCCCTCGTGGTCTCGCTGTTCGCGATCGCGCTGGCCGGTTGTGGTCTGCTGACCACTGTCGGCGTCATCGTGGCCATGGACACCTTCGGCCC
>DXIM01000004.1 GCA_019112895.1 Candidatus Stackebrandtia faecavium
GCCCTCCGCGACCAATTTCGCTTTCGATTTCGCGAGGCTGCGGCATAGCCGGCCCGGCGATTCCTCAGTGACTGTCGACTCGTCGAAATCCGACGGGATGACTTCGGGGTTGAACCCCGCAGACATCAATAGGGCTTTGCGGGCGGGAGAGGCTGAAGCCAAGATAAACCGCATGGCAAGAGCTTAAACGCTGTTTTGTCGCACACAATTATCGGGGCAACACACTTTGCTGCCAGTTACGCGACAACCCTAGACGGTAACCGGGGTCGTTCCATGCCGGTAGCTTCCTCGGTTTTGGCGATTCATCGCCGCCGCGCCTGGCGGCGATGACCGCGCACAACGCGGCCAACTCGGTCTCGTCCGGGTTACCTGCGACTACTGACAGCTCCATCGGCCGGTCTCACTCCTCGATGTCGAACTCGCGGTTGACGCGTTCCCAGAAACCGTCGCGCACCCAGATTCGGGTCCCGGGGTGGTCTCGTAGCGAGTATCCCAGTTCTTTCTCCGCCTCGACGAGCAGCTCCTTGTCGATGACGGTCGGCAGGGTCGGTCCCGGCAACAGGTCGGCTATGTTCTCGCGCCCCCGAGTCAGGATCCATTTGTGAGCGACGTACTCGCCAATGCTGGTCACCGTCTCCTGGTCGAGATCGTTCGACGACGAACGCACGAACGACGGTCGTGCCTGTTCGGCCTCCTCAAGGGCGTCGGCGGCGTTGGTTTTGACCGCGACCGAATGGCGCTGGCCGAACACCGACGCCGGGGACGGCTGGGCCGGGACCGGTTCTGCCATCGGGGCGCCCGCGATTTTGGTTGACGCCGCGGCGGCCGAACCGATACGGGTGAAGTAGTCGCGGCAGTCGTCGGCCGAGATGACGTCGAGCGTGTCGGCCTCCCACAGCAAGCGTTCCGCCTGGTTGGTGCCGTACGGCGGCTCCACACCCCACACATGCACGCGCACACCGAACGCCTGGGCGATCTCGACCGCCGGGATCATGTCTTCGTCGCCGGCCAGGAGGATCGCGTCGCTGATGGCGCGGTGGCGGGCCAGCTGTTCCAGGTCGGTGCGGATCATCGCGTCCACCCCTTTTTGCTGGCCCCGGGAGTTCAGGTTCCCCAAGCGCACTTTGACGAGCGCCATGGGCGCGATGACACGCTGATCAACGGTCGGTACGCGATCCCGGGCCGCGTCGAACCAGTACACGCGCAGCAGTTCGCCTTCGGGAAGATGCTCACCGGCGCGCGCCATCAATGAGGTGATGAGACGTTCCGCATCGACCTTGTATTCGCGCCGCGAGGTGGCCCCGAGGATGATCTCGGAGGCTGCGGCGTAGAGGTAGCCGACATCGATCAGCATTGCATAGCGACGTCCGATGGCCCTACATTCGTGATGAAGTGTCGGCATCTCTTCTCCAAAGTAGATTATGTCTGGGCGTGGCCAGCTCCACTTACTCAATGGGACGCGGTCATCCGATTTTCGGAAAGCAAAGATCGCGTCCCCATCACGAAAGTACCGAAAGTAGCTGCAAACAGCGGTGCACCGGCGCCGCGCGGTGGATTAAAGCGGGATATTGCCGTGCTTACGCGGCAGTGAAGACTCGCGCTTCGACCGCAACAACCGCAGGCCGCGGGTCAGTTCGACGCGCGTCATCGACGGCGCGATCACCGCGTCGATGTATCCGCGTTCGGCCGCCACATACGGGTTGCACAGGGTGTCTTCGTATTCCTGCATACGTTCGTCGCGGCGAGCATCCGGGTCGGCCGCGTTCGCGATCTCCTGTCGGTACAGGATGTTGACCGCGCCCTGGGCGCCCATGACGGCGATCTGCGCCGTCGGCCAGGCGAAGTTCAGGTCCGCGCCGAGATGTTTCGAACCCATGACGTCGTATGCGCCGCCGTAAGCCTTGCGCGTGATGACGGTCAGCTTCGGCACTGTCGCCTCCGCGTATGCGTACAGCAGCTTCGCGCCCCGGCGGATGATGCCGTGGTATTCCTGGTCGGTTCCGGGCAGGAACCCCGGCACGTCGACGAACGTCACGATCGGGATGTTGAACGCGTCGCAGGTGCGCACGAACCGCGCCGCCTTCTCAGAGGCATCGATGTTCAGACAGCCCGCGAAATGCATCGGCTGGTTTGCCACGACACCGACGGTGCGCCCGTCGATGCGGCCATACCCAACGATGATGTTCTGCGCGAACAACGGTTGGACCTCGCAGAACTCCTCGTCGTCCAGCACCGAGGAAATGACCGAGTGCATGTCGTACGGCTGGTTCGCGGAGTCCGGGATCAACGTGTCCAGGGCTTCGTCCTCGGGCGTGCTTTCTGCGGCCGATTCCGCCTCGAACACGGGGGGCTCGTCGAGGTTGTTCGACGGAAGATAGCTCAGCAGCTGCTGGACGTACTCGATCGCGTCGTCCTCGTCCGAGGCCAGGTAGTGGGCATTGCCCGAGGTCGTGTTGTGCGTACGCGCACCGCCGAGCTCCTCCATGCCGACGTCTTCGCCGGTCACGGTCTTGATGACACCGGGGCCCGTGATGAACATGTGCGAGGTCTTGTCCACCATGACCGTGAAATCGGTGATGGCGGGCGAATAGACCGCGCCGCCCGCGCAGGGCCCCATGACCAGGGAGATCTGCGGGATAACGCCCGAGGCACGCACATTGCGGTAGAAGATTTCGCCGTACAGGCCGAGGGAGACGACCCCTTCCTGGATGCGGGCTCCACCGGAGTCGTTGATGCCGATGATGGGGCGTCCCGTCTTCACCGCCAAGTCCATGACTTTGACGATCTTCTCGCCGAATACCTGGCCGAGCGAGCCGCCGAACACCGTGAAGTCCTGCGCGAAAACGCAGACTTCCCGTCCGTCGATCGTCCCGTAACCGGTCACGACCCCGTCCCCGTACGGGCGGGTTTCGGCCATATCGAAATTGGTGGACCGGTGGCGCGCCATCTCGTCCATCTCGACGAACGAACCGTCGTCGAGCAGCATCGCGATGCGTTCGCGGGCGGTCTTTTTGCCGCGTGCGTGCTGCTTTTCGATCGCGCGTTGAGAACCGGCGTTTACCGCGGCGTCCTTACGCGCGTGAAGGTCTGCGAGCTTGCCAGCTGTTGTATGAATATCGATCTCCGACACGTCAGGATGGTACCGGCTCCGCGGAGGGGAGTGGGTGGGTCGCCCGTGACCCTCGCCTCATCGCTGGCCGCCGCCCACGCGCGCGGGCGTTAGGATCCTCGTGTCGCGGTGTGAGTCGGCCGCTGAATCGGCAGCTGGCGCCGCAGGAGGGAAGCAGTATGAATCGTTCGCCTTTGGACGGTTTGAGGCTGCAGCGATGCATCGACCACAGTGACCTGTGGAGTGGTATCGACATCCGCGACAGCGTCGATTCGACCAATACGGTGCTGTCCCGCCTCGCCGCGGAGTCGGCAGAAGGCAGTGTCCTGACAACGGAACAACAGACCCACGGCCGCGGTAGAAGCGGCCGCAATTGGGTAACGCCGCCGCGTGCCGGGATCGCCGTGTCCGTCCTGTTGCGTCCACACGTGCCGATGGTGCGCTGGAGTTGGCTGTCCCTGCTGGCGGGCGTGTGTGTCAGCGAAGCCATTGCGGATACCTGCGCGCTGTCCACGAAACTGAAGTGGCCGAACGACGTGCTGACCGCCGACCGCGGGGCGAAGGTATGCGGGATCCTCGCTGAGGTCAGCGCGCGTTCCGTCGTGTTGGGCATCGGCATCAACGTGTCGCTTGAGCCGCATGAGCTGCCGCGTACGGACACCACCTCGCTCGAGCTTGAAACGAATGAAAGTCTGGATAGGACTGCGTTGCTCGTCGCGTTGCTGCGAAGACTGGAAGACCGTTACCGGCGCTGGAGCGAAGCTGACGGTCATCCGGAGGGCAGCGGGATCGCGCAGCTGTATCGCGAGCGTTCCCACACACTCGGCAGTGAAGTCACCGCGACACTTCCAGGAGGCGGCACGGTGCGCGGGGTCGCCGCCGACATCGACGCCGACGGAAGGCTACGTATCAATACGGTCGCGGGGCCGGTAGAGGTAGCGGCGGGGGACGTGCAGCGCGTACGTTGAGATTGTGCCCCGGGGAGGTGTGTGGTGACTGATGATCATGCGCTCGGTGCGCTCGGTCTAGGTGCCCGGGAAGAAGCGGGATACCGCGCCCTACTGACAGTCCTGGACGCCGACGGAGCAGAGCTCGCGGAGCTGCTCCGGATGCCTCGCAGCGAGACCGGTCAACTCTTGGAAACGTTGTCGAAACGCGGCCTGGCCCGCATGGTGGCCGACGGGCGCTATGCGGCGGCCGCCCCCGAAAGCTGCATCGTCACCTTGCTATCGGAGCGGCTCGAGGGCCTGCGGCGCGGCTACGACGCGCTGGCGGAGCTCGACGCTGTGTTTCGCAACGTGCGCGGGCGTCACGAGACGGTGTCGAGCTCGGAGACGATCTACGGCCTGGAGCCGATGCGGTCGCGCCTGCTGCAGTTGCGGGAACGCGCCGTATCGCAGATTCGGGTCTTTGCGCAGCCGCCGTTGCTGGTGGACATCGGTCCGGCCGATTTTTACGATCCGGCCACCGACCGTGGCGTGCACGTACGCTCGATCGTGGACAATTCCATGTTGGAGTACCCCGGCAGTATCGAACTGCTGCAACGTTCCGGCCGGGACGGGGTCATTGTGCGGTGCGCGCCCTCACTGCCGGTCAAGCTGGTGCTGGTCGACGACGCTTCCCTGTTCATCATGGAACCAGGCCATGCCGACGTGGCGCTATCGACCGAGCATCCAGCGCTGGTGGGGATGGCTGCTTCCCTGTTCGAGCAGTCGTGGCTCGACGCGGTCCCAGCCTCGACTAGCGGCAGAACGGCGCACCGCGGCAACGGTGGCCCGTCCAACAGCGACGACAGAATGCTGCTGACGCTGCTGCTATCCGGGCTGACGGATCAGGCGATAGCGGCACGGCTGGGCGTTGGTCTGCGTACGGTACAACGCCGCGTGCGCGACCTCATGGACTCCGCGAGGGTCGACACCCGCATCCAGTTGGGCTGGAAAGCCAGTCGCAAGGGTTGGGTCGATTAGGCCGCAACGCATGGTGGATCAACTATTCGACCGCGTCCGGTAGGGTTCACACAGGATCAGATGCATGACAGCCACGCGGCAGCAATAGAAGGATCAATGGAGGTGGATCGTGGGGTTTCCTAACAACCTGTTGTCCGAAGGTGAGGAAGTCGCGCTCCATATGCACCCCCATTGGAAGGAGCTCATCGCTCCGGTGCTGTGGTTCGTCCTGGTCGCTGTGCTGGGTTCCGTCGCTTTCTTCCTGATGCCGGAAAGCGCTGAAACCTGGGTCACGATCGCCAAGATCGCCATTGTCGCGCTGACTGTGATCGTCATCGTGTGGGTGTCGGTGATTCCGTGGATCTCATGGTCGTCGACCCACTACGTGTTCACCACTCACCGCGTGTTGCTGCGCACTGGCGTCATCACCCGTAAAGGTAGGGACATCCCGTACGCGCGGATCAACGACGTGTCTTTTGAACAGACGGTGGCGCAGCGGATGTTCCGGTTGGGGACGCTCATGATCCAGTCGGCGAGTGAACAGGGCGCCGTCATTTTCAACGATATGCCGAAGGTCGAGATGGTGCAGTCCACGCTGTACAAGCTGGTGGAGGAAGACCGCAACCGGCGTTTCCAGGGCGAGGACGATCCCGGCATCTGATGCCACGCGCAGGGCGCCGCGCCCGGTGTCGGCATGTTCGTAACATGCCGACAATCAGTCGTCGCGTTTCCGGTACTTCACCATGGCCACCACGATCGCGACCAGCGTCGCCACAATGGCCAAGACACAACACAGTAGTCC
>DXIM01000033.1 GCA_019112895.1 Candidatus Stackebrandtia faecavium
GATCGCGGTGGGAACATTCGGATTCGCCCCGCCGGCTACGGCCCACGTGACGCTCAGCGAAAGCGAAGCCGAAGCGGGGTCGTATGCGCGAGTTGACTTTCGGGTACCCAACGAGTCCGACGAGGCGGGCACCGACAAGCTCGAGGTGAAGCTACCGGAGCAGTACCCGTTCACATCCGTATCCACCATCGACGTTCCAGGGTGGGAGGTCGAGGTCGAAACCGAGAAACTCGACGAGCCCATCGAAGCGCACGGGCGGGAATTCGACGAGGCGGCGTCGACTATCACCTGGGAAGCCGAGGACGCCGACGCCGAGATCGGTGTTGGGGAGTTTGGCGAGTTCGGTGTCACGCTCGGGGCCGTCCCGGACAAGGTGGGCGACACCATGGTGTTCAAGGTCGTGCAGACCTACTCCGACGGCGAGGAAGCTCCCTGGATAGAGGCCCCGCAGGAGGACGAAGCCGAGCCGGAGCACCCGGCACCGACGTTGACGATCGTGGAGGCGTCTGATTCCGGACATGGTGACGACTCCTCGGCGACCGACGAGAACGAGGCGGCAACATCCACGTCCGGGACCGGTTCGGTCAGCATGATTCTGGGTGTCGCAGGCCTCGCCGCCGGGGTCATCGCGCTGGTGGTGGCGTCGCTGGCTTACCGTCGCGCCACGCGCGCCTGAAGGAACGTAGGATGGCGGCCCTCACGAGGCAGGTTGGGTGGTTTCGTCGGCTTCAAACGGCCAGGAGGGGGCGGTGAAGCCGACGAAACCCGGTGAGGGCCGCCTGCCGCTTGGCCGCACCGCGCCCCTGAAGGCGCGTACGGCGACGGCACGGTGGCACGGCAAGGACCCGTGGGAGACGCGCGCTGTTGCGGTGCGGACCGTTCGGTTCCCGCGTGAGCGGTCCTCACCGTGGATGCCAACGTATGCGCGTCTGGTATGCACGGATCTGGTGGTGAGGCGAACGCGGGACGCCAGTGCGCGATCGCTTTCCACAGCCGGGCATGCCGGTCACCCTATGGCTCGACTCCCGACCTCTTGCGTGGCCCGGCGCCAAGCGTTTAGGCAACGATATGGGCACGTGGCTCCAGGTTCAGTCTGAAATCCGACACTTCGCGCCGCAAAGTTTTGAAAGCGTCACTCTGTGATATCGCCGGGCTTTAGGCTGTCTCGTTACGCGCTGGTGGCTGCGTACAATTGATCGCTTGCATCGCGACTACCCCTGAGGAGTTTCGTGTCCGGTCAACGCGCGAAGACCAATGTCCGTGAGACCGAGATCGCTGTGGAACAACGCCATGTCGACGTGGTGTACGAGCGACTCGAAGAACTGCGGTCGTTTGCGACTCAACGGGAGAAAGCCGGATACGACCATCACCGGGCGACGGTCCCGGGGGCGCTTTTCGAACGCGATGTTTTCGTCTACAACGCCGCCAAACGCGTCGCCGACATCGATGCTCAGCATGAGGGGCTCGTCTTCGGTCGGCTCGATTCCGACGACGAGGTGGTGCGCCACATCGGGCGTCTCGGTTTGCGGGACGCCGCGTATAAGCCGTTGCTGATCGACTGGCGGGCGCCGGCGGCGGCACCGTTCTACCAGGCGACGGCGACCGACCGCAAAGGCGTGATCCGTCGCCGGGTTATCCGGTGTGCGGGCCAGCAGGTCATCGAGGTGACCGACGACCTGCTCGATTCGGATGCCACGGACGTGCCCGTCGTCGGCGATGGCGCGTTGATGGCCGCCCTCAGCCGCACCCGGACCGGCCGCATGCGCGACATCGTCGCCACGATCCAAGCGGAACAGGACGCCGCGATCCGCGCCCCCGCGCGCGGCGCCACGATGATCACCGGTGGTCCCGGGACGGGGAAGACCGTGGTGGCCCTGCACCGCGCCGCTTATCTGTTGTACGAGGACCGGCGGCGCTTCGAAGGCGCGGGCATCCTCATCGTCGGCCCGTCGGACGTGTTCATGCGCTACATCGAGCGCGTACTGCCGTCGCTCGGGGAGGATGCGGCGTCGCTGTACTCCTTGGGAGAGATGTTCGCCGGCGTCGAAGCCACGGCGCGCGACACCGCAGAGGTTGCCGCGATCAAGGGGTCGATTCGGATGCGGAAGGTCCTGGCACGCGCGATCCGGCAGGCGCCTGCGAACGCGCCGCAACAGTTGTCGATCGTCTATAAAGGCGAGGTTTTGCGCATTGGTCCGCAGCTGCTGTCGACGTTGCGGGCGCAGGTGCACGACAAGGGGATGAAACCCAACGCCGCCAAGACTCAGGCGGGGCGAGCGTTGCTGATCGCGCTGTGGCGTGAAGCGAAGGGACGCATCGATGACCTGGTCCCGGCGGAGTTCTCGCGCGAGCTTGGCGGCCGTAACGAATTCCTTGCGTTCCTGGATGCGTGGTGGCCGGTCGTCGCGCCGACCGAGGTCTTGCCGCGGCTATCCGATGCGGACCACCTGTCGGCCGCCGCTGTCGGAATCCTGTCGCGGCGGGAAACGTCTGCCTTGGCGGAGTCCTTCGGGGGCGAGTACACGATTTCGGATGTAGCCCTCCTGGACGAGCTCGACAACCTGCTCGGTCGGCCCCCGAAGCGGCCCGGCGACAAGGTTCCGGAGCATCAGGGCGTCGCCGAGTTGACCACGATCCAGGATCGTCTGTTCACGCGCGGAGCTCGGGAGTTCCGCGGGCCCGACTATGACGCCTACGCGCACATCATCGTCGACGAGGCACAGGACCTATCGCCCATGCAATGGCGCATGCTGCAGCGTCGTGGACAGCAGGCGGGTTGGACCATCGTGGGCGATTCGGCCCAAAGTAGCTGGGAGGACCGCGCCGAAGCGGTGCGCGCCCAGCGGCGCGCCATCGGCCGTGGTCCGCGGCATGAATTCCATTTGGGCACGAACTACCGAAATTCAGCCGAGATTTTTGACTATGCGGCTCGCGTGGTGCGGGCCGAGGTCCCGGATGCGGACATCCCACGGGCGGTGCGTCACACCGGCGTGGAGCCGCAGATCGTGACGACGGCGCGGCGAGATGCGCTGCAGGCGTTGCGGTCCAGCGTTGAACGGGCGCTTCGCGACGTCGACGGTGTCGTCGGTGTGGTGACCGCGCCGGGGAGAACGTGGGAGGCGGCGGAAGCCATGCAGGGGCTTGATTCCAGCCGACTAGCTATTGTGGGGCCACTGGAGTCAAAGGGGCTCGAATACGACGCCGTCGTGGTGCTCGATTTCGATGGCCTGGTCGAGGAGTTCGGCATCAGGGTCGGGTACGTCGTGTTGACGCGGGCGACCCAATTGCTGGTCAGGGTCGATGTGGGCGCGTGATTCTTCGGTTTGACCCAACGGCTTTCGGTGTTTGATTGAAGCCTGTCTGTAGTGTGACCTCAATCACTATGCAGATGCGTATCTGGCGGCGGCGTGCCGTCTCTATCTAGGTGGAAGTAGCAATACACCGGGTCGAGGCTCTACCTGCCATGGGCCTCGACCACCGCCACATGGGGGCGAAGAACGCGGGTTCTGCCAGCCCGCGCCATCGGGGGCTTGGGGCTGCGGCAGGGCGCTGTGGGGAGCGCCCGCCGCGACCCCAGGAGGGCTGGCCGCGTTCCGCCGAGGATTGGCGTAGCGACAAACTGAAGATCGTTGATCGAACACCCCTTGACCCTGGAGTAGTAATGAAGCTCGTCTTCACCGGTAAAACACCGAGCCTGCCGGACCCGGATCCGCGGCGGGACCGCAGTGTGGGGATGCCGAGTTTGTCGGAACGTCTTTTGGAACGGCACCGTGCACGGGTGTTGAATCCCAGCGAGGCGCCGTTGGCAACGGGGAGCGTGACGCCAGGCGGAACCGTCTACCGCTACAACCGGGTGATGCTGTGCCACCGTCTGTTGGGAGACGACGAACAGCTGGCGGACCTCGATGCGGCCATGTCGGTACAGGGGTTGCAGGTCAACCGAGAGCGCCTCGGCACGGAGGTGTCGCCCCGGTTTCACCGCGCCGACCTGACCCTGGGCGCTCGGGCTACGCCCAGCACGGTCGATGCGTGGCGGGTGCTGCAGTCACTGCATGGGGCGGTCGACGGGGGCCGCTGTAGTCCGGACGTCTTGGGGCGCATGCGGCTCGAACACGTGTTGGTGGGCTCTGCGCTGCAAGGTGCCGGCTCCTTGCGGGCAACGGACCGCGTCGGAGCGCCCGGCAGTGGTTCCCCCGAGACGATGGATTACCTGGACGGTGCGTACGCGGGCCGGCTCCCGGTCGATCTGGTGCTGCCTATGCCGCAGCGGCGACCGCTCTCGTCGATGCCGGGCGGGCGTCGCCCCGTCGTGGCGGTTCTGGACACGGGCGTGCCACGTAGCCATCCGGCGTTTGAGGTCTCCGAGCGTCAGGAAGACGCCGACACCTTCGTTACCGTTGACTCTCGACTACAGGATGCCCTGTGCGCGGAGGGTGACCCTGAATCCCCGTCCATTGACGACCCATGGGATGAGGACCCCGGTGGCGATACGTTGACCGGCGAGGTGGCCTCCCACTTCGGTCACGGCACGTTCATCGCCGGGATCATCCGACAGGTGGCACCTGATGCGCAGGTGCGTGCGATCCGGGTCATGCACAACGACGGGGTGGTCTACGAAAACGAGTGCCTCGAAGCGCTGGCGACACTCGCTGCTGAGGCCGAGCGGGCCCGCGAAGGTGACGAGACAGCGCACCCGGTGGACATGGTGTGCCTGTCCTTCGGTTATGCCGACGAGGACCCGCGCGATCGCGCATCGGGCGGGCTCAAAGCCGTCATCGATCGCCTCACCGCGGCAGGCGTGCCGGTGGTGTGCGCCGCCGGTAACTTCGCTAGCACACGCCCGTTCTATCCCGCGGCCTTTTCGGCGGGGGCGCAACCGAACCAGCCGGTTCCCGTATTGAGCGTGGGTGCGTTGAACCCGAACGGTTCGGTGGCGATGTTTTCCAACGGTGGACCGTGGGTGACGTGCTTCGCCACCGGCGCCTCGATGGTCAGTGCCTACCCGACGAACGCGGCCGGTACGCGCACCCCGCAGTGGGCGAACCCGAATGCTGAACGCTACCGCGAGAGCCTCGACCCGGACGATTTCGCTTCGGGATACGCGGTGTGGAGCGGCACGTCGTTCGCGGCGCCGGTGCTCGCGGGGCGGTTGGCCGCCGCGATGATAGAGGAGACGGATCTGGCGGGCCAGGACCTTCCGTCGGTGACGCACCGGGTGCAAACGGCGCTCAAGAAGGTCGGGGCCTAGCCGATGGTCCCCAGCCACGAGACTAACGATGAGCAGCGCGAACAGCGCTATGCGCAAATACTGAGCGCGTCCGGATCCGGTCCGAACGGGGGCATCGACGAGCTCGTCGATGAGTTCACGCCGATGCTGTGGCGTATCGCGCGCCGGCAGGGGCTCGATCCCGAAACCGCGGAGGACGTCGTGCAGTCGACGTGGCTGGCGTTGCTGCGGCGTGGATCCGACATCGAGAACCCGGCTGCACTGCCCGGTTGGCTCGCGACGACCGCGCGTCGCGAGGCGTGGCGTGTGGGCCGCCGCGGGGCACGCGAACAGCCGGTGGACCGTGAGTGGGATGACGCACCCGTCGACACTGGCATCGACGACGAGGTCGTGGAACGAGTCGAGTTGCCGCGGCGGGACCGGGCCCTGTGGGGCATCGTGCGGCGCTTGCCACAGCGCTGCCGGGACATCGTCGAGGTGATCGCCTATGTGGATAAACCGAACTATGTGCAGGTGGCTGAGTCGCTTGGCGTCCCGCGGGGCACGATCGGACCCAGTCGCGGTCGCTGCCTAGCGAAGCTGCGCGCACTCTTGCACTCCGACCCGGAGTGGAACTATGAGGGGAGCAAGTGATGGCAGAGCATGTCGATGCGGCCGAGCACGGGGAATTGGACGACACCGACGCGGCGAACCTGGGGGCCGTGCGCGCGTTGTACGACCGCGTGGATCCACTTCCGTCTGGGCTGATTGAGCGGGTCAAGTTCGCGCTGGCACTGGAGCATATGGATGCCGAGGTGGCTCGCATGGTCGAGGAGCACGCGCTCGAAGGAGTACGTGCGACCGCGGAGGCCGCCGAACAGGCGCGCACAATCATCTTCGAGTCCTCCGCGCTCACCGTGATGGTGAGTGTGACTCCGGTCAGCGATCAGATGGTTCGTATCGACGGCTGGTTGTCGCCGGAGGGGGCGTACCGGGTCGAGCTGCGCACGCCTGATGCCCAGCAACGTGCGGAGTCTGACGAGTTCGGACGCTTCGTTGTGGACGCGTTGCCGCGGGGGATATTCCGCATGGTCATCCGCGCACCGAAGGACGGAACCGAACAGGATTCCCCAGTCGTGATTACCCCGTCGGTCGTGCTGGATTGAGGGGGTCGCGCTGCGTGATCTTTGTGTTAGACAATGATCGTGTGCGTTCCCATCCCCCGGAAGTCATAGCCGAAGCCTGGCGGTTGCAGCGGTCCGGTATTGATGCGACCAATGCCGGGCGTCCAGCCGAGGGCGCCAAACAGTTGTGGGCAGGTCTTTCCGTGCTGGGTTGGCGGGAGGACGCGCCGTTCGATGGTGACGGCGATGCACATCAGGTGGTGGCCAGGCTGCTCAACAGCCTCGCCTACGCCGAAGCGGAACTTGGCCGAACCGAGCGTGGATTGTCTCTGTTGGACAGTGCGCTGCCTTTGGCTGCACCCGAGCATCGCGGTTTGCTCATCAATCAGCGCGGCCTGGTGCTGTGGCGGGCGGGCCGCAACTTGGAGGCGTTGGAGTGTTTCAACGAATCCGAGCCGCTATTGGGCGGGCACGGGTTCGTCTTGGCGAGCATGTTGCTCAACCGGGGCTCGATGCAATGTGAGTTGGGCCGGTATAAGTGCGCGCGGGAAGACCTGCGGCGCTGTGCGGCGCTCGCGGAGAAACACGAGTGGGCGGATCTCCAGGCGAAGGCCCTGCATTCGCTAGGCGTTGTGGAGGAAGGCGTACGGGATATACCGGCGGCGTTGGCCCTGTTTGCGCAGGCTGAACGCGTCTATGCGGAAGCTGCCCCCGATATGCTGCCACAATTGGCGTTCACGACTTCATATACGTTGCGTTCGGCGGGCCTTCAGTTGGAGGCCGCGACGAAGTTGGATGCGGCTATCGCTGAACTGCGCGAACAAGGGCGTGCACTGACTTTGTTGGACTGTGAAGTTCAGCGCGCGCGTATTGCGTTGGACATGGGATATGCGCAGCAAGCTTTGAGCCTCACTGCAAGCGCGGCTGCGCGAGCTCGGGAACAAAATAATGAGTCTCTGTTGGACTGGATCGATCTGGCTCGCCGCGAGGCGGAGTTCGCTGCTGGTCCAGTGTCGAAGCGCTTCGCCGAAGAAACATTGGAATTGGCGGCACGACGGCGTCAGCTCGGTATAGAAGACGATGTTGAGTCAGCTGAGCTCCTCGCGGCCAGAGTTCTTATCGCAAACGGGGACCTCCGGCAGGCGGAGCGGCTCCTCGCGTACAGAGGAGCGAGGTCGCATGGTCAAAGGCTCCGAGCGGCACTGGGCCGCCAGTTGGGGCGAGCTGAGCTTGCGGTTAAGCGGGGAGACACTACGGAGGCGCTGCGCCATCTGCGCGCCGGTCTCAGGACGTTGCATCGGCACCGGCAGACTTTCGGCTCGATCGAACTTCAGGCCGGAGTCGCGGCGTTGGGTACGGAGCTGGCGACGATGGGGGTCGGCATTGCCCGCGATTCGGGTCGGCCGTCGAGTTTTTTTGCCTGGGCGGAACGCTCACGTGCCCAGGCGTTTCGGTTGCCGGCCGTCACCCCGCCTGATGACCCAGACACCGCTGACCTGGTCGCGCGCACGCGCGCGGTGCACGACACGATCCGCGAGGCCGAGCAGGCCGGCGATCCGGCTACGGAGGAACGCACCGTCGCGAAAGCGTTGACGCGCCGTTTGCGGGAACGCTCGTGGCAACTGGCGGGGCCCGCGGGCGCGAGCGTTCCGGAGCTGCGGCCGCATCAAGTGCACGCGGCTTTGGCAGCCAAGGACGCTGGCATGGTGAGTTTCGTGCATCATCGCGGTCAGCTGCATGCGCTCATTCTGGGGGGCGGTCGTACTCGACAGTACGACTTGGGCAACCTGTCTGACGTGGCCGAACCAGTACGTCGGTTGTTGGCCGATCTGGACGCGTTGACCGGGCGACGTCTGCCGGCGCGCATGGTGACCGCCGTGCAGTCCTCGCTGGCGCATCAGGCCGGCCGTCTCGATGAGATCTTGTTCGGCCAGTTCCGGCGACTGCTCGGCGACCGCGACCTGGTTCTGGTTCCGACGCAACAGTTGTCGGCCTTGCCGTGGAGCATTTTGCCCTCCTTGAAGGGGCGGCCCGTCACGGTGGCTCCCTCGGCGTCGGTGTGGTGCGCAGCGCTGGATCGGCCCGCGCCGCGCACGACGGCACCGTTGTTGGCGTGCGGGCCGGGGCTCACCCATGCCGAGGAGGAGTTGCGCGCGATCGCGGTTAGTCATGCCGACCCGGTCGTGCTTCAGGGCCACGCAGCCAGCCCCGCGGACGTGCTATCCAATCTCGACGGATCGGCGATGGCGCATCTTGCGGCGCACGGCTATCACGAGCCCGAAAACGTTTTGTTCTCGCGGCTCGACTTCGCTGGAGGGCCGCTCATGGCCTATGACATCGCCCGTCTGGAGCATCCGCCCGCCCATGTGACCTTGTCGGCCTGCGACGTGGGTCGGTCCAACGTGGTGGCAGGCGAGGAAACGCTCGGTTTCACGGCGGCGTTGCTGTATGCGGGTACGCGCACGGTCGTGTCGAGCATGGCTAAAGTGGAGCATGAGACGGCCGCAGACATCATGACGAACTACCACCGCGGGATCGTTGCCGGTTTGCCGCCCGCGCGCGCTTTGGCCGATGCGTCGCAACGACGTCCGTATTGTCCATTTGTGTGTTACGGCGCGGGGTGAACGGTTGACAGCTGCCGATATTATGGCCGGGCTGTGTCTACGGATTATTCATCACGGCGTCAATCACCACTCGGATCGGGGAATGCATGAATCCAGCTGTGCGGCGCTGGGCCGCCGTCGTCATTGCGGCGGTGACACTCATCGCGCTCGGCTGGTTCGTGTCCTCCGCGGAGTTGTCCACGGAATCGAGACCGATCCCGCGCATCGAAACCGAAGAGGTGCACGACTCCGGTTCCGCCGAAGCCTCCGCGAGCGCGGATGACCAGGGTGGCGTCCCGATAAATCCGCGCGATCGGACGCCGCCACCACAATGGATTTCGACCCTGGTCACTTTTCTGTTTTATTTTGGTGTCGCGCTCGCGCTCGCCGCGGTCTGCGGCTACCTGGTCTATCGTTTCGCCAGCACGCGCCCCCCAAGTCGGAAAACGATCGACACGCGTAACACCAGCCGCGTGTCCACCACCGAGCTACGCGAGGCCGTGCAGGCCGGGTTGGCGAGTCTCGACGACGACTCCAGCGATCCTCGGGCCGCCGTGATCGCCTGCTGGTTGAAACTCGAAAAGGCGGCATCGCGTGCCGGTGTCGCGCGCCTCGCCTCGCAGACGCCCCTGGAACTGGTGCAGCGGGTACTCATCGAATACCGAGTCAGCGAAGCGGCGCTGTCGCAGCTGGTCGACGCCTACCACCAGGCTCGGTACGCGCCGCATGACATCACCGAAGAACTGCGACAGACCGCGAAAGCGGCACTGAGTGAAGTGCGGGCGCAGCTGCAGGACGCCGGAGCCGAGGAGGCCACGTCGTGAAACGCTACGGATTCGGCAAAGCCCAATGCTGGCTGCTTGTGTGGTTCCCTCCGCTACTGGCGGGGGCCGTATATCTGGTTCAAATGGTCGTCGGCGCTCAGACCAGTCTGTGGCAGCTGTGGCTGGTGGCCCTGTTCGTCACCGTCGCCGGAATTTTGGTGCGCGGGCTGCGCGTGGAGGACATCGACGAAACGATCCCGGTTCATACCGTCAGGTCCAACGGCATGGTTGATAGGCCGTTCGCCGAGGTGACGCGGTGGGAGAACCGGTTGTCGTGGGGGCACAACGACGTCAAACGGTTCAACACCGCGGTACGGCCGCGGATCAAGGAACTGGCCAACGAACGACTACAGCTGCGCCACGGAATCGATTGCCGGTCCCACCCATCGCAAGCACGGCAGCTGCTGGGGAACGACGTTTTCCAGTTCCTGAACCGGCCGGCCCGAAGCGTCCCCAATCCACGTCAGTGGAGCGTGGTCATACACACGATCGAGGAGATCTGATGCCTGAACAATTGCCGTTGTCGCTGCAAGACGTCAACAGCTATTCCACGAAAGTCCTGGACTCCGTCAACACGGTCATCGTCGGTAAAAGGGAACCGTTGAAACTGGTGCTTGCGGGGATCTTGGCCGGCGGCCACGTCCTGTTCGAGGACTACCCGGGGCTCGGCAAGACGTTGACGGCACGATGCTTCGCGCAGACCTTGGGCATGCATTTCAACCGGCTGCAGTTCACCCCGGACCTGTTGCCGTCGGACGTGACGGGCTCCTTCCTGTACAACCAGAAAACGGGTGATTTCGTCTTCCGCCAGGGGCCGATCTTCACGAATCTGTTGCTGGCCGACGAGATCAACCGCACCCCGCCGAAGACGCAAGCGGCGCTGCTGGAGGCCATGCAGGAGCGTCAGGTCAGTGTGGAGGGAACGACCTATGCACTGGCCGAACCGTTCTGCGTGCTGGCCACGGCCAATCCGATCGAGCACGAAGGCACTTACCCTTTGCCGGAGGCGCAGCTCGACCGGTTCCTGTTGCGGGTGTCTTTTGGTTACCCGAATCGCGACGAGGAACTGCAGGTATTGCAGCGTCGGACGGCGCGTCGCAAAGAGAACACGGTGCTGTCGCCGATCGTGGACGCGGGCACGGTGGTGCGGATGCAGCAGGCCCTGGAGAATGTCGCCGTCGAGGACTCGATCGGCAAATACATCGTGGACATTGTGGCGGCCACGCGCGAACACAGTGACATCCAGGTCGGGGCCTCTCCGCGGGGATCGCTGGCACTGTTGCTCCTGGGGCGCGCCTTCGCGGTCCTGTCGGGGCGCGACTACGTGCTCCCCGAAGACATCAAGGCGGTCGCGCCCGCGGCGCTGGCGCACCGCATCTCTTTGAGCCCGCAACTGTGGCTGCGTAACGCGGATCCGTCGGCCGTCATCGAGAAGGTGTGTGAGAAGACGCCGGTGCCTGCTTCGCAACAGATGCCGACTTATGCGGCGGGCAATTCATCGTGGCAGCCGGGCGCCGGGGCCTGACGATGTCGTCACTGAGCGAATCCTGGGACGTCACGTGGCTGTCTCCGTCGCATGTGGAACTTCCGAAGAAGCGACCGCCGAAATCATCGGGCCCGAAATGGCGCCCGACGCGCGCGATGGGCAGGGCGTTGACGGTCATCGCGCTCAGTCTGGGAGCGGCGATCGCGCTGGGGCGGCCCGATTTCGTCATCATCGCGGTGCCGTTCGTGCTCGCGACAGTGTGGAGCCTGGCTTCTCGTCCGAGGCAGGTCCCGACCGCGACCTTCGAGCTCGACCTCGACAGGGTATCCGAAGGGGACCGTTTCTCTGCGCGCGTCGAGGTGCACAATTCCGATCCGGCGCCGATCGTGTCGATCGTGGCGGCCCAGACGGGGCGATTGCTGCGGCTCGAACACGGCGCGGGCATCTATGTGGATCGTGTCGGGCATGCCGAGACGGCCACGATCGTTCTCGCGGGCACCGTCCAGCGTTGGGGGCGACGCTCGATCGGGCCCGTCCGAGTCCAGCCAATGGCCTGCGATGGGTTGTTGCGCGCGGAACCGCTGCTGCTCCCGGCGCGCTACGTGAAAGTCGTGCCGTCCGCGGGCCTCTTCAAATCGGATCGGGACCTGCCGCGCGCAGCGGGCATGGCCGGAATCCACCGTTCCCAGCGCTTGGGCGACAGCGGAGAACTGGCCGAAGTACGGCAGTATCACCCCGGTGATCGTCTGCGCCGCATCGACTGGCGCGTGAGTGCGCGCCAGCAGTCGCTATACGTAAACGCGACGTTGTCGGAACGCGACGCGGACGTCGCCATCATGTTGGATGTGCTGCACGACACCGACCCCGGCCCTTCGGGCAACAGCGTGATGGACACTACGGTGCGTGCGGCCGCGGCGATCGCGCAGCATTACGCGCATCAGGGCGACCGCGTGTCGACCATCGAGTTCGGTCCGCGAATGCGTCGACTCCGCGCCGGCACCGGCGGTCGGCATGTCGAGCGCGCGCTCGAGTGGCTGCTGGAGGTCCGCGTGGTCCCGGGGGCGACCATTTCCGTGGCTCGGCTCGTTTCCGGTCGCGCGCTGCCGTCGGCGGCGGTGACGTTCATGCTGACACCGCTCCTCGACGACCGTTCGACGGAGGCCCTGGTCACCCTGGCTCAGTCCGGGCGCCGCCTGATCGCGGTAGACACGCTGCCACCGGACGTGCTCCCGCCCGACCGGGACGAATGGAGCAACCTTTCCAAACGCCTATGGCAGGTGCAGCGGGCGAACACGATCGACCGTCTCCGCAGCCATGGCGTGCCGGTCGAACAGTGGCACGGCGCCGGCAGTATCGACTTGGCGCTGGCCGAAGTGAGCCGCATGACGCATGCACCCCGGGTGAGGCGATGACACCGACTCTTTCTTCTCTCGCGGAACATTTCGCGTTTTGGCAGGCACGCGCGCAGGCATGGTGGACGCGTGCCAACAGGTTCGGCCTGATGCTGCGGGTCACGGTGTGGGCGTCGGGATTCGCTGCGCTCATGCTGGCGGCGCCGCCCGAGGCGCGCTGGACATTCGGGCTGGGGCTGGCGGTCCTGTTTCCGTTGGTGCCGATGGCCAAGCCGCAGCTGTCGTGGGCGACCGGTGTTGAAGTCGTGGTCTTGTGCATGTGGTTTATCGCCACTGTGGGGGACGAATATCCGTCGATACTGTGGGCGGGCTTCCTCGGGACCGCAATGTATGTGCATCACGCGGCCACCACCGCGTGTGCTCAATGGCGCGCCGACGCCGATGTGCCGGTCGCTGTGCGCCGCTCGTGGCTGTGGCGCACCGGTGTGATTGCCGGTGCCAGTGTGGGCATTGCCACTGTGGTGTCAGTGTTGGCCCAAAACCCGCTCCCGTTTGCGCCGCCGGTACTGGTCATCGTCGCGCTCGTGCTCGCCGGTGGCGTGATATTCGTGCTCGCGATGAGGGCGGCGCGG
This sequence comes from Candidatus Stackebrandtia faecavium, assembly GCA_019112895.1. Taxonomy (GTDB): domain Bacteria; phylum Actinomycetota; class Actinomycetes; order Mycobacteriales; family Micromonosporaceae; genus Stackebrandtia; species Stackebrandtia faecavium. Next base: position 13,228 of record DXIM01000033.1, read on the forward strand.
CGCTGACGAAAGATTGTGGCCGCGAAAACGGTTCAGCGTAGGAGTTTTCGCGTCACAATTGTGAGTGTGAGACGCATATTGATCATTGGTGCAGGTCACGTTGGCTTCTACGTCGCCGATCGATTGTCGTCGAAGCTGCGCGCGGCGATTCGGCGCGGCGAGGTCGAAGTCATGTTGATCGAGCCTCAACAGCACATGACATATCAGCCGTTCCTGCCGGAAGCCGCCGCGGGCAGCATTTCGCCGCGGCACGGCGTGGTGCCACTGCGCCGGACGCTACCTCGCTGCCGGATCGTTGCCGGCACAGTCACGAACGTGAACCATGCCGAGCGCACCGTCACGATGCAGCCGGTGGTGGGCCCCTCGAGTCAGATCACCTATGACGAGATCGTGGTGGCACCCGGGTCGGTGTCGCGCACGTTGCCGATCCCGGGTCTCGCCGAGGACGCGGTTGGCTTCAAGAACATGGGTGAGGCCATATATCTGCGTAACCGCGTGTTGACGTGCCTCGACATTGCCGCCGCCACGCAAGACGAGGAGGTGCGGCGGCGCGCGTTGTCGTTCGTGTTCATCGGCGGTGGCTTCGCCGGCGTTGAAGCCATGGCGGAACTCGAAGACATGGTGCGCGACACCATGCGCGACTACGAGGAACTGTCGCATTCGATGACCCGATGGACTCTGGTCGAGGCGACTCAACGGATCCTGCCCGAGGTGGGGCAGGAAATGGGGGCCTATGCGGTCGAAAACCTGCGTAAGCGCGGTTTCGACTTGAGGCTGAACACGATGCTGAAATCGTGCGAGGGCGGCAGGGTCGTGCTGTCCGATGGGGAGGAATTCGAGGCGGCCACGATCGTGTGGACGGCCGGCGTTAAACCGAACCCGATGCTGCGCAACACCGACCTGCCGTTGGGGCCGAAGGGGCATCTTCGCTGCCGTCCGACGCTGCAGATCGAGGACGATGACGGCATCATCGAAGGGGCATGGAGCGCCGGCGACTGCGCACAGGTTCCCGATTTGACGGGTTTCACCGAATATTGCACCCCGAATGCGCAACACGCTGTGCGGCAGGCCAAGCAGCTTGCGGACAACATCGTGGCGCGGCATTGGAACCATGAGCCGAAGGAATACCGCCATAAGTATGTCGGTTCCGTCGCCAGCCTCGGTCTACATAAGGGCGTAGCGCACGTCTACGGCATCAAGGCGAAGGGTTTCATCGCCTGGTTCATGCACCGCACGTACCACCTGATGCGGGTGCCGGGGCTCAGCCGCAAGGTCAGGGTCGTCGCGGACTGGACTCTCGCGCTGTTTACGCGCCGTGAGACGGTGCAGCTCGGCGAGATCCATAACCCGCGCGAAGCGTGGGAGGAGATCGCTTCCGGGCGCACGTCGCACACGCCCGGCTGAGTTTCGGGCGCCTAGAACAGTGTCGGCTGGGACTTATCGGTCGTGCCGCGCAGCTCGTCGTAATCGACTGTGACGCAACGGATCCCGCGGTCCTCAGCCAGGACTTTGGCTTGCGGCTTGATCACCTGGGCGCAGAAGATTCCCGCCACCGGCGCCAACAGCGGGTCCCGGTTCAGAAGTTCCAGGTAACGCGTGAGCTGCTCGACACCGTCAATTTCGCCGCGGCGCTTGATTTCCACGGCGATCGACGCGCCGTTTTCGTCGCGACACATCAGGTCCACTGGGCCGATCGCGGTCGGGAATTCGCGCCGCACGAGGCTGAAGCCGTCGCCTAGTGGCGTCGGGTCGGCGGCCAACAACTGCTGCAGATGCGCCTCGACGCCGTCCTTTTGCAGGCCGGGGTCGACGCCGAGTTCGTGGGTTGAATCGTGGAGGATCTCGTCGATCGTGATGCGCAGTTCGTCACCGGACTTATTGTTCGTGACGGTCCACACGGAATCGTCCTCCTGCAGTGTGCAGGGTGGTGTCATCCAGTTGAGCGGTTTATACGATCCGCCGTCGGCGTGCACGAGGATGCTGCCGTCGGCTTTGATCATCAAGAGCCGCGGCGCCAAGGGAAGATGGGCAGTCAATCGGCCTGAATAGTCCACGGAGCACCGTGCCACAACGAGTCGCATTCTGCACAGGGTAGCGGCCCGCTTTACGCCTCTCGCGGCGTGCCGTTCGGGATGCACTTATCTGACGCGGGTGTCGGTAATTCGACATACGCGGTGGCACTGCTGTCGCGCGGCGGACTGTTTATCGCCCCGCCTTACGTGAAAATGAGTTTCGTGTCGAACATCAGTGTTGAGGAACTAAAAACCGCCATATCGACTGCCATGCAACAGGTTCGCGATGGACAGGGTGCCATCACGGCCGCGACGGAGCGCCTCGACCAGGCGCAGCAGGCCCTCGGGTCCGTCCTTAAAGGCAGTGCGCATCCCAGTGTCACCAACGCGCAGGCTGCGTTGTCTCAGGCGAACCAGCAGCTGGCGCAGTGCCTCGCCGCCACCCAGGCCGCCTCGGAGCAGGCCGAAAGATACGCGGCCACCTTGTGATGGCGGACGTCGAGACCCTCGGCGCGCGGCTGCGCGCGATTTCGCGGTCCGTGCCCACCGACGAAACGAAACGGGCGGCCGACAGTCTGTTCGCTGCGCGCGCCGGTCTCGTTGCGGCCCTAAGACAGTCGTCCGAGCCCGTGGCGCTTGCGCAGCTGGCTTCGGCGTTGGACAGTGTGGAACGTGCGCAACGACAGCTGGCCCTGGGTGTCGACTGTCTCGACCAATACCTCGTAGCGATTGGCGTGGCACCGCGGAACAGCCGAACGTCCGAGACGGACACAGCACATGCTTTCGGGGAACGCGCCGAGGAAAGCGATAACCGCTGGCGGCAGCGTGTCATCGAACTCAGCGATGGAGAGGCCGCGACTCGGCCGAGATCGGTTTCGATGCCACGGGTATTCTCGGAACTAGTGTCATTGGCGCGCAACGGAAGTCGAGACTCCTATCGCGAAAAATTGCTCGCAGCGGGAGCGGTAGGGGGTTCGCAGCTTCCGGGTTTGTCCTGGCCGGCCGTCAAAGAAATCCACGCGGACCTGGCCGAACATGCCCCCAAGGCGGTCAAGCCCGAACGTCTAGCCCGGTACGTGCGCGAGATCCGCGATGCGGTGCTGCCCAAACTGACCGACGATGTGGCGATCGGGCAGCTCAATGCCGCGTGCAGCCTCCCCGGGGCGACACGTGCAGCGACGCGGACGGACACCGATGACGCGGTGGACCATGCCGTCGCCGGGCCGATCATGGTGGCGGCGTTGCTGCGCGCACGAGATCACGCGGGAAGGGGATAGGACATGCCGGGCTGGCGGACACGTTTCACACACGAGGTGGCGGAGCGTTTGGCGCACGCGCGAGGAGCCGCGCGCCGTCTGTCGCATCAATCTGATCGCGCCGCCCGGGAAGCCAAGAACGCGGCCCAATCGAGCCTCGAAAGTGCCCGGACGAAGCAGGCCGCGTTGACGGCGACTCATCGCAAGGTCTTGGACAGCATCACCGCGGCCGCACAGACCGATATTGAAGCGGCTGTCGATAACGTGTGTGAAGTGTCGACGCGGCTCGTCACCGAGGCTACAGGCGCCGAGTGGAAGACATGGGCTCCCGCACCTCAGGACCGCGGCAGCGTCGCGGGCCTGCTGCGCATTGGTCGTCTTGGACTCGGCGGTTTCGCACCGCAGCCACCACCCGCGCTCGTAGGGCTCGTGGACCATTCGCATCTGCGTATTCATCGAGACGCCGAGGCGGCGCTGCCGACGGTCCTGTTGCGGACGCTCGGTTGTGCCGACCCGGGCGGTGTCCGGTTCACGGTGTACGACCCGGAGAAGCTCGGTAGCAGCCTGGCCGGATTCGCGCCGTTGTCGCGCAACGGCCTTTTGGACTTCGTTGGGCCCCACGGTTTGTCCGACATGCTCGACAACCATGTCGAACACATCCGCCGCATCAACGCCAACGTCTTGGCCGGCGACTACTCTTCGCTCACTGAGCTGGCCGTGCACACCGGTCGACGACCCGAGCCGTGGCGCGTGGTCGTGATCCTCGGGGCCGAGATGGACGACTGGGACAAGTCGGAGCGGGCGCAGCTGACCCGGATCCGGCGCGCCGGCGTCGCCTGCGGCGTGCACCTGATCATTGTCGGGGGCGACATGGACGACGACACCGACACGGTCACGGTCACGGCGACCGATACCTCGCTGTCGTGTGACGCCACGATGTCCCTCGACGACCCACCGCCGCAGCAGCTGATATCCGCGACGGCGCGAGACATCGCGCATCGTTACGCGCAGGGCCCGCAGCCGGTGCGGTTCGACGACCTCCTACCGAACCAGCGATGGTGCGAAGCCTCCGCGACCGGTCTTAGCGCCCCGGTCGGTGAAGGCGCCGACGGCCGGTTCGTCGCGCTCGAGCTCGGCGATAACCCGCCGCACGCGCTCGTGGGCGGACCGTCCGGTTCGGGCAAAACGAACCTGCTCTACGCATGGATCGGCTCGCTGGCGGCGCGCTATTCGCCGGATGAGCTGGCGCTGTACCTGCTCGACTTCAAGGAGGGCGTCTCGTTCGCACGATTCGCCGGCCGCAGGAACAGTTCCTGGCTGCCGCATCTGCGCTTGGCTGGCGTCAACGTCAACGACGATCGTGAGTTCGGTCTGGCAATGCTGCGTTACCTCCGCGACGAGTTGCGGAGGCGCGCCGAAGCCAGCAAACGTCACGAGGCGACGAAGCTCGAAGAGCTGCGCGAAGCCGACCCGCAGGGACGGTGGCCGCGCATCATGGCTGTCATCGACGAGTTCCAGGTCCTTGTGGATGGTCGCGATGAAGTGGCGGCCGAGGCTGTCTCGTTGTTGGAGGACCTGGCCAGGCGTGGGCGTTCCCAAGGCATCCACCTCGTGCTGGCGAGTCAGGACATCGCCGGTATCGAGGCGCTATGGGGCCGCCCATCCTTGATCGCGCAGTTCACCTTGAGGATCGCGTTGCCCAAGGCGCGCAGGCTGCTGGTCGACACGAACCTCGCCGCCGACGAGATTCCGCGCTTCCACGCCGTCGTGAACCCGGACAGTGGTGTCACGCCCGCCAACCAGATCGTGCGGCTGCCGGACGCGGGCAAACGGGACGCCTGGGAAGCCTTGCAGCGCAACCTTTGGCAGCGCCGGGCCTCCCACCATTTGCCCCCGAGGCTGTTCGACGGCGACGATGTGCCGCCGCTCCCGCAGCAGGAGGCCGAGCCGAAACGGGGGCTCGCCGGAGTGCTCGGTCAGGCGATCGACGTCAACCCGCGCGCCGAGACTTTCGGCCTTGGCCGCACTCCCGGCCGTAACCTGGCAATACTCGGAACCCGCCGCACCGAGGTGTGCGACATCATTGCCTCGGCCGCGTTGTCGGTGGCCCGCAGCCACACCGTCACCGTGACCCTGTGCTGCCTGGACCCGGAATCGACCGGGCACGCCTACCGTCTCGCGCGCGCCCTAGAAGAGTTGAATGCGACCGTGCTGTGGCGCGAAAGCCTGGCCGAGGCGTTGGCCGACTGGGAACAGCAGTCGCAGCACGATGTCCATCTGGTAGCGCTGTACGCGGTCGATGCGGCGCGCAGCGCTTCCGACCCGAGCACGTCGGAACGCCTGAAGTCGGTGCTGCTGCACGGGCCCGAACGGGGGGTTCACACGCTCGGTTGGTGGCGTTCGGTGCCGCGGTTGCGCGACGATCTCGGCGGCTACGCCGCGCGTTTCGATTCGATTGACGCGTGGGTCGCCCTCGACGTCCAAGGTCCGGAGCTAGCCCCGCTGTCGGTGCAGGCAGGTGGGCCGGCATGGTATCCGCGGACGCGACGGGGCCTGTTTTTCGACCGTTCGGTCCATCGAAGTCCCCAGGTCCTGATTCCCTATGACACGGACGCGTGTTTGCCGACGATGGACAACCTCTTGACTGGGAGTGCACCCGATGAGCACGAGTAGTTCGGAAACGATGGCTGTAGAAGCGCGAGACGACATCGCGGGCGTCACCACCGACGACCGCGCCGGCAGCGACGGCGCCGAAATGATGCTCGCGTTTGCTGGCCCGAACGGTGCGTTCGACGCGCAGATCCGCCGCCGGGATCGCCGCAGCGCCATGGACGATTACCACCGCGCCTGCGCGCGCTACACGACGGCGGTGCGCGCGGCGGAACAGTCCCAGACGCGTGCCGAAGTGCGGTACCGCGACGAGGTGGCCGCGGTTCGGGATGAAGCGCAGCAGGTCGTCGACGCGCGGGACGCCGCCGTACGTCGTGCCAGCGATACGTCCCGCCTCATCGCCGACGTCGATAAGGCGTGTTTCGACATCTGGCGCAAGCTCGGCAACTGCGTGGGCAGCAAACGCCTTGGTGCGGTCCCGGAACCGTGCGGCGGTGAACATCTAACGACGGTCGCGCAGCTGCATAAGCACATGGTGTCGACTCGAGACACGGTCACCGGCGCATCGCGAGGCGACTTGCCGTTTCCGTTGCCGCGCATCACGACTCTGTTCGCGGTGATGTCCGGGGTGATTTCGGCGCTGCTGGCGACCTGGTGTGCCGAACTGCTCGTCGGTACATCCGTTACGGGCGAAAACGCACAGGCATTGGTGCAGGCCGCCGCGTTGGCGGTGGTGTTCCTCGGCTTCTTCGCGGGGATCCCCGTTTTCGCTGGGTGGCTGTCGGTGTGGCACGGGGTGAAACCGGCCCCGATCCACGTGGCGGCTTGTGTGGCGGGTTCACTCGCGACACTGTTGATCTTGGTGCCACTGTTTTTGGTGGAGTGACGCGACAATGTGAAATCCGGGCCGTGCACGGTCGCGCACGGCCCGGATTTCGTTTGCGTTACTGGATGAGGGCGAAGATGCCTTCGGGGTAGCCGCAACCGAGTTTCATCGCGCTGTCGATGTCTTCGCGGGAGGCGTAGCCGGAGTCGGCCATGGAAACGGCCTCCGCGACGTGGGGGTGCACCAGTTCGTCGATGACGGCCTGGACGCGTTCGATCTCCGGTTCCGCTTTCGGTAGTGCTTGCGTGTGGTCATAGAAGCCGTGGCCCGATTTTTTACCGACCTTCCCTTGCGCGACGAGGTCGCGCAGCACGTTTGCGACCTCGTGGCGGGGGGCGTTGCTGTCCCGGTGGATCACGTCCAGGATCTCCACGCAGGTGTCGAGGCCGATGACGTCCGCCAGCTGCAGCGGTCCCATGGGCAGACCGGTGGTGCGCATCGCCGCGTCGATGTCTTCGACGGTGGCCTTATTCGCGTCGAGCAGTTTCGCTGCGTGGTTGAGGTAACCCAGGAGCAGGCGGTTGACGACGAACCCTGGGTTGTCGCCCACAGCCACAACGGTTTTGCCCAGTCGCTGCGCCAACGCGATCACGCGGTCCACCACGCCCGGGTCGGTGTGCACGGTACTGATGACCTCGACCAGTTTCATAACCGGCGCGGGGTTGAAGAAATGCATGCCGATGACTTTCGCGCCACGCATGGTCGTTTGCGCGATGTCGGTGACCGATAGGGAACTGGTGTTGGTGGCCAAGATTGTGGACGGTCGGCAGACCTTGTCTAGCCGCGTGAACAGTTCGCGCTTGATCTCCATGCGCTCAGGCACTGCCTCGATCACGAGGTCGACATCGGCGAGCGCATCAAAGTCGGTCGTCACGGTGAGTGCTGCGGCGACCGCATCGCGCTGCGTGGCGTCCAGCCGTCCGCGCGACACTTGCTTATCGAGGGACTTATCGATCGTGTCGCGTCCGCGGGTCACTGCCGCCTGTTCGGCCTCGACACCGGTCACCTTGATGCCGGCTTTGGCGAACACTTCGGCGATCCCGGCGCCCATTGTGCCTAGACCGACGACACCTACAGAGTTGATCTCGTTTGTATCCGTCACGTATGTGAGTGTGCCACGGCGGATGCCAGGATTGCCCAACAGCGTTGTGACCATTCCGGCCTCAAATTAGAGTGAATCCATGACCACACAGACAGGTACAGCCGCAGGTACGGCGCCGACGGAATACGGCGCGCTGGTGTCCACCCATCCGGCAACGGGCGCGGAGCTGGGCCGATACGTCATTGATGACGCCAAATCGGTGGGGGCGGCCGTACGGCGCGCGCGCGAAGCCCAGGCCTGGTGGGGAAGTCTCACGTTTGCGCAGCGGCGGCACCATCTGTTGTCGTGCCGGGCCAACCTGGCGCATCAGGTAAAGGACATGGTGATGGCCCTGCGTACCGAGACCGGAAAAAGCGTCTCGGACGCGGTGACCGAGATCGTGACCTGTCTGGACCATATGGCTTGGGCAGCTAAGAACGCTAAACGCGTCCTTGGGGCGCGGCGGGTGCCGACATCGCTGACCATGTTCGACCACGCGGCTCACCTCGAGTACCAGCCTTTTGGCGTCGTGGGCGTCATCGGGCCATGGAACTATCCACTGTTTACACCGATGGGCTCGATCATTTATGCCCTGGCGGCCGGAAACACGGTGGTGTTCAAACCGAGCGAATTCACTCCGGGAGTGGGACAGAAAATCGCCGACCTGATCTGCAACACCGTAGGCGCCCCAATCGTGTCGGCGGTGCACGGCTTCGGCGACGTCGGCGAGCTGGTGTGCCGGGCCGATGTCGATAAGATCGCTTTCACCGGCTCGTATCCGACGGCGAAGAAAGTCGCGCATGCCGCCGCCGACCGCCTCGTACCGGCCCTCATCGAAGGCGGCGGCAACGACGCCGCGATCGTGGCCGCGGATGCGAACCTCCGTTCCGCCGCGAGCCACGTCCTGTGGTCCTCGATGACCAACGCCGGACAATCCTGTGTCGGCATCGAACGTGTCTACGTGGTCGACTCCGTCGCGGACGAATTCGTCGACCGTCTGGTCGATGGCGCTAAGGAACTGCAGGTCGGCAGCGGCGACGATGCACAGATCGGCCCCATCACGATCGCGAAACAGCTCGACGTGATCCGCGGCCACATAGACGACGCGCTGGACCGTGGCGGCACGGCTGTGCTCGGCGGCCGCGGCGCCATCGACCCGCCATACGTGCACCCGACGATCCTGTGCGATGTCCCAGACGACAGCAAAGCCGCCACCGAGGAGACGTTCGGTCCGGTACTGATCGTCAACCGTGTCGCCGACACCGACGAGGCCCTGCACCGGGCAAACACCGTCGGTTTCCGGCTCGGCGGTGCGGTGTTCGGCGGCAGCGACTCGATGCGCTTGGCGCGGGGGATGCGTTCGGGCATGGTCGCCATCAACAGCGGTTTCGCGTTCGCGGGCATTCCACGGCTCCCGTTCGGCGGCGTCGGTGCGTCCGGCTACGGCCGCGCCCACGGCGACGATGGACTGCGGGAATTCGCGGTCGCGAAAAGTATCGCGCGGCGCCGCTTGCCGCAACTGCTGCCGACGATGACGATGCAGCGGAAACCGGTGCACAACAAGGCTTTCCAAGGCTACGTAAAGCTGCGGTCGCGGCGGCGCCCCGACTGAGGCCGCCTGTCCCGTTACGCCGGGCACACGTTTAACCTGTCACTATGAGTCCGCGCCGCCATCGTCGAGCCCCGGGGCCACCCCCGATCGGGACGGGAAGCCGCGCGTTCGAAAACATCGAGGACGGTCCGGATGGGCGCTGGCGCGTGCGCCGGATACCCGGCGGTCGTTCCGATAAGACCTACCGTTGCCCTGGCTGCGACCACGAGATCTTTCCCGGTGTCGCACACGTCGTGGCGTGGCCGGACGACGGCGCCGTTGATGAACGGCGGCATTGGCATGCCTCGTGTTGGCGTGCGCGGCAGCACCGCGGGCCGCGTCGCCAACGTCACCGCCGCATGTGATCGACGAAGCCTCGGTACCTGCGACACTGGGGTCATGACGTCAATCCGTGCGAATTCGATCCTTCCCGCTCGTCGCGAGAACATGCAGCTCGAGACGGCCGATGGCTTGTCGCTGGTGGCCGAACTGTCCTTGCCGCAAGAGCGTGACCCGGTCGCGACGATCCTGTGTTTTCATCCGCTGCCGACCCACGGCGGCATGATGGACAGCCAGATTTTCCGCAAGGCCGCGTGGCGGCTCCCCGCGCTGGCGGACGTCGCCGTGCTTCGCTTCAACACCCGCGGCACCTCGAGTGTGCAAGGTACGAGCGACGGCGAATTCGATAACGCAGTGGGGGAGCGTTTCGACGTCATTGCCGCGATCGAGGCCGCCGAGTTCGCTGATCTGCCAAACGTGTGGCTCGTTGGCTGGTCGTTCGGCACCGACCTGGTGCTCAAGTACGGGCGGGACCCGTTGATCAGTGGCACGATCCTGTTGTCGCCGCCGCTGCGCTACACCAGCGAAACAGAGCTGGCTGCTTGGGCCGACGATGGGCGCCCCATGACGGCGTTGGTGCCGGGCCGCGACGACTATCTTCGACCCGAAGCAGCGAAGGAGAAGTTCTCTGTCGTGCCTCACGCGAACGTGATTGGTGTCGACCGGGCGAAACATCTGTGGGTCGGCGACGCCGAACTCGTCTTGGACGAGATCGTGAAACTCGTCAATCCTCCCGCACACCCGCTACCGACCGAGTGGGACGGGTCGATGGAGGCCGGAGACTCCAGCGCGTACGCCGACCGCACCCTGTCGGCGTTTTCCGACGTGGAGGTTCCGGGGCCGCAGCAGCGACGCGTCTAACCGTGTCATCGCCTCGCGTGGGCATTCGAGGAAGCTGCGCAGACGCACCGGAACTTCACTGGCGCAGGAGTAAACAACCTCGATCTCGCCGGCCTTCGTCCGGTGCAGCACCATCGTGGCGGTTTCTTGGCTTTGCAGCCGCGATTCCCCCGGTCCGGTGACCTCCGCTATGACGGCGACATAGCCGTTGTCGCCGCACAGGCTGTCGGCGACGGTCATGTCCTTATAGACCTCGTCGACGACGCTGGCGATGTGTTCACGCGTGGGGCAGGTGTATTCGGCTTCAGCGGTCGTGGCGGCGAATGCGAAGAGTCCGACGCCCCCGATCGCGATCAGGGTGCACATCGCGACGAGCGCGAGCTTGGCCGGTGGATTGAGCCACCATCGCCGGCGCGGCTTCGGCGGCTTCGGTCGCAACGCCACGTCGGCACCGCCGGGCAGCGGAGTGGGCCGTGGGCCGGATTTCGGGACCAGGTCGACGCAGACCTGCCGGGGCCGGTCGCCGGGCGCGATCGGCTGCGAGATATCGATGTTGGACAGCAGTTCGCGAAGTTCTTTCGCGCTTGGGCGCTGCTTCGGCTCGACATGCATCCCGTTGGCGAGCACATCGGTCAACGCGATGCTCACGCCCGGGATGTCGGGCAGAGGAGCGGCGCGCAGGACACGATCGGAGACATCGCCTCGCTTGGCCCACGGGACTTCTCCACCCAACGCCGCGTACAGCAACGTGGCGAGGTTATAGACGTCGGCGGCGGGGGAGGCGTAGACCGAACCCGCGTTGGCGGCCTCGAGATGCTCCGGAGCGGTATACGGACCCACCGGGAGTGCATGCGCGAGAACCGGTGCCGTGGCGTCGAAACCGGCGACCATCAGCTTCCGCCCAGGTCCCGATAGGACCGTTGCGGGCTGCAGTGCGCCGTGGATCAGCCCCGTCGAATGGATCGTGTCGAGGGTGCTGGCCAGCGCCACGCCAAGGGCGCGCACCTGTCCGGCCGGTGGTGGGCCGGATTCGCGCAGCTCATCGGCCAACGTCGTGCGTACAGCTTGGACGGCGACGTACGGGCGTGCGGACTCCGTCAGACCGAATGCGGCTATGGGCGCGACATGAGGGTGCGCTGACAGTTGCGTGAGTCGGGCTCCCCAATCGAGGAAGACTTCACGGGCAGCGCCGTCAACACGTTCGTGCGCAAGGGTTACCACGACGGGGGTCCGAGTGTCGCTCAACATGCCAGTGTGTACGGAAGCGACCGTGTCGCTATACAGTAAACGAGCCAGATGAACGGCCCCAGCAGTCGATACTGCGGACATGGTCACCTCCACTCGTTAGCTACCGCCCCACGGGAACCTTAATGCACCGGTATCGGCGGCACCAGAGCGTGCCGAATCCGAATTCGTACAGTATTGGGTGGTTTTCGTAGGGTTACGCCAAGTCTTGTCGCGGTATGTAGACTTCGCGAACTATGAGCTGGATTGCCGCGACCGTCGGAACCGCCAACAGGGCACCGACGATCCCGAGCAGCGCAGTGCCGATCAGCAGGCCCAGGATCGCCCCCAGGTCGGAGACTTTGACGGACCGTCGCATGATCGTCGGATATATCAGCCAGTTCTCCAGCTGCTGATAGATCACGAAGAACGCGACGCAGGCGATCGCCACCCAGATCGACACGGTCAAACCGACCAGCGTCACCACGACCGCGCCGAGGGTGGCGCCGATCTGCGGAATGAGGTCCAAAATGGCAACGACGAACGCGAGCGCGTACGCGTAAGGGACCCCGGCCGCGAGCATGAACACGAAGGAACTGCAGCCGGCAGTGAGTCCGATACCGAGCGCGCCGACGGTGTAGCTGCCCACCTTAGCCAGCATTTCGTCGCCCAGTTTCTTGGCGCGTTCGCGACGCGGCGCAGGCAGGAGCCGGTAGAAACCCCCCTTCAACCGGTCGAAGGCGACGAGGAAATAGACCGTGAGCAGCACGATCATGACGGTGTTGAACACCGAGGTGACGGCGACACCCAGCACTGTGGCTAGCCCGCCCGCAGCGTTGAAGACGGTATCGGAGTCGATGCCCGCAAGCGCGCTGGTGAGCTTCTCCTGCAGGTCGAAGCGTTGGATGAGGTCTTGGACCCATCCCTTCTGTGCCAGATCCTGGACGTAGCTTGGCAGCGCCTCGACGAAGGCGGCCCCTTCGGTCATGATCGGCGGTACGAGGGCGACGATCCCGCCGCACAGGATCAGCAATACCAGTAGACACACGATCGCGACGGATAGTCCACGCGGAAGGCCGAATCGTTGCACGCGAACTACCAGCGGGTTCAGGCCGATCGCCAAGAACCCCGATACCACGATGATGATCAGGAATGGCAGCGCGATCTCAACGCTGATGAACAGGACATAGGCGACTGCGAGACCGATGCCCGCATACAGGCCATGGTGGAAAGAGGTCTTCGCGAATGGTTTGCCCGCAGAGCCGAACCCCTTCGCCGACTTCGCTTCGGCGTCTTCGGACCCATCTGCGGCGCCTTCAGACTCCGGCTGGTCCGTCTTGCTAGACGAGTCCGCGGCCTCGCTGTTGCGTGGGGAAGGCGCGTCGGATTCGGACTCATCCGGGCCCGGGGTCCCTTTCCGTTTCCTCATGATCGTCGCTTTCGTCCAGTTGATGTAGAGGCAGCCAGAATACGGTACTGGATCGATACGGAGCGGGTCGCGACAGCGTCGCACACGAAAGGGCCGCCGCGGAAGCGCTTCCGCAGCGGCCCTTTCGTGTGCTTGCTCAGGTCCGGCTCTCTACGGCCTGGTCGTTGGCCGCCTGGTTACTG
>DXIM01000034.1 GCA_019112895.1 Candidatus Stackebrandtia faecavium
CCGCGGGAAGGCCTGCGCACCGTACCGCCCGGCGCCCACCCTCAGGTCACGGCGGAAGCGGACCTGCGGTTGGCGTTGTCGCAGCTGCTGGACGGAGACACCGGGTACGTGTCGATAACCGAGGACGGTCAAACCCTCGGCGCGCTCAACGCCCAAGATGTCTACGACGCCCTGCGGAAGGTCGCTTAACCTCCCGCGTCGCATTCCGACGTCGACGACACGGTGATCTCGCCATCGCTTGTCGCGACCGCCCACGACATGTCGCCGACACGGTACGTGAACAAGTCGGCTTCCTGAACCAGAATTTCCCCGTCCGACGGCACGCGGGCCTCCAACATCGACAGGTCAATTCTGGCGTCGCCGCTGAGCTTCGCCCGCGCGACAACCGTGTGCGTTTCCCCCTCCGAGGACGCCAAATCGCCGCACGACACCGATGCCTTCGACCAGTCGGCCGACTCCACGTTCAAGTCGCCGAGGATCGCCGTCGACTCGGCCGGCGGATCGTATACCGAGACCACAGTGCCCGCTTCGGAACCGACCGGTCGGCAACCGGTCGACGCCACCCATTCGACGACGCCGTTGAACGCACTCAACTCGTAATCGACGAAGTTCGGCAAAGTCGCCGTGTACCGCAACGCCCCGTCAACGCTTGGCGCCACGCGCAGGTCGTAACGATCGGCCAGCCTGTCGCGCAGATTCTTCGCCACCTGGGGCGCGGAGTTCTCGCCGGCGTAAATCTTCAACGACCGCGAATACTCGACGCCGCTGCGCACCGGCGTGATGTCGCATTCGTCGTCGCGCACCAACGGTTCCACCGCAAAACTGGGTTCCTGACCACTCATCAAACCAGCCACGTCGCCGACTGCCTGCGACAACCGCGGCAAGGCATCGCCGATGTCGAGCTGCTCCCGCACCGTGACCGACGAGGCCGAAAAAGCAAGGATGGCCACCAGCAGACCCCACGCCGTCACCACGACACCGAGTTTGCGTCGCTTCAACCAGGCGCTGAGAAGCTGTTTCGAGTTGGCGGACATCACGGATCTAATATGCGCCCCCGGGCGAACCAGATTCCTCCCGGGGGCACATAAGTCACGTTGCGGTCACTGCGAAATAGCGACCTCGGTTTCGTTCAGCCCGACCTTCGCCGCGACAGCGGTCTCACCGCTCCCGTCGCGAGACAAAGCCCGAACCGTCCACTTTCCTTCTGCCGCGTAGAACCGGAAGACTCCGTTGTCGCCGCTGACCACTTCGGCCGTGAACTCGCCGCTGCTGTCGAGCAGCCTCACGTACGCACCCGCCGTCGGCACGCCGTTCGGGTCGAGTACGCAACCGGCGATCACAGTCTGGTTGCCGAGGTCGGCCGACCCGGGCAGGACGGAGCCCTGCGCTGGCGCGCCGCACCCGGAAGTCTGCACTGTATTGGTCATTACGCTGCCTTTCCGGGCTCGTCACCCAACGCTATCGGCACACCGACGAGGGAGCCGTATTCGCTCCACGAGCCGTCGTAGTTGCTGACGTTCTCGTGCCCGAGAAGTTCCTGCAGCACGAACCAGGTGTGCGAGGAACGTTCCCCGATACGGCAGTAAGCGATCGTCGGCTTGTCTTCATCGAGGCCGGCTTCGCGGTACAGCTCCGCCAGCTCACTGTTCGACTTGAAGGTGCCGTCTTCGTTGGCGGTTTTGCTCCACGGAACGGAAATCGCCGTTGGCACGTGGCCGCCTTTTTGTGCTCCCTCTTGCGGAACATGCGCCGGCGCGAGCAGCCGACCCGCGTATTCATCCGGCGAACGCACATCGACGAGGTTGACGTTTCCGATGCCGGCGAGAACGTCGTCTCGGAACGCGCGGATGGATTTGTCTTGCGGTGCGGCAACGTATTTCGTCGGTTCCCGTTTGACGGGTTCGCTCGACAGCGGGCGGCCGTCGAGTTCCCATTTCTTGCGGCCACCATCGAGGAGCCGGACGTCGTCGTGTCCGTAGAGTTTGAAGTACCAGTACGCGTAGGCGGCGAACCAGTTGTTGTTGCCGCCGTAGAGAACGACAGTGTCGTCTTGCCCGATGCCGCGCTGCGACAGCAACGTCGAGAACTGTTCCGCGTTCAAGAAGTCGCGCCGGACCTTGTCCTGGAGGTCATCCTGCCAGTCGAGGCGGACGGCTCCGGGGATATGCGAGGTGTCATAGATGGAGGTGTCTTCGTCGACTTCGACGAACACGACCCCATCGTTATTGAGATTATCTTCAGCCCATTGTGGTGTTACGAGTGCGTTTTGGCGCCCCATGTGGATACTCCTGTGCGAATCGGTACGAATATGCAGAAACTGCGATGAAATGGACGAACGCGGACATCGCGCACCGAAGTCAGCCAGAACGGCTCAACTACGAAACCCGTAAATGTGTCTAGTTAAAGAAAGACTCAGCGCGCGCGGCGATCGCTTATCAGCGGCGACACAAGCTCGCGCACATTCGACAAAAGTCGACGGCGCGCCGCTTGGTGAGAAAAGGCGTGCGCATGACGCAAACATAACAGCTTGTCTCGCTATCTGCCACAAAAGTCCAGGTAGCGGACACGTGATGTACGCCGCTTGCGGATCCTGCGAATGAGCGGCGGTGGCCCGTCGAGGCGGTCCCCGACAGGGACGGCCGACGAGTGCTGACTGGGGCGGCTAGCGGCGACGACCAGTGAGGCTACTAGTGCCGCGGCTAGCAAGCGGCTCGCGGGTGACTAACGAGGCGACTAGACGGCTCCCCTTAAGACACGGACGAGGCTCCCATGGCCACGGCCGCATCGCAACCGCCACGAGGACAAACCAACCCCGCATGCGCGGGGAGCACCGGTGATGGTGCCGGCGGCACGCGCGGCGATTGGGACCATCCCCGCCTGCGCGGGGAGCACGCAACGTCAACGGGTACAGGAACTAGTTAGTAAGGACCATCCCCGCCGGTGTGGGGAGCACGGGCTGATCGAACCAGATTCCCCGTGTGGATGGGGACCATCCCCGCCTGCGATGACAATCTTATGTGCAGCTTCGCTGCCACGATTCTCCCTGCGCGACCCGACTGCCCCGTTTCTCCTTCATACAGGCGCCCCGGGCGCCTAGCTGGTCGACAGTGCTCGATAGTCCATGGACTATGAGGAGCCCTGTGCGCCCCGACTGGCCCGACCCAGCCACTGGGCATGATCGCCATGAGCCGCATGCACGGCCGTTTAGTCCCCAGTCGGGGAATGTCGAACGGCACGTCTCCTGCTACGCGATCACGGTGCGGCGGGTCGGCCCGCGATCAGGTTGGCGGTGAACCCAGCGATGTCGTCGGCCAATCCCGGGTGGGCCCGAGGATGCGGTTCTTGCGCGTTAGCCGTGTCCAACACTATTTCGAGGGTTTCGTCAACGACCTGTTCCGCATTGCGCACGGTCCAGCGTCGACCTTCCTCGATGAGGTGTTCACGGGTGATCGCGCTGTGCCGATATTCGTGATGGACGGCCAGCGCCATCTCCCCGTCGTTGGGCAGATGCACCTGCGGGACGACGTCGTACGCGGGGGCCAGTGCCATCGTCCCGTCGGGACGGTGCAATAGGGAAATGTTTTTAGCGTGCATGTCCAGGTTACCGACCGCCACCGACATCACGCACATTCGCAGCAGTCGTTCGAGAGATTCGCCGTCGCCCACGGCGGAAAGCACCCCGGCGATGCGTTCCAGGCTCACGCGGCCGCCGTATTTCTGGTATTTGCGGTTCCCGCTCGCCCCTAGCGCCTGATTGAAGTCTTCTTGGTGTATCCGTCCGCGAGGGGCGTCGTCGGCCCTGTCGTAGCGTTCGATGACGAGAGCCGGAACCCCGGCGAACTCTTCGATCCAGGTTTCGTGTGCGGTGAGCCCTGCGGCACGTGCGAAACGGGAACCGTATTCCTCGTCGTAAATGATTGTGGGATGGTCACGGGACTCGGGCTTCAAGATATGCGTGGACGGGTGCCCGTCAATGACCCGAGCCCAACCTTGCGGTGTCGCGGCGAGAACGATCTTGTCCTGTACGCCGGCGAGCGATGTTTTACCGCCGTCAGCCTTATTGCCGAGCGGGTTACTCTGCACGTTTGCCAGCATGTCCGCGACATCTGCTGTGTTGACGTCTTCGAGCGCGGGCTGTTTCGGTTCGCCCGGCCTGCCGGGGTCCCAGATTTGCAGGGCACCGGCGATGTCGCGTCCGTATGTCCGCAATAGCCCGATGGCGTCCTGCTCGCGCAGGTCGGCAGCTTGGGCCATCCGCGTCAGCATCCGCCCCTCGGGGAGCAACTCGCGGAAGAAGTTCTGCCGGCGGCTTTTGTGTTTGCGGTTCGCCACGACAGCCAGCGGTACGGCGACCGACAGTATCGAGCTGTCGATTCCGAATTCTGCGATTGCTTCGTGGGAGGCGCGGAAATCGAAGTTGCGCCAGTCGCCGGCGAGTGTTCCGACCTGCAAGCCGTACAGTTCCACGACAAGGTCAGTCATGGTCGTCCTTCGTCTCGATCGTCGCCGTGAGCGTCATTCCGGTCTCGCGCATCGCCGCGAACAGCCGGTCCATGAAAATCGAGGGCTTACCGGCCTCGATCTCCCAGATGTATCGCTGGCTGGTTCCCAGACGAGCGGCCAGTTCGCGCTGGCTGAGTCCATTGAGAAGCCGCGCCTGCTGCAGGATTCGCCCCAGCGACTGCGGGCTGGTCACCTTGCCTGTATACGCCATGGCGACTCCAATCAATTGACTACTTTATCGTAGTCACCCTATCTGACTACGATAAAGTAGTCATGTCCTCTGACTACGATAACCACATCACGAAGACACGACACGTACAACGGTCCACACGAGCAAAGCCCAGGTCAGTACCACTGAACTCGAAATCTACGGACCATCCCCGCTCGCGCGGGGAGCACCCTGCACCAGTGGCCGAAGAGATCTACAAGAACGGACCATCCCCGCTCGCGCGGGGAGCACTTCAGTCCATGCCATCACAGTCTTCTCTCGCGTGGACCATCCCCGCTCGCGCGGGGAGCACTATGTACCACTGTGGTCTGTTCG
>DXIM01000035.1 GCA_019112895.1 Candidatus Stackebrandtia faecavium
GCAGTATCCTCTTCGACCTTATCGGTGGCGGTCACATAGCTGAGCACAATGACGTTCAGGTACGAATCCGATTTCCACTGTGCATAATCAGCGCCTTCGATAAAACCTCGCGTCAGGGGCCGCATCTGCTCGTCACCCACAGTAGACTTAGCGTCTGTTGCCTGCTGTTCTTCCGCCATCACAATGTAGAAAACGGCCGCCTTGAGCTCCCCGTCTTCGCCCTCGTACGAAAGCTCCACGGCGGATTCGCACCCCTGATCCGTCAACGAATTGTCGGCGATGAACGTGGTGCACTTGTTGTAGTCCATGCCGCCCTTGTAGTCGAGCTGAGTACCCCCGCTGCCCGACCAGTCGTTTTGCATGTCGACGTATGTCAGGTCCGTGATTTCCTCGGGCTGCGTTTCGGTCGGCGACGGTTCCGTCGGCGTATCGGAGCTACTGCCGCTGGCCGTGCCGGGGCCTGGTTCGTCATCGTCCTTGCCTTTCAGGCCGACGATCGCCAGCGTCGCCACGACGGAGATCACCAGGACACCGGCGACCGCGGACAGCACGATCCAGGGCAGTTTCGATTTCTTCGGCGGCGGTGGCGGCCCACCGACACCTCCCGCCTGATACGGGTCGTGTTGTTGCGGCCATGCCTGATACCCCTGCTGTTGATAGCCCATGTTGGGGTCGGGGTATCCGGCGTTCGGGTCCTGCGCCGGGTACCCGGAGGTCGGCTGTTGCGGGTATCCGCCGTAGTTCGGGTATTGGGGCTGCTGTCCATAACCGTCGTCGGGATAGCCGCCATGAGGGGGGTAACTCATGTATTCACATCTTTCAACTCAGGGGTGGCGGGTCACCACCGACGACACACACGTTATTCAACGGGCACTACAAGTAACGTCACCACGGCAACTCGGCGAGATGGTCGTAGTGGAAGCTGTTCAGGGTCTGCAACGAGTCATCCACAATCTCTTGATTGCTCGAATCCACCGAACCAATCGTCACAATCAGATAGCCCCCGGACGGCTCGATATAACCGTACTGCTCGGCAGTGTCGTCGTAAATGCCACTGTCCGGCTTCAACTTGAAGCTTGTGAAATCGATATCCGAAGCAGCCAGAGCCGAATTGCTGTCCCCGAAAGACAAGATTAGCTGAGCGATGCCCATATGCCCATCAGCGCTCTTATAGGCCGACTCGATCCCGTAGACACAACCCATCTCGTTCAATTCTGCCTGCGTTCCCGCCAACCCCACATCACAGCAATCACTGTGGTTCCAGCTACCGATAAGTTCAGCGCTGCGCTCCGATTCGTCCGGGTCATTCCACTGCTGCGAGTTATAGAATTCGTCGGCCTGCAACGGATCCTGAGGAGCCTCCTTCGGCGGTTGGCAGGTCTGCTCCTTCGAATCGCCAGCGACCTGTTCGGGAGGTATATCCTCACCGCCGTTGATCGCGAACACGGCCACCCCGATACCGAGCAAAGCGACACAGGCGATGGCTGCGGTCCAGATCCACGGCGTCAACGGCGCCCGCTGCTTCGGCACGGGCGGAGGTGGGGGCGGCTGCTGTGGAGCGAGCGGCTTCCACGCCTGGGCCTCGGGACGAGGTGGCGGAGGAGGAGGCGGCTGCATCGAGGGCCCATGTGAGGGCGCGCGCATGTCGGGTGCGTCGTCTGCACGCTCGCCGAGACCGTCCGGCCTGTCGCCGTCATGCGGATCGTGCGGAGGGTACGTCACCTTGACTACCTTCTTCTATCTATGCGTTCAGCCCTATTGTGCCGGGCAGGCACCAGACCACACTAACGATGTGATGTCTTTTCGCGCGAATCGCCAAAAAGCACACGCAGTGAACACGGTCGCGTACAGCAAAGACGTGACGATTCCGCGTACCATCTCGTCGTATTGAGCCGGTTCCGACAACAATCCGAGCCAGGCCTGTGCGTATCGCGTCGGCAGGACGTCACGCAGGGCGCCCAACGCGGTCACCGAGTTCAAGATGTTCGAAACAATGTGCAGCATCACCGCGCCGCCGACGGCTGCCAACGGCGCATCCGTCAACACCGACAACAGCAGCGCGAGCGACGACACCACGAGCATCGTGACCGCGAGATACCCGGCCACGCCCAGCACACGCCCTAGCGCCGCCATTCCGTCGATCTCGCCGCCCAACGGGGCCTGCAACGGATGCCACCCGTAAGCGAGCGCCCCCACGGCGAGGCTCGCGCCCGTCAACAGCATCATCGCGATCACGGTGTACGCCAACGCGACGCCGTATTTCACTGCCAGCAGGCGTCCCCGCGGCACGGGCACTGCCAGCAGGTACCGCAGGCTGCCCCAACTGGCTTCGGAGGCGATCGTGTCGCCGCTGAACAATGCCGCGACCACGACCAGCAGGAACGATGCCGACACCAACAGGGCGAACAGGACGAAGTTGGCGGCGCCGGTCGTGGCGAAATCGGCCAGCGCGAACGCGTTCCCGCTGTCGTCGTCGCCGTCGCCGTTTCCGGGGCCAACGGCGAACGCGATATACAGCACGACCGGAAGCACCGTCAGCAGCGCCAACGTGACCTGGGTGCGGCGTCGCGTCAGTTGGCGTCGAAATTCGGTGGCGAACGTCAATGTCGCATGTGCTCGGTACCCGTGCGCGGCGCCGTCGGCGGCGGCAGATGTTTCGGTCATGACTCTTCCACCAGTTCCAAGAACGCGTCCTCGAGCCGCCGCCCATCGCCGCTTTTGATGACGTCGCGGACCGGGCCGGTCGCCGCGACCGTGCCGCGGCGCATCACGACGACGTGCGTGCAGGTCTGTTCGACTTCCGCCAACAGGTGCGACGACACCAGCACGGCCCGGCCGTCACGGGCGTATTCGTGCAGCACCTTGCGCATTTCGGCGATTTGGGGTGGGTCGAGTCCGTCGGTGGGCTCGTCGAGCACGAGCAGCTGCGGCAGACCGAGCATGGCTTGCGCGATCGCGATGCGCTGCTTCATGCCGTGCGAATAGGTGCGCACTTTGCGGTGAATCCGGTCGCCGAGGCCGGCTATCTCGACGACGGTGTCGAACTCCGCCTCGTCGTTCGGCCGCCCGGTGGCCTGCCAATAGAGCCGCAGATTGTCCATACCGGAAAGATGCGGGAGCAAGCCGGGCCCCTCCACGAGAGCGCCGAGCCGAGACAGCACGGGCGCGCCCGGTGTGACGCGGTGGCCGAAGACGCGCATCTGACCGTCGGTCGGTTGCAGCAGCCCCATCAAGACCCGAAGCGACGTCGTCTTGCCGGCGCCGTTCGGCCCGAGCAGGCCCACGACCTGCCCTTGCTCCACCCGGAACGAGACGTCGTCGACGGCGACGTATCCGTCCTGGTAAACCTTGCGCAGGTTGTCGACGACGAGCGGCGTGTGTGCGGTCTGCGGGTCGACGCTGCGGTCGCGCCGTTTGTGTCTGATCCGGGCCGCAAGCCAGGCGCCGAAAGCCAACAGCGGTATGCCGATCAGCGACGCCACGAGCGCCGCACGCCACGCCGCGTCCCCGCCGGGCAACGGTTGCGCCGGCGTCGTCGGCAGCGACATCGTCTGCGGAAGCTCCACCGTGTACTGCGCCGCCTCGGCCGGGCCCGCGTAGGCCTGGTCGGAGGTGGCGACGACGAGACGCAAGGTGTGGCCAGGTTCGAGGCGATGCACGATGCCCGGCAACGTCACCGTCACCGGTTCCGCGTCGTCGATCGACTCCGGCAGGTCCTCGAGTTTCACGGGGGCGATCAGCCCGTTCGGCAAAGTCTGGGAGCCGTCGCTGCCGACGTCGTACAGCTTCACGAACAGGGTCGCTTCGCCGGTCTTCGACGCCGCTTTCAGCTTCACCGTGGGCGCGCCGACAATGTCGACCGGTTCGTCACCGGACACCGCGTAATCGGTTGCCCCGAACTGGCCCGGCACTTCCCGGGTCAGACCACCGCCAAGCATCGACAGCTGCCCCAGCGACGGCAGCGACGACAATGCTGCGGGCGTGCCGTCGGGTGGGCTCGCGACCGTCTGCGGCCCGACCTCGTTCGTGGCATCGGCGATCGTGGGTTCATCGCTGCCGTCCAGCCCCGGGTATTGGGGCGCTTGCAGGCTGAGAGTGGCCAGGTCGGACCGGCTTGACGTCGCGCCCGCGATGCGGCTGAAGTCGAAAGCAGCATCGGGCTCGTCGCCGTTGCCGCGCAGGTGATGGTCCAGCCATTGCACCGTCAACGCATCGATGCGGTCGGCGTCGGCCCCGGTCCCGGTGGC
The DNA here is from genome assembly GCA_019112895.1 of Candidatus Stackebrandtia faecavium. Classification (GTDB taxonomy): domain Bacteria; phylum Actinomycetota; class Actinomycetes; order Mycobacteriales; family Micromonosporaceae; genus Stackebrandtia; species Stackebrandtia faecavium. Next base: position 4,248 of record DXIM01000035.1, read on the forward strand.
GTCGTGCCCGCCCGAATACCACGCGACTTTGACCGGCGCGTTCGTGATCCCTTCGGCGTTCGCGTCGGCCTGATCCAGCCCGAACAAGGTGTCGGCTTGCCCTTGCACCAGCAGTGTCGGCGCCGTGATGTCGCCCAGCACCGATTCGGGGCTCGAAGCGTCCAACAACTGTTCGGCTTCCGCGTCGAGTTCCCCGCTAGCGGCGATGCGTTGATACATCTGGCACACGTCCGGTGCCCAGCGTCCGCATGCCGGGTCCGCGTTCGGGTCCGGCAACTGTGTCGGCGGCTGCTGGGCGGTTTCGTCGTCTGTTTCCTCGCCCGCTTCGCCGTCGGGTGGCGGACCACCAGGGCCAGGCGCCGCCCGGGGCCCCGCGGCTCCGCCGGCCAGCCCGCCGGAATAGAACAGGCCCGCCCATTGCTGTTTGAACACGCCGCCGTCGGCGCCGCGGGCGTGGTTCGGGAACAGTGCATCCGCCAACGAGTTCCAGGTGACTTGCGGCGCGATCGCGTCGATCCGGTCGTCGTGGCCGGCGGCCAGCAGCGCCAGCGCGCCACCGTAGGAACCGCCGGCGACGGCGACGCGCGGATCGTTGGTGTCATCGGTGACGACGCCGGGGTGCTCGGCGAGATAGTCGATCGCGGCGCTGGCGTCGGCGACTTCGTAGTCGGGGGCGTTCAAATGGATGGTCCCGGTGGATTCGCCGAAGCCGCGCGCCGTGTAGGTGAGGACGACGAAGCCGTGATCGGCGAGCGTGGCGGCCTGTTCGGCGACGGATTCTTTCGTGCCGCCGAAGCCGTGAGCCAGCAGGACGGCCGGGGCGGGATCCGTGTCGGGCATGTAGATGGTGGCGTCAAGATCGACGGGTTCGTCGCCGTCGGAATGCAAGGTGAAGTCGCGCGTCGTGTGCGTGGAGGAGAGGGACGTCAGTGAGGCGACACAAATCGACGCGACGACGGCCACGGCGAGCAGGATCGTGATCGCGAGGCGGGGCCGCGTCTTCGTGGACGAGCGGAGGAGACGCCGGAGTGTTGTCCTCGCGGTCATGTTACGAACTTGTCCACGTCGAGCCGGGCGTCATGCGGCGTCTGCGTCTGCGTCGACGGTGTCTGTCCGGCGCCGCCGCAACAAGTTACTGACATGACGTAAGGCATGCCTAAAAAGTACGCGGAACGTCGCGGGCGGTGGCCCGCAGGCCCGGCAAACAACCGACGCACAGCGAACCGCGCTTCGGGCCATGAACAGCGTCCTGGCAACGCCGCTCGCCAGGTGCACAGCAACACCCTGAGTCCGACAACATTCCCGCCCCGTGAAGCGACAACGTCTCGGCCCGACCGGGGACAGCCGTTCGGGGCACGACAGCAACGGCCACGGCCGGCAGCGACGCGTCCCGCCGCGACCGCCTCCGATTGCCGCCCGGACCTGACAGCCACCGCGCTCACCGCGCCACGCTTCGGGCCATGAATGGTGCGTCCCGGCAACCCCAGCTACTTCCAGTTCCTCCCTACCCGACCGCGGACCGTCACTCTGAGCGCGGCAACACCCGGACCGACCGGACAGCAAGGCACGCAAGACTTCGCGGGCGGTGGCCCGCAGGCCTGGCAAACAACCGACGCACAACGAACCGCGCTTCGCGCCATGAATGATGTATCTCGGAAGTGCCCGAGTCGCCTCCGGCCCCCGCCTGAGGCCCGGCAACACGCCAGCCCCGACTAGCTCGACTGCGCGCCTGGGGCGCGGCAGCACGCCGGGTCCACCCTCGGACGGCCATGATTGTGGTCACAGGAGCGTATCCGCGGCATCTCCACAACACCACACTCGCCTACCGGCGAGTAACATCCGCTTCGTAGGGCGAATGACAGGAGCATCATGGCGACCAGGTCCGCATCACCGGCGGCGACGATCCACAAGCCTCGCCTTCGCGGCGTGCTTCACCTATGCACGGCACCGGTCGCGCTCATTGCCGGCGTCATCCTCCTGCTGCAGACCACGTCGCCGCCCGCGACCTGGTCCGTTGCCGTGTATGCGGCCACGTCGGTGCT
>DXIM01000005.1 GCA_019112895.1 Candidatus Stackebrandtia faecavium
AAAGATCAGACCCCACACGAGGACCCCGACCCCGAGGGCCGCGATCGTGGAGCCGATCCACATGTTGAATGCGTCACGAGATTGCGGAGTGGGCAGGGTTCGTGGCCAACCGAAGTGGAAGGCATCTTGAACCGTGCAGCCGGCCAGAACGGGCAACGTGATCACGCCGGCAAAGATCAATCCAATGAGACGGCGCGACCGGCCTCGGGCCGTGGTAGACGGATTTTCGACCACCTGCTCAAGCCTTTCTGGGCATCGACTGTTGCGATTGTCGTGGACAAACCACATCTTCGCTCACTGGCGAGACGACCGTGAGCCTACTTGGCCAATGATCCGACTCGGGCCCAGGGGTATGGATTTCTACAACATGTCGTTGAATGACCCCATGACCACTGCATATCTCGATGCCGCTACCGCCGCACCCTTGCATCCGGTTGCCCACCAGGCGTTTGAGGCCGCTACAGCCGAAGGCTGGGCGGACCCGGGGAAACTGTACCGACACGGCCGGACCGCCCGGCAATTGCTCGACGCAGCCAGGCAGACCATCGCCGACGCGGTCGGGGCGCGCGCCGACGAGGTCCTGTTCACCGGCAACGGAACCCAAGCGGTCCATGCGGGGATCCTTGGCGCGTTGAGTACCGGCGCCAGAAGTGGACGGACGCTCGTTCACAGTGCCGTCGAGCACTCAAGCGTCCTGTACGCGGCCCAATGGCACGGTGACCGCGGCGGACATTGCGAAACCAGTGTGGTCGACCGTCTCGGACGCATCCAGGTCGATCAGCTGTCGCGCCAGCTCAGCGAAAACGACTGCGGACTCGTGGCGGTCCAAAGCGCCAACCACGAAGTCGGGACGATCCAACCCATACGCGATGTGGTCGCCGCGTGCGGGAAGGTTCCGTTGTTGGTCGACGCCGCCCAAAGCCTCGGCCGCGTCGACGTACCGTCCGGCTGGTCGATCCTGACGGGCAGCGCACGCAAATGGGGCGGACCGAGTGGGGTCGGCGTGCTCGTGATCCGCAAAGGCACCCGGTGGCGCACGCCGTGGCCGCACACCCACGAGCTCGACCCCGGCGGCTCGCTGCATCTGCCTTCCGTGGTGGCCGCCGCCGCCTCATTGCGCGCCGTGATGGCTGACCGCGACCGTGAAAACGCCCGGCTACACGCTCTGACTCGACGTATTCGCGAGCAGACGGCACGTATCCCGTACGTCGACGTCGTAGGCGACCCTCACGACCGCTTGCCTCACATCGTCACGTTTTCCTATCCGTTCGAAGACGGGGAGCCTCTGCTGGTGGCATTGGACGCCGAAGGGTTCTCGGTCTCCGCGGGGTCCGCGTGCACCTCGGCGACGTTGCGGCCGTCGCATGTTCTCGAGGAGATGGGCATCCTGTCGCACGGCAACATTCGGGTGTCGCTGCACCACGGCACCACCGAAGCCGACGTCGATGGCTTCGTCGAGGCGCTGCCACGCGTAGTGGCCCGCTTGCGTGAGGAGGCGGGCGTCGCGGACCTATAAGTTTCACGGCGGCAACAAAGGCGGCCCCTGCCATTGCTGATAGATCAGGTTCGTATGCACCGCCACAACCTCGGGTCTCGCGGTGAACTCGTCGAGGACGAGGCGCTGCAGCTCGCCGACCCCGGGAACGGCTACCTGCACGAGGAAGTCGTCGCGGCCCGAAACGTGGAACATGCTGCGCACGTGCGACAGTTGCTGCACGTGCGCGACGAAGGAGGCGACCTTATCGCGGCGATGCGGACGTACCTGGACGGCGAGGAAGGCCTCCAGCGAACGCCCGGTCCGTGCCGGATCGATGAGGATCGTGTAGCCGATGATGACGCCGGCGTCGCGAAGCCGCGATACGCGGTCCAGGCATGTCGAGGGCGCAACGCCCGCAGCTGCGGCGAGGTCCCGGTTGGAGGTTCGCGCATTGTTCTGCAATCGCCGCAGAATCTCGAGGTCTATCGCATCAAGCGACACTGTTTCGGGCATATGGCGAATTTAATTCGGTCCGCGTCCCATTTGCCAGTTCCACCGCCACGATATGGCCATGCCGTACTCCTTCACGACCCGCGCCGTCCATGCCGGCCGCGACGACCTCAACGAACTCGGCGTTCACGCGCCGCCGATCGACCTGTCCACCACCTATCCCGCACGAGACAGCCACACCGAAGCAGCCCGGATCGAACAGTTCGCTTCGGGCGAGCAGCCGGACGGTTCACCGATCTACTCACGCCTGCACCAACCCACGGTCGCGCGTTTCGAAGAAGCGTTGGCCGAGCTCGAAACCGCCGAATCGGCGGTCGCTTTCGCCAGCGGCATGGCCGCGTTGAGCGCCTGCGTGCTCGCGGTATCCGCCGCAGGCAAGTCACACGTCATCGCAGTGCGGCCGCTATACGGCGGTTCGGATCACTTGCTGGGGGCGAACCTGCTCAACCAGGAAGTGACTTACTGCCGGCCAGAGGCAGTCGCAGACTCGATCCGTCCGGACACCGGACTGGTGGTGGTCGAGACACCGGCCAACCCCACCCTCGCGGAGGTTGATCTCGAGGCGTTGGCTCAACAGTGCGGCTCGGTGCCGATGCTGGTCGACAACACTGTAGCCACGCCGGTTCTGCAGCAGCCGTTGCGTCACGGCGCTGCGATCGTGCTGCACAGCGCCACCAAGTTCCTGGGCGGGCACGGCGACGTCCTCGGCGGCGCCGTGTGCTGCGATGAAGCGTTCGCCCGCCGACTACGGCAGATGCGAGTCGTCACCGGCGGCGTCTTGCACCCGATGGCGGGTTACCTCCTGCATCGCGGACTCGCAACTTTGCCGGTTCGGGTACGAACCCAAGCGGCGACCGCCGCCGAGCTGGCCACGCGTTTGACACAGCACTCTGAGGTCGCGCAGGTGGCATATCCAGGATTGACAGCGGGTCGTCCTAAACAGATGGAAACCGGCGGCGCATTGTTGTCCTTTCGGGTGCGCCGCGACGCCGCCGCGGTCATTTCGGCGGTGAAACTGATCACGCCTGCGGTGAGTCTCGGCAGCATCGACACACTGATCCAACATCCGGCCTCGCTCACGCACAGGGTCGTCGGTGCTTCCGACCGAGACGACTGCGGGGTGGACGACAGGCTGATACGTCTGTCGGTTGGCCTCGAGGACGTCGAAGATTTGTGGAATGACTTGGATCAGGCCCTCTCCGGTCAGGAGTTATAGACCCGCCGGGCGGTCCCGCTTACGCCGCCGCACTGCTCCACCGCTCGATTTCGCGCAGTCGTCGCTGAAGGCCCGCTATGCCGTCGGCGACGATTGCGCGGTCGTCACTGTCGATTCCGTACTTGATCGCATGTACCGAACCCATCCACCAGTAGAAATGAAGTCGTTCCCAAGCGATAGGTGCCCCATACCCGGCGATGACCTGGGCGGTCGCACGATGACCGAAGGCAGCAAGCACCCCGACGAAGTCTATGGCCGGGTCCCCTATCGTCGCGGTCTCGAAATCGATGATCGCGGTGACCTCGCCGTCACCGTTGACCAGCACGTGTTCGGCGCCAAGGTCGGCGTGCACGAAGGTCGGTGTCATCTGCTCGATCGAGGCGAGCATGGCCGTGTACCGCTGCCGAACCTGCTGGGCTGTCTCGTCGTCGAGCACCGGCACGATCATGGCGTCGACCCAGGACCAGGTCTGTTCGTATTGCTTCCGCCATACGCGCGGCGACGCCTCGGTGTCCACCAAGCCCTCGGCGGTGCGCAGATCGAAACCGTGCAGTTGACGCAGGCAATCGCTCAACGACGCGAGGTTGTCGCCGACACGGATTCCGCGGCCCGCAAGCCGCGGATACAGCATGTATTCGTGTCCGTGAAAGGTGCCCGTCCATTTCGGCACGGGCACCTCGAAGCCGACCTCACGGGCCAACGCCGGCAGTAGACGGGCCTCCTTGCGGTGGCACCGTGCGATCTCATCGGTGCGCGCAATGCGCAGGATATATTCGCCGGCTACGTCGAACGTCCACGACGCCCAACCACCTGGGATTACACCGACACCCGATTCGGGCAGCCCGTGTGCGGCCAACAGCGGCTGGATTCGACGAACGTCCACTTTCGCTTCTTACCCGGGCGCCACGACGACGCTCGATGTCATGCGGGGGTTTTTAGATGTCCAGAAACTTCCGCGGCACTGGCGGGACCGTACGATTCGGCCAGCCGCCTCAGGAACACCTCGGAATCCACCTGGTATTCCTGTGTGCCGATCGTCTCCAGCACGAGAGTCGCCATCAGGCTTCCGACCTCTGCCGCCCGGCGAGACGGCAATCCCCATGACAGCCCGGCGAAGAACCCGGCCCGGAAGCCATCTCCAACGCCGGTCGGGTCATAAGCATGAATCTCGCGCGCCACCGGCACGTGGATGCGATCCAACCCGCGACCGACGATCTCGACGCCGTCCTTGCCTAGGGTCGTGACGCGCACCTGGACCTGATCGAGGATCTGTTCCTCAGTCATCCCGGTCTTCGACTCGAGCAGTTCCTTCTCGTACTCGTTGGTGAGCAGGAACTTCGCGCCACGAATCAAATCGCGCGCACCGACACCGTCGATGCGGGCCAGTTGCTGGGAGGGGTCGGCGGCGAACGGGATCCCCAGGTCGCGGGCCTGCTGGCTGTGCCTGAGCATCGCGGCCGGGTCGTTCGCGCTGACGAGTAGGAGATCCAGCCCGCCGACCTTGTCGGCGACGGTCGTCAGGTCGATCTTGCTGGCTTCGGCCATAGCTCCCGCATAGAAGGAGCCGATCTGGCACATGTCGTCGTCGGTCGTGCATACAAACCGCGCCGTGTAGGCGGATTCGGACACGTGCACGTGGTCGCAGTTGACGCCGTGGCCGGACAACCAGCCTTCGAAGTCGTCGAAAAAATCTTTGCCGACCGCGCCCACCAGCACAGGTGCCAGGCCGAGCTGGCCCATGCCGTAGCTGATGTTCGACGCGACACCTCCGCGCCTGAGGACGAGGCCGTCAACGAGGAACGACAGCGAAACTTTTTCAAGCTTGCCGTCGATGAACTGTTCATTGAACCGACCCGGAAAGTGCATGAGGTGATCGGTAGCGATCGAGCCGGTCACGGCGATCTTCATCGAGGAGGATCCTAAGAATAGGTAACAGAAACGGCCCGACTGGATTCCCAGCCGGGCCCTTCAGAATAAGCCCCTGCATTCCATTAATGGAATGAGTCACCGCACGCACATGATCCGCCTGCGTTCGGGTTGTCGATGGTGAAGCCCTGGGCATCGATGCGGTCGGCGAAGTCGATGCTGGCCCCTGTGAGGTACGGCACGCTCATGCGGTCCACGACGACTTCGAAGCCGTCATAGCCTTGTACCTGGTCGCCGTCGAGTGAGCGCTCGTCGAAGAAGAGCTGGTAACGCAGACCCGAGCACCCGCCCGGCTGCACTGCTACTCGCAACCGCAGGTCGTCGCGGCCCTCCTGCTCCAACAGCGCCTTGACCTTGCCCGCGGCGAAGTCGGTCAGGGTCACGCCGGTCGGGTTTGTGGTTTCGGTCTGGGTGTCGGTCACGGTGAACTCCCTTTAAAACGTCTTTGGTTACCACCGTAGCCAACACCATGTGAGTCATCGACATTCCGTTGGCCACAAAACGCCGGTCAGCTCTTCAGCGGGTGGTATCGGCGGGCGATTCGCTCCCCGTAGGCCTCCAGACCTTCCCGTGGGCGCCGCTTCGCTTCCTCGACGGAACCGTAATGTTCCGCCAACGAATATGTTCGGTCCACTCCCGCTGTCGCCGCTTCGCGTCTTCCTACGCGTACCTGTCCAGCGATGACAGTGCAGGCGACGGCGCGTTCTGTGGCGGCCCGCGCAATCATCGAGACCAGTTTGCCGTCCAGCGACTGATGGTCGAAACTTCCTTCCCCGGTGATCACGAGGTCGGCGTCGTCCATTGCTTCGTCCAGGCCCACCGCCTGGCTCACCAGTTCGGCGCCCGATATTCGCGTAGCGCCCAGGGCGTACAACGCCGCTCCGACACCACCAGCGGCTCCTGCGCCGGGTAGTTGTGCCACATCCGGCGGACAACCTGGGACGTCGGCGGCAAGGACTCGCGCATACTGCTCGAGAGCGGCGTCGAGGATCTGGACCTGATTGTCGTCGGCCCCTTTTTGCGGCCCGAAAATCGCGGACGCTCCCCTGATACCGCACAGCGTGTTGTCGACATCGGTGGCGGCCACGAGTGCGGCACCGCGCAGCAACGGGGTCCCGGTCAAGCTCGTACAGGCGCGCAGGCCGCCGCCGCCATACGGCAGCGGTTGACCGGAGGCGTCTCGCGGCACCATTCCGCAGGCCGTCAGCATTCCTGCCCCACCATCGTTCGTGACGGATCCGCCGAGACCGACCACGATGGTGCGTGCGCCCGCCTCGGCTGCGCGCATGAGCAGTTGACCGAGCCCGAATGTGGTGGCGCGCATGACGTCGCGGCGTGCGGGCTCGACCAGGTGCAGGCCGATCGCCTGTGCGCTCTCGACGTAGGCGGTGGTGTCGTGGCGAAGGAATTGCGCGTCGACGTGACGACCGAGCGGATCGGTCACCTCGACGGTGACGCGTCGTGTTTCCAGCCCGGTTTCCAGGGCGTCGAGCATGCCTGGCCCTCCGTCGGCCAGCGGCACGGCGCGAACGGTGTCGTCGGGCGCTACTCGCCGCCAACCCGTCGAGATCGCTTCGGCGGCTTCAAGGGCGCTCATGGTTCCTGCGAACTTATCTGGACATATCAAGACACGCACCTTCGTGACCTTACGCGCGGCCCACGGCACCGTGATTCCGCGGCGAACATCACACTGACGGCTGTCGATCATGTCCGTGGCCCATGAGAGAATCACCAATACATGTCAAACCGACGATAATTCGTGACTGCCCAGGAGTAGGCATGAGCACCTTCACAGAACCCAGCCCCACATCGACCGCACTGCTTTTGTTGGGGCGGGGCTCCGACTCGCAATCCGAACGCGGCGTCGACTGTCCGGGGGAACTGCCTCCCGCCTCCGACCCCAACCTGGTCGACCGTGCAAAGGCGGCGAAAGAAGCCCTGGGCGATGACGTGTTTCTCCTCGGGCACCACTACCAGCGCGACGAGGTGATTCAGTTCGCCGACGTCACCGGCGACTCGTTCAAGCTGGCGCAGCAGGCCGCGGCACGTCCACAAGCTCGGCACATCGTGTTCTGCGGAGTGCATTTCATGGCCGAGTCCGCCGACATCCTGACCAGCGACGACCAAGCGGTCGTGCTGCCCGACCTCGCCGCCGGCTGTTCCATGGCCGACATGGCGACCGCAGTACAGGTCGAGGAATGCTGGCAACGGATGGAAGAGGTCGGCATCGCCGACGATGTCGTGCCCATGACCTACATGAACTCCTCCGCCGACATCAAGGCTTTCGTCGGGCGACACGGCGGGATCGTGTGCACCTCCTCGAACGCCAAACGCGCGCTCGAATGGGCGTACGCCCGCGGCAACCAGGTGTTGTTCCTGCCCGACCAGCATCTCGGCCGCAACACGGCCGTACTGAAAATGGGCTTCGGCCTGGACGATTGCGTGGTCTACAACCCGCACAGGGCCGGCGGCGGGCTCGACGAGGAAGCCCTACGGTCGGCGAAAATGATCCTGTGGCGCGGACACTGCTCGGTGCACGGCCGGTTCACAGTCGACAGCGTCGAGGACGTGCGCGCGCGCGTTCCCGGCGTGAACGTCCTGGTCCACCCGGAGTGCACACACGATGTCGTGTCGGCCGCCGACCAGGTCGGCTCCACCGAGTACATCATCTCCACCGTCGAGGCAGCACCTTCCGGCTCCGCATGGGCCATCGGCACCGAGCTCAACCTGGTCCGGCGCCTAGCGAACCAGCACCCGGACAAGAAGGTCATGTTCCTCGACAAGACAGTCTGCTACTGCTCGACGATGAATCGGATCGACCTGCCGCATCTCGTGTGGAGCCTCGAAGAGCTCGCCGCGGGACGACTGGTGAATCAGATCACCGTCGATCCTCAAACCACGATCGACGCCAAGGCGGCGCTCGACCGCATGCTGGCATTGCCGTAGCCGACCAGATTACCAACGTTGCAGTTACGACCTGGAGAGACATCCAAAAGGCAACCCAAGCCTCCTCGTGCGCGTCTAATACAAGAGATAGCTGTGCACAATCCCGCGACATCAACCGATATGATCGCGTGCCGGCTATGCGATCAATTCGTGATAATGGAGGCTTGGCGTTGAAGGACGATGTTCTAGTAGTGCACGGCGGTTCCCCGCTGAAGGGCGAAATAAGGGTCCGGGGTGCTAAGAACCTCGTCTCCAAGGCCATGGTGGCCGCTGTCTTGGGCGAGTCTCCATCCGTGTTGTACGACGTCCCCGCGATCAGCGATGTCGAAATCGTGCGGGGACTTCTCGAGCTTCACGGTGTCCGGACGTCGATCAACGAGGACCGTGCGCTACGCATGGACCCCACTAATGTCATCACCGCAGGTGTCGACGAGATCAATGTGCATGCCGGCTCCAGCCGTATCCCGATCCTGTTGTGCGGACCGCTGCTGCACCGGCTGGGTACGGCGTACATCCCCAACTTGGGCGGCTGCAACATCGGCGGGCGGCTCATCGACTTCCACCTCGACGCGCTGCGTCAGTTCGGTGCCGTCATCGATAAGCAGCCCGACGGCATGTACCTATCGGCTCCGACGCGGCTCCAGGGCATCAAGTACACGCTCGACTACCCGTCGGTCGGCTCGACCGAACAGATCCTGCTGACCGCGGTCTTGGCCGAGGGCGTCACCGAGCTTCGGAACGCCGCTGTCGAGCCGGAGATCATGGACCTGATCTGTGTACTTCAGAAAATGGGCGCAATCATCAAGGTCCACACCGACCGGGTGATCGAAATCGAGGGCGTCGACCGTCTGCACGGATACCGGCACCGTCCGATCCCGGACCGGATCGAGACCGGCAGCTGGGCGGCCGCCGCGCTGGCGACGCACGGCGAAGTTTTCGTGCGTGGCGCGCGCCAGGCCGACATGATGACGTTCCTCAACGTCTTCCGCACGATCGGCGGGGCGTTCGACATCGACGACTCCCCCGGCGGCGGCATCCGTTTCTGGCACCCGGGCAAGGAGCTGTCACCGGTGGCGTTGGAGACCGATGTCCACCCGGGGCTCATGACCGACTGGCAGCAACCCCTGGTCGTTGCGCTGACGCAGGCCCACGGCCTGTCTATCGTGCACGAGACCGTGTACGAACGCCGTTTCGGATACACGGCGGAGCTGCGCCAGATGGGCGCCAACATTCAGCTTTATCGCGACTGCCTCGGCGGCACCCCGTGCCGTTGGGGGCGACGCAATTTCCTGCATTCCGCCGTGATCGCGGGGCCATCGAAACTGCACGCGATCGATCTGCAGATCCCGGACTTGCGCGCAGGTTTCAGCCACCTGATCGCGGCGCTGGCCGCCGAAGGCACGTCGCGGGTATTCGGAGTCGACCGTTTCATCACCCGCGGCTATGAAGATTTCGAGTCGAAACTGCAGGGCTTGGGGGCCGCGGTCGAACGCCCGTAACACGTTGCGTGCGTCGCTGACCTCCCAGACGGCCAATACGAGCACGCTGAGCCAGGCGGTAGTCTGCTTAGCGTGCCTGCACTTTTTAAACGTAAGCAAAAGGACCACGACGCGGAAGCGACGCCCGACACCTCTGACGACGCTTCCGCGCAGGAATCGATAGCGCCGCAGCGTCGGACGCGTGACAAGGACGCGCCCACTCCCAAGCGGCAGGCTCCGAAGAAGAAGCGCCCCCCGGTCAACCCGCCGTTGACCGCGAAGGAGAAGCGCGAGCGCGCTAAGACGCTCGCGCCCACAAAGGATGAGCGCCGCGAAGCTGCCGACGAACGGCGCAAAGAGCGTCTACTCATCGCCGAAGGGCATGACCGGGGCGACCCGTTGTACGACAAGTACCACATGCCTCGCGACAAGGGTAAAGAGCGGCTTCTCGTTCGCGACATCGTGGACTCACGACACAATGTCGGTCAATATTTCTTCTTCGTCGCGATCATCATCATGTTCGCTTCCGGCGGCACGATGCCGGTTCAGGTACAAAGCGCTGCTTTGATCGCCTGGGTCGCGATCATCGTTTTGTTCGCGTTCGACTGCGTCATCCTGTCGCGCAAGGTTTTGCGACTGACGAAGGAGCGCTACCCCAAGCACACCCAACGCAAGGCCGGACTGTGCTGGTATGCCATTTCACGGTCGATCATGTTCCGGAGGCTGCGTACGCCGCGACCGCGCCCGGGCATCACGACGAAAACCCCCATCGAGGACCTCGGCAAGGTTTTCAAGAATTGACAGCTCGCAATACGTTCGCGGGCAGCCGAACGGATGTCATTGCAAGGCAAGGATTGGGCACATAACACCCACCACAGCAGTCCACTGTATCCATATGTGCAGTTGACGTCGCACTATGCGCTCACACGTGAGTACACATAGGTTTTAGTCGAGACAGGTCACACCTCCTCCTCGCGGCCATGGCAAAGTGGCGATATGGCGGATGTTGCGGCGGACCTTCGGGCAGCGCTGCTTCGTGCCCTCGGCCCTATCGACCCGAACACGTTGAGCCCTCAGATTCTTGATCACTCGATAGTGCCCGCGATTCGCACCGAAGCAACGCGTCGACTTGATCGCGTCAGTGATGACGCCGATAAAAGCCGTCTCCTGGGCGTGCGGTCAGTGACAAACCGGACGCTACGAGACCTCACCGATGCCGAATCAGACGCGAAACAGGCGCTCGATCTGGCTACGCAGGTCGACACCGAACTACTGCTATCCCCGGCACGAAGCCGCCTGGCGCAGGCAAAACGCGACCAAGGCGACTACGCCGCCGCCGATCGGTTGTTTGCCATGGCCGAGACCGGCGAACTGCCCCGCAGGCTCATCGGTCAAGTACGTGCCGGCGCCGCGCTGTCCTGCATCGCACAAAAGCGCCTGACTGAGGCTCTCCAGCACCTCGAACACGCCATCGAACACAGCAACGACGACGTCACCACGGAGACGATCAACCGCGCGCTGGGCCTGGTGTACCAGCTCGCCGCCGACGGTTTCGGACCATCGCCGCGCCCGTGGGAGGAACGCGCCGAGTATCCAGCCCCACGGCGGTTCCAGGACCCGCGCAACGGCAAATGGGGATTCCTGGATAGCAAGAAGAACCCCGTCATCCCGCCGACCTTCACCGACGCCGGAGAGTTCCGCGGCGGCACGGCCGCGGTCAAAGAACGCAGTTGGGGCGCGGTGGACACCTCCGGAGCACTGACAGTGCCGTTCCTGTACGACGCGCTCAGCACTACCGTCCCGGGCGGTAAGAGCGTGACCGGCTTCGTCGACGGTGTCGCCGCCGTCAAACGTCGCGGTTCCACAGGACTGATCAACCGGAACGGCAAAATCATCGTGCCCCTGCACTACCGCGAGATCATCGTTCACCCGGCCGGCTACGCCGTCACGACCGGATCGAACACGTGGGGCGCCCGCGATCGCACCGGTGACGAGATCCTCCCACCGCGTTTCAGCCGGACCGATGTGCTGCGGCGTCTCGATTCGCAGACCCAGATCGATTACGGCCCCCTGTAGCCGAACGCCAAACAACGTTCCGGGGCCCGCATCACGGCCCGAAAAACGCGATACCGTACCAAGCGTGGAATTCAGACACTTGGGGCATTCAGGCCTCATCATCAGTGAAATCGCCTACGGAAACTGGATCACGCACGGCAGCCAAGTCGAGGAGGATGCGGCACGGGCGTGCGTGCATGCGGCCCTCGACGCCGGTATCACGACGTTCGACACTGCCGACGTCTACGCCCAAGGCGCCGCCGAGGAGGTCCTCGGCAGGGCTTTGGACGGCCAACGCCGCGACGCGCTCGAGATCTTCACCAAGGTCTACTTCCCAATGGGGTCAGGACATAACGATCGGGGCTTGTCCCGCAAACACATCATGACGGCGATCGATCATTCGCTTCGGCGGCTCGGCACCGAGTACGTGGACCTGTACCAGGCTCACCGGTTCGACTACGAAACACCGTTGGAAGAAACGATGCAGGCCTTCGCCGACGTGGTCCGGGCGGGCAAGGCCCATTACATCGGTGTTTCCGAATGGAACGCGGCGCAGCTGCACGCCGCCGCGCCGCTGGCAAGGGACCTGAACATTCGCCTGGTCTCGAACCAGCCTCAGTATTCGATGTTGTGGCGTGTCATCGAGGAGCAGGTTGTCCCGGCCAGCGTCGAACTGGGCTTGGGTCAGATCGTGTGGTCGCCGATCGCGCAGGGAATCCTGACCGGGAAATACCTACCGGGCCAGGACCTGCCAGCCGGGAGCCGTGCCACCGACCCCAACGGCAGCGAGTTCATATCCCGGCTAGTCGGCAACGACGAGATCCTGCGCCGGGTACAGCTGCTCAAACCGATCGCCGACGATCTGGGCCTGACGATGGCGCAACTGGCGGTCGCGTGGGTCCTCCAGAACTCGAACGTGTCTGCGGCGATCATCGGCGCTTCCCGTCCCGAGCAAGTGGTATCCAACGCCAAGGCCGCGGGAGTGACACTCGAGGCCACAGTGATGGATGCGATCGACGAGGCTTTGGAGCCCGTCGTCGTCCGTGACCCAGCCAAGACGCGCAGCCCATCCGACCCCAAGATTCGCCGGGTTTGCTGACAACCGTTGCCGGGGTACGGAATGCGACACTGTATCCCGGCACGCCTCCTCTCTGTAATTGCGACATAGGTGACGTACGTCTCATAAAAGAAGGCGCTATGATTGCGAAATGGTAACGGTGTATGTTTCTTCCACGTTACAGCGCATGAGTGCGCCGGAGAGTTCCACTGTCTCCACAAGATACGACGCCGGTCACCTACTGCCAGATAACGAAGCAACGCTGCACACCACCAGACCGAAAACGTCCGCACGTCATGGTCCTCGGGCCCGACACCAGCAATCTTCCCCACAACGCATGAGCATCGGTCGAGCAAGCGCTTCCAGGTCCCGCCAGGACCGCGGAACGGGCGCGGGCAGGCGGCCGAGGAAAGTCTTGTTACCCAATGACTGCTGTTCCTGATACTCGCAAGGGCACCAGCGAACCCAAGCCGAGCCCGCCCGCGAATACCAAAGCGAAGTCCGCCTTTCGTCCGGACATCGAGGGCCTACGCGCGATCGCGGTGCTCCTGGTCGTCATCAGCCACGCGCAGATCGCCCTGTTCGGCTTCGAACTCGCGCCCGGCGGATATGTGGGTGTCGACGTCTTCTTCGTAATCTCCGGGTTCTTGATCACAACCCTATTGGTCAAGGAGCTCAAAGAGACCGGGACGATCTCGATCAAAAAGTTCTACGCACGCCGCGCGACGCGTCTGCTGCCCGCATCGGCATTGGTCCTCGTGGTCACGCTCGTGGCTTCCTGGCTGTGGCTGCCTTTCACTCGGATCACCTCGTTGACCTGGGATGCGATCGCAAGCAGCTTCTACATGATCAACTACCGGCTCGCGTTCACCGACACCGATTACATGAACGCGGACGCACCGCCTTCCCCGATGCAGCACTTCTGGTCATTGGCGGTCGAAGAACAGTTCTATTTCGTCTGGCCGTTGTTGCTGCTGGCAATCGTCGCCCTGTGTGCCGGGCATTTCCGCCGCCGCATCGTGGTTGCGACGTTGTCGGTCGTCCTAGTGTCGTCGCTGGCTATCAGCGCCATTTACACCCAAAGCGACACGGCGTGGTCCTATTTCGGTATCCACACCCGCGCCTGGGAGTTGGCAGCGGGAGCACTCGTGGCCCTGTTCGCCGGTTACTTGACGAAACTGCGTCCCTCCGTGGCGAGCATGGCAACCTGGACCGGTGTCGGCATGATCATGGTCGCAGCGGTCACCTTCACCTCCGACACGGTCTTCCCCGGATACGCAGCATTGCTGCCGGTCGCCGGCACCGCCCTTGCGATCGCGGGCGGATGCAGCGCCAACCCGCATGGTGCCGGGCTCGTTTTGAACCGAACTCCGTTCCAGTTCGTGGGCAAGATCTCTTACAGCTACTACCTGTGGCACTGGCCGATTTTGATGATCGCCCCAGCCGCGTTGGGTAAGACCGGCTCGGTCCCGCTCAACACCGCGCTGATGGTCGGTGCGCTCGTGGTCACGTGGATCACGTTCCGCTTCGTGGAGGACCCGATCCGCAACCGCAAGTCGCTCAAGATCAAGCCGTGGCGGGGCATCCGCGTCGGCGTGGCATTGACCACGTCCACTGCTGCGCTCGCACTGGTTGGCGCCTGGGCGGTGCCGATGGTGGCCTACAGCTCGGGAACGGTCGCGGTGGATACCACAAAGACCGTCGCCTCCTCGAGTACGACGGCCACGGTCCAAAACCTGATCCGGAAATCCGAGAACATCGACAGCGTCCCGCAGAACCTGACTCCTCCGTTGGAAACCGTGGAAGAAGACAGGCCGGAGGTCTACGACTCGGGCTGCAACCAGGAAATATCGGATTCGAACACGCAACCTAAGGAATGCGAATACGGCGACGTCGACAGTGACAAAACGATCGTGCTCTTCGGTGATTCACATGCGGCGCAGTGGTTCCCGGCCATCGACAAGATCGGTCAGGAAGCGGGAATGAAGGTTGTCCCCATCACCCGAAGCGGTTGCCCGATCGGCGAGGTCGACATCTACCACGATGTCGTGGACCGCCACTACTACGAATGCAACGACTGGCGCGACAATGCCTTCGAGATGATCAATGACATCAACCCGGAGATGATCGTGACCACCTCGGCTAACGGGCACAAAGCGATCGACCCGGAGACACTCGAACCGGTGGATGACCCAGACGAAGCAATGGTGGAAGGTTGGGAACACACCTTCACCGATCTGCGTGATGCCAGCTCCGACGCCGAAATTACATACCTGGTCGACACGCCGAACTTCGGTGACCCGGTCCCCGACTGCGTCGCCGAGAACCTCAAGCAGGTCGACTCGTGCAACGTCTCGAAATCCGAAGCGATGCTGAGGCCGGAACGCACCGAGGGCATCGTCAATTACGTCGAATCCCAAGACAACATGAGGACCATCAACCCGTTCCCGTGGTTCTGCGCCGACAACGAGTGTCCGGTGATCATCGGTAACAGCCTGCTGCTGCGCGACTCGAACCACATCACGACGGACTACATCAAAGCGATTTCTCCGTTGTTGCAAGAGGAGCTTCTCAACTCCGCCTGACGCATGAGGCGCCGGCCCACACAGGCCGGTGCCTCATTTCTTTGTCGCCAACCGATCTTCGACGACATCCAACGCCATCGACGACAGGTTCGGTTCCGCGGCGTCGAGCCAGGTAATCCGATCGTCGCGTCCGAACCATGAACGCTGCCGGCGCACGAACCGTCGAGTACCGGTGATCGTTTTGCGCAACGCTTCCTGCTCGTCGTGGACGCCATCGAGGAAATCAAGTACCTGGCGATAGCCGAGTGCCTTGCTGGCGGTGACGGCATCTTTGATCCCGTGTTCCAGAAGTCCCACGACCTCCTCCACGAGCCCCTGCTGCCACATCCTTTCCGCGCGTACCTGGATACGCGCGTCCAGTTCCTCGGTCTGACGATCGACACCTATGAAAACCGCGGGGTAGGCAGCTGTCCTGGACGGCAATCGTGCGGTGAAGGAACCGGTCAACGCCACGACCTCCAGCGCGCGCACGATACGACGGCCGTTGGTCGGCAGAATCGCTTCCGCCGCCGCCGGATCCTGGTTTCTCAACCGCGAATGCATCGCTTCGGCACCGTACTGCTGCAGTTCGGTTTCCAGCCGTGCGCGTATAGCGGCGTCCGTTCCCGGAAACTCCATGACGTCCACGACGGCCTGGATATACAGGCCAGAACCGCCCACCAGCACCGGGGTCTTCCCCCTGGCGACAATGTCGTCGACTGTTCGCCGCGCCAACGCCTGGTACTGGGCGACGTTGGCCGTATATGTCACGTTCCAGATGTCGAGCAAATGGTGCGGGATGCCGCGGCGCTCGTTCTCAGTCAGTTTCGCGGTGCCGATATCCATTCCCCGGTACAACTGCATCGAGTCGGCGTTGATGATTTCGCCATCCAGTTCCTGTGCCAACGACAACGCCAACTCAGATTTGCCCGCCGCAGTGGGCCCCGCGACGACCACCACCGTTCCAGGTACGCTCTTGGTGTCGCCGGCAAAGTTCATATCCGCTCCCGAAACATGTTTCATTGACTGCTCATAGTCTCGCCACGTGCCGGTTCGGTGTTACCGCCGGCCCAGCGGGATGGAACGCAATGGTTACGGTTGTATCGCAACAGCAGCCTCACCAAGGCCACGAGCAGCGGAAATAAGAAATCGGACAGATAGACAGTTGGCGCCCGGCTACGGATCACCGTAAAGTACCGATAGCAACAACAGCAATCAAACCGGTCGGGTATCCACACCCGGCGCCTTATCTGGCTAAAGGAATAGTGAACTTCATGAGCGGTGAGAACCAAGACCTCACGCGTTTCGGTCGAATCGATGCCGACGGCACCGTCTTCGTCAAAACCAAGGATGGCGAACGCGCCATCGGTTCCTGGCAGGCTGGTTCTGCCGAAGAAGGCTTGGCTCATTTCGCCCGCCGCTTTGATGACCTTGTGACAGAAGTCGACTTGGTGGCTTCGCGGCTCAACTCCGGTAACGCCGACCCCAATCAGGCGCTGAGCACCATCAAGAAGCTGCGTGCATCGTTGGCTGACGCCCACGTCATCGGCGACCTGGATTCCCTCGCAGCTCGTTTGACCGATCTCGAGGCGCGCGCGCAGACGCTGTCGGAGGAAGCTGCGGAAGCCAAAACCGCGGCCCGCGCCGATGCTGTTGCGCGAAAAGAAGCGCTCGCTGTCGAGGCCGAAGAAATCGCCGAGAATTCGAAACAATGGAAAGCCACCGGCGACCGTTTCAAGGCGATAGCGGACGAGTGGAAGACCATTCACGGCGCCGACCGCAAAACCGACCAGGCTCTTTGGAAGCGTTTCGCTCAAGCCCGTGACACGTTCACGCGTCGCCGCGGCGCCCATTTCGCTTCCCTGGATTCCGAACGCAAAGTCATCGCCGTCCGCAAAGAGGAGCTGATATCCGAGGCGGAGGCGTTGGCTCACTCGACCGACTGGGTCGACACGGCCAATAAGCTCAAAGCGCTCATGCGCGAATGGAAAGAAGCCGGCAGGGTCGCCCCCGACGCCGAGCAGAAACTATGGAAACGCTTCCGTGCCGCCCAGGACACGTTCTTCACCGCGCGCAGCGAAGCATTCTCTGCGCGCGATGCCGAGCAGAAAGACAATCTGGAGAAAAAGCGGGAACTTCTGACTGCGGCCGAAGCGCTCGACATCGACAATGACCCGCGCGCTGCACAGACGGAATTCCGTCAGATTCAAAGCCAGTGGGAAGACATCGGACGCGTCCCTCGTGACGCCGCCGGTGGTATCCAACGCCGTCTGCGCGCAGTCGACGACAAAATACGCGCGGCACTGGATGTCGCGTGGCGGCGCACCCCCGTGGCTGATAACCCGCTGCTCGGTCAGATGCGCGAACAAGTCGAAAAGGCGGAGCGCCAGCTGGACCGCGCGAAGGCTGACGGTGACGCCGGCCGCATCAAGAAGGCTCAGGAAGCTCTCGACAGCAAGCGACAGTTCCTCGAATTGGCCGAAAAATCCGGTTAGTCGCTTCGTCAAGACTTGCGGTGTGGCCGGGCGGGCCCTTGCCTCGCTGCGTCTTCACCCGCCCGCAATCAGGAGGACTTCGTAATGCTCCCGCCCTCGGGTTCCGAACCTGAGGACCCCCGCTTCGTACCGCTTGAATCAGTCTTCAACTTCCGAGACCTGGGCGGGCTTGTCACGCGCGAAGGCGCACGTGTTCGTCCAGGAAGAGTGTTTCGTTCAGACCAGTTCGCCTGCGCCCAGCCGCACGATCTGAATCGCCTCGTGAACGACCTGGGTCTGCGCACGGTCGTGGACCTGCGCCGGAAAGCCGAGATCGACGATCACCCGGCTTTCCCATCGGGTTACGACGTGGTGGTCCACCACCTGGAGCTCAAACACATTCCGTGGCACAACTTCGAACGCGATATTCGCCACGAATCGGACCAGGCCGTCTTCTTGGGCGAGCGGTACACCGCCATGTTGGAGACGGGTGCCGACGCGATCCGCGGCACTTTGGAGCTGCTACGCGACGACACGCCTTTGGTGTTTCACTGCATGGCGGGCAAGGACCGCACCGGCATCGTCAGCGCGGTCGTGCTTGGTCTTTTGGGGGTGGACCACGAGACGATCGCCAACGATTACATGCTGTCCAGCCACGGTATTGACCGGTTCTCGCAATGGCGCGAAGACAACGGGCTGCCGGCCATCCGGGCACGACTTCTCGAGATCGAGGCTATGCGCACAATGTTGCGCAACATAGACACATATTTCGGCTCGGTCGATGCCTACGCCCGCGCTATCGGTTTCAATGACGCAAGCACTCTCAGGGGTCAGCTACTCGACTGACCTTGCCTCGGCCGTCGGCACCGAATTCGGGTAACGGTTACACGACGTTGGCGAATGTGAACTGTGAGGCGGCATTTCTGTCCCGCAGTACATATCATTCCTATGGGATCGTATTTTGCACCGTTGGCCGGGGGGAACGTGAACGGCAGCTTGCGCCCCATGTTCGGTGGCGATCTTGCTATCGCCACGATCATGGTCGATTCGAACGGACGCATCATCTATTTTGGGCCTCATGCCGAGGTGCTAACCGGTTTTCGTCGTGGCACCGTCATCGGTCGTGATATCCAGGTGCTGATCAGCGTGCCGGGAGACAACGGCGCGAAAATCACCGATCTCTCGACCGACATGAACCCTCAGGTCCACGAGATCCGGACCTCCGATGGCAATACCCGCACCGTTCATCTGTACCGCCATCCCGTGCCGCAGCCGGGCGAACAGCCAGCGATCCTGTTGATGGCCGTGGACGTGTCCGACACCGCGGAGGCTTCGGCCGGTCTCGGCCTGCTCAACGGTTTCTTCAAACAATCTTCCGTCGGTTTCGTCATCCTCGATACCCGCTTGCGGTATGTCGTTTTGAACGAAGCGATGGCGAGACTGAACCAGCGCTCGGTCTTCGACCATCTCGGTCGGCATTTGAGTGAAGTCATCGACCCGCCGGATCGCAGCTCCTACGAAGCCTTGCTGTACGCGGTCCTGGAATCGGGTGAACCCGTGAACAACCTGCGGGTTCCGGTCCAGACGACGAGTTCGCCCGGACAGCATTTTGTGCGGTCGGTATCGTGGTACCGCCTCACCGAGGAACGCGAACGAGTCATCGGACTGTGCGGGATCGTGTCGGACATCACCGATACGGAATCGGCCATGCTGCAGACCTCGCAGAGCCACAGCCGTCTTGCCCTGCTCAGCAAGGTCGGTGCGACGCTGGGCATCAGCCTCGACATCGAGGAGACTGCGAAGAACCTGGCGTCGACCCTGGCTTCCGACTATTGCGACGTGGTCACAGTCGACGTCGTTTCGACGACCCTGCACGGTGCTGTGGTTCCGGAGACCCCCAGCCAGGACACCTTGGTCACCCGTGTCGGGGCCGCTGCTCGAATTACGATCCCCAATGCCACCGATATCTTGACACCGTTGCCTCCCGAGCGGCCGGCGTCACAGACCAGCGCGTTCTTTCATGCGCTCGTCACCAATCGTCCTCAAGTGCTTCAGTATCCGGACAGCGGGGTGAATCCGGATCTGTCGCTTCCACCGCTGCCGAGTGGTCGCCGCGCGCTCGGACCACATTCGGCGATCATCGCTCCGCTCCAGGCGCGCGGATCCACGCTCGGGGCGTTGACATGCGTACGAATGGCGGAGCGGGAACCGTTCACCCACGAAGACCTTCTGGTCATCTCGGAGATCGCCAACACTTTGGGTCTGTGCATCGATAACGCCCGTTTGTACCGCAATGAGAAGCAGACGGCGATGACCTTGCAGCAGAGTCTGCTGCCGCAGCGGCTGCCGGATATTCCGGAAGCGACCCTCACCCACGCCTATCGCACCAATCGCGTCGATCTGCACGCCGGAGGCGACTGGTTCGACACGATCGAACTGCCAGGTCGCCGTGTGGCACTGGTTGTCGGAGACGTCGCCGGGCACGGCATCGGACCAGCCGCTGCTATGGGCAATTTCCGCACCGCCGTACGCAGCCTCGCCTCCATCGGCATGGATCCGGCGACACTGCTGACTCGCCTCAACGACTTGAGCCACGATTTCGGCGAGAACGTGACGGCGTCATGCATCTACGTCGTGTATGACCCGCTCCAGCATTGGTGTGTCATGGCCAGCGCCGGGCACCCGCCTCCGGTGTTGGTGTTGCCGGGGACAGCGGCCGAAGCCCGCCACGTTGCGGGGGGACCGATCCTGGGTGCCGTTCCCAACGCCGATTACCGGGCGACTTCGATGGCCACCCCGCCGGGCACCAGACTGCTGCTGTACACCGACGGCATTGTGGAGTCACGGACCGCCTCGTTTGACGACGGCGTAGACCGCCTGGTCCGGCGTATGCGGTCGGGCTTGCCGGCGGCGAAACTGTGCGAGCAACTGATGGCTGAGTCCCCCAGTGCCGAAGACGACCGTACGCTTTTGCTCGCCGAGTTCCACGGCCTCAATCCGCACATGCTCAAAGCACGACAATGACACCAATGGACATAGCTGTTTGACTGTGTCGTGACGGTAGGTCTACTAGCGTTTGCTCCATGAGCTACCGCGATTTCGGTCCTCAACTGTATGAATACGACGGGAAGCCGACGGCGTCCTCTCCCGTGACGACGGTGCTGTCCGCGCCGGCGATCGAGACCGAGAACAACGTGACGATATGCCATGCGCTGCCTGACCCGGCACTGACAACTGTCGGTCCATGGTGCGCAATCGAGTACTTCCGGTCCAGCGACGCCGACGGCCCTTCCCTATGGACGCGCGGCATGCAACCCGCGACGGGTTCGCAGGAACTGTCTTGGATGCATTGTGGCGAGCTGATGCATGCCGACGGTCTCGGTAATCAGCAGGAGTTGCGTGCGGGACGTCTCGGCGTCGTCACCAACGGAAGTGGGCTGAAACATGGCGTGTACACGCGCGACAACTACGTCGGTCCCATCGGTGGGGTCCGGTTGCGGATCGCGTTGCCGTCCTCGCAACGCGACATCGCTCCAAGCTGGGAATACCATTCGATGCTTCCGGTCACGACCGGTCAGAAATTCCGTGCCACGATTCTCGCCGGCGAACTCGACGGCATGAAGTCCCCTGCGACCACATATTCGCCCCTGTTCGGTGCGGATGTCGCGCTATCTCCTAGAGCCAATCTTCGTCTGCCGCTGCAACGAGACTTCGAGTATGCGGTGCTGGTCACGAACGGCACCGCCAGTATCGAGCGGGTCGCGGTCAACGCCGATTCCCTGATCCACCTGGGTATGGGCCGCAACGAGCTGGAGATCAGTTCCGAGTCCGATTCCCGTTTGCTGCTGTTTGGGGGCGAACCGCTACCGCAAAAGCATGTCATGTGGCGCGGTTTCATCGCCCACGACCGCAACGAGGTCGAGCGTTTCCGCATCAAGTGGACAACGAAACGGTTCGACGACGTGCCAGAAATCGAGGACGGGTTTTCAGAACTGACGCGGCGCTCACGTTTGCGCGCCTGACGCGCGGACTACGCGCAGCAGCCCGAGCCTTCGTCGGAATGGCCCGTGCTCGGCGCCCCGATTGAAGGCATGCCCAGGGAAACACCGGGCAGCTTGGGCGCGTTGCCCGCCTCCCAGGCGTCTCCGGCGCGCGTCCGCCGATGCGACAACAAGCCATCGTCGGCCATCAAGTGGTGCGGTGCGGCAGCCGTCACGACGGTACGCACGACGTCCCCTGGCCGGACTTGGTTGCCAGATCGCAAGTCGAAACCGGCCTCGTCCGCGTCGTCTTCCTTCGCCACATCGAAGTGCACGAGCCTTCCGTCACGTGCACGACCCGACATGCGGCCCGTCGAGCCGTCCTTGCGACCCTCCCCTGCAGCCACCAAGACTTCGATCTCGCGCCCCACCTGTTTGAGGTTTTCTTCCCAGGCGATGCTTTCTTGCAGCGCGACGAGCCGTTCGTACCGTTCCTGCACGACCGCTTTCGGGACCTGGTCCGGCATCGTGGCGGCCGGTGTTCCGGGGCGGATCGAATACTGGAACGTGTAGGCGCCACTAAATCGGGCTTTACGCACGACGTCCATGGTCGCCTCGAAATCGTCTTCGGTTTCCCCTGGGAACCCGACGATGATGTCGGTCGTGATCGCTGCCTCGGGCATCGCTTCGCGCACCTTGTCGAGGATGCCGAGGAACCGCGACTGACGGTAGGACCGTCGCATCGCCTTCAGCACCTTGTCGGAACCGGATTGCAGCGGCATGTGCAGCTGGTGACAGACGTTAGGGGTCTCGGCCATCGCTGCGATCACGTCATCGGTGAAGTCTTTGGGGTGCGGGCTGGTGAAACGTACGCGTTCCAGGCCGTCGATCTCACCGCATGAACGCAGCAACTTCCCGAAGGCCTGACGATCGCCGAATTCGGCACCGTAGGAGTTGACGTTTTGACCCAGCAACGTCACCTCGCTGACGCCCTGCGCGACCAACGCTTCGACTTCGGCGAGGATCTCGCCGGGACGCCGATCCTTTTCCTTGCCGCGCAGGCTCGGAACGATACAAAACGTGCAAGTGTTGTTGCAGCCGACAGAGATCGAAACCCAACCCGCGTATGTGGAGTCACGTTTCGTCGGCAACGTCGACGGAAACACTTCGAGCGACTCGAGGATCTCCACCTCGGCGCTGGCGTTGTGACGGGCGCGGTCCAGCAGCACCGGCAGCGAGCCGATGTTGTGTGTCCCGAAAACCACGTCGACCCAGGGCGCCCGTTTGACGATCTCGCCGCGGTCCTTCTGAGCCAGACATCCGCCGACCGCGATTTGCATCCCCGGGTGACGGTCCTTCGCGGGACGCAGGTGCCCGAGGTTCCCGTACAGCCGGTTATCGGCATTTTCGCGTACCGCGCAGGTATTGAACACCACCACGTCGGGGTCGCCGTCATCGGTGGCGGGCACGTACCCGGCGTTCTCGAGCAAACCGGTGATGCGTTCGGAGTCATGCACGTTCATTTGGCAGCCGTACGTGGTCACGCGGAACGACTTCGGGCTGGCAGACGTGGCTGAAGTTGCGGTGTTCATAGCGCATTCCAGCCTAACGCGGCCGGTATCCGCCGCTGCCACCCCGGGCACTGTGGCGGACCCGGCCATTGAAAACCTCCTCCCAAGCGCGCAAAGCGGCAGGAGGTAACCTCAGCGATCGTTATATTTCATACGCATCACAGCACTCGTGAGCCACACATTGCATACGTATATGCCCCAGTCGCGTTCACGTAGTTAGTGTCGAGCCCAAGGCATGGGAGAGGTAGATGACCAACGAAGCCAGACTGCTCTACGGCGACCAGGAAATGGAGCTGACAAGGCACAGCTCGGTCGACGGCCCCTCTGGCCTTGAGATCAGCGGCCTGTTGAAGAACACCGACCATGTCACTTTCGACTCTGGTTTCGTCAACACCGCGGCCTGCGCGTCCAACATCACCTACATCGACGGTGACGCGGGCATCTTGCGCTACCGCGGCTACCCGATCGAACAGCTCGCGGAGAAGTCGACCTTCATGGAGGTGTCGTATCTCCTGATCTACGGTGAGCTGCCAAGCTCACAGCAGCTCAACGACTTCACTCAGAAAATGACGATGCATACCCTCATCCACGAGGAGATGCGTCGTTTCTTCGACGGTTTCCCACGCGACGCGCACCCCATGGCGGTGTTGTCCTCGGGCGTCAGTGCATTGTCGACCTTCTACCAGGACAGCCTGGACCCGTTCGACCCGGAGCATGTCGAGGCATCGACGGTACGGCTCATGGCAAAAGTCCCCACAATTGCGGCGCACGCATACAAAAAGTCCACCGGACTCCCGCTGTTGTACCCCGACAACTCCTTGCCGTACGTCGAGAATTTCCTACGCATGGCGTTCGGCGTCCCGACCACCAATTACGAGGTCGATCCGGAGATATCGCGGGTGCTCGACCAGCTGTTCCTTCTGCACGCAGACCATGAGCAGAACTGCTCCACATCCACTGTGCGCATGGTGGGCTCATCGCACGCCAACCTTTTCGCATCGGTATCGGCCGGCGTCAATGCATTGTTCGGCCCGCTTCACGGTGGCGCTAACCAGGCAGTGCTGGACATGCTCAGCGGCATCCAGCAGGACGGCGGCGACGTCAAAGCTTTCGTCGACAAAGTCAAGAACCGCGAATCGAACGTGCGCCTCATGGGCTTCGGTCACCGGGTTTACAAAAACTACGACCCGCGCGCAGCAATCGTGAAGCAATCTGCGCGACGGGTCATCGACCGCATGGGCAAGCCGGACCCACTCCTCGACTTGGCGCTTCAGCTCGAGGAGATCGCGCTCGAGGATGACTACTTCGTCGAACGGAAGCTGTACCCGAACGTCGACTTCTACACCGGACTCATCTACAAGGCCATGGGTTTCCCGACTCCCATGTTCACGGTCTTGTTCGCATTGGGACGGTTGCCGGGCTGGATCGCGCAGTGGCGCGAAATGATCAACGACCCTGCCACGAAGATCGGCCGTCCACGCCAGGTCTACACGGGTGCGGCGCAACGCGACTACGTCGACATCACGCAACGCTGATACGCATGCGGCGGTGACGGATGGCTATACCGTCACCGCCGAGGTCGCGCCACATTCAGGCACTGGCACGAACCGGCCACGCACTGATCTATTAGTAGTCCTCGTATGTATGAGGATCAATACTGGCGGCCATCTCCGCCAACTGTGCGTCGTGTTCAGCCAGAATTTCTTTCACCACAGACACCGAAACCGATGCCGGGTAGCCCTTCCGCGCCAGCATCGACACCATCCGACGAAAAGCAACCTCGGGCGCCAGCTGGCGTGTCCGCAATGCACGCCAGCGTTTACGCGCCAACTCCGCCGCTGCATCGCGCTCGCTGTCGTCGTCGACCTGTTCCAAAGCCTCATCGACGAGCTCCGTGTCGACCCCTTTACGTCTCAACTCGCTCGACAGGGCGCGGCGCGACAGCTTTTTTGAATGATGCCGGCTGCTCACCCACGCTTGCGCGAACGCGGCATCGTCGACCATGCCGACGTCACGGTAACGATCCAATACGTCAGCGATGACCTCGTCAGGTACACCCTTTTTGGTCAATGCCTCCGCAAGCTCGATATAGGTGCGCGGCCGGACGGACAACAGCCGCAGACAGATGTCGCGCGCTTGCTGCGCCGGGTCGCTTTCTCGAGTCACGACACCGCCCGATCAGAAATCGACGGGCGGGTTCTCGACCTCGGGTTCGGCCGTAACTCCCACACCGAGTTTTTCTTTGATCTTCTTTTCGATCTCGTTGGCGAGATCCGGGTTCTCCTTCAGGAAAGTGCGAACCTTTTCCTTGCCTTGTCCGAGCTGGTCGCCGTCGTAGGTGTACCAGGCACCCGACTTACGCACGATGCCTTCCTCCACGCCGAGGTCGATCAGCGACCCTTCGCGGCTGATGCCCTCACCGTAAAGAATGTCGAATTCCGCTTGCCGGAACGGCGAACTGACCTTGTTCTTGACGACCTTGACGCGAGTGCGGTTACCAACGGCTTCGCCTGCGTCCTTCATGGTCTCGATACGACGAATGTCCAAACGCACCGAGGCGTAGAACTTCAAAGCCTTACCGCCGGAAGTCGTTTCCGGTGAACCGAAGAAGACGCCCACTTTCTCGCGGAGCTGGTTGATGAAGATCGCGGTTGTTCCCGAATTGTTGAGACCACCGGTGATCTTGCGCAGCGCCTGGCTCATCAGCCGCGCCTGCAGACCCACGTGGCTGTCGCCCATCTCGCCTTCGATCTCGGCGCGTGGGACCAGGGCCGCCACGGAGTCGATGACGATCAGATCGACAGCCCCGGAGCGCACCAACATGTCTGCGATCTCCAAAGCTTGCTCACCGGTATCCGGCTGCGAGACCAGGAGTTCATCGGTGTCGACACCAAGGTTCTTGGCGTATTCGGGGTCGAGCGCATGCTCGGCGTCCACGATCGCCGCGATACCGCCCTCGGCCTGAATGTTGGCTATGGCGTGCAGGGCCAGGCTCGTTTTACCACTGGCCTCGGGGCCATAGATCTCGATGATGCGCCCCCGCGGCAAGCCCCCGACACCGAGTGCGACATCCAGTGCGATCGAACCGGTCGAGATCGCTTTGATGTCGGTCTTCGGCCGGTCTCCGAGCTTCATGACCGAGCCTTTGCCGAACTGTTTGTCGATTTGGGCGAGCGCCAGGTCCAACGCCTTGCCCTTGTCTGGTGCGGCCATGCCCGCTCCCCCTGCTGTGGTCTTCTTGCTGGATGTTTTCGCCATGTCGGTAACGCTAAACCGTCGGTACGACACCGGCGGTCTCACGGTACCGTGATCTTCCACGATAGTAGTACACCTGTTCGATCCCGCGTGTCAACGACGGATCCGGCTCGGCACACGGTCTCCGTATGCTTCGCACACCGCCATCCACACCATCTTGAGATCCCAGTTCGCAGCCAACGCCTCATTGATCGTGTTGCCGTCGAGTTGCGGCAATGTCTGGTCCGCTGCGACACTTGCGGCGTATCCCTCCCCGAAGGTCTCGGTCATGTGCCTCCAAAATTCCGTCTGCCGCACCACCGGCTCCTTCTGCCTATCGCCTGCACGCGGCCATCGCGCACATCTGTCGTCCACGTTAATGCCGCGCTGACGCACCGAGAAGCGGCCTCAACGTGGGCGAATTCACCGGCTTGACCGATAGCGGCATCCGGGATCCGAAGCGACGATCGATACATGCTGGGCGTTACGGATCTGTGGACCTATTTGGCCGCCACCGTCTTGATCATCCTGCTGCCCGGCCCCAACTCGATGTACGTGCTGTCGGTCGCCGCACGCCGCGGCGTGCGTTATGGCTACAAAGCCGCGGGAGGGGTCTTCGTGGGCGACACGATCCTGATGGCGGCTTCGGCTGCCGGGGTCGCTTCGTTGCTGAAAACTTCGCCCTGGTTGTTCGCTGTGGTCAAATACGCGGGCGCCGCCTATCTCGCCTATCTGGGCGTCACGTTGGTGTTGGCCGGGATCCGCACGTGGCGGCGGCGAGGCAGCGGTGAGTCGGAGCTGCCGAAAGCGTCCACCACCCAGGAAAGACCATTTCATCGGGCGTTGATCGCCAGCCTGGTCAATCCCAAGGCCATCCTGTTCTTCGTCGCGTTCTTCATTCAGTTCGTCGATCCGGCTTACCCGTATCCGGTCGTGAGTTTCCTGTTCCTGGGCGCGATCGTGCAGGTGTGCAGCCTCAGCTACCTATCCGCACTGATCTTCTCCGGCGACGCGCTGGCGGGGGCATTCCGACGACGCCGCAGACTGTCCTCAATCGGTACCGGTGGCGTGGGTGCCGCTATGCTCGGCTTCGCCGCGCGTCTGGCGACGGCGGGGCTACCGTAACGGCCAGTTCACACACCATCAGGTCTAGCTCGTAACATTTAACGGCTTGATACAACCGGTTACGCGTTTGGAGCATCGGTGGGGCGTTGGACAACACATTCGAATATGTGGACGCGTGGTTTGATTCTGGCCGCGGCCGCCATACTTGTCGCCGTAATACTGGCAGGTCACGAGTTCGTCCCCAACGCAGTAGGAAACCTCGGCAGCTTCGTCGAAACCTTCCTGCCCTGGCTCGGATGGGTCCTGGTACCGATCGGGATCGGTGCCGCCGTGCGCCGCTCGGCGAGCGCGGGCATCGCCGCGGTCCTAACGCTACTCGTATGGTCGACGATGTTCCTGGCGCTACTGCCCGACAAAAGCAACGGCGACGGCGAATTCCGCGTGCTCACGCACAACGTGGACGTTGACAACCCTGACCTCGAAGGGACAGTCGACACCCTCCTCGGCGCGCAGGCCGACATCCTCGCCCTCGAAGAACTCGACGAGGAAGACCAGAATCGGTACGCCGAAGCCCTAGCCGACGAATACCCCTACACCGTGCGACACGGGACCGTGGCGTTGTGGTCCAAGTTCCCCATCACCAGTTCCAAGCCCGTCGACATCGAGATCGGTTGGACCCGCGCAATGCAAGCGGTCGTGGAGACCCCGACCGCTTCCGTCGCCGTATACGTCAGCCACCTCGCTTCGGTCAGAATCGGCTCCGATGGCTTCAGTTCACAACAGCGGGACGCCACCGCACGGGCGCTCGGCAAGATCATCGCCGCCGAACAGCTCGACAGCGTGGTGTTGTTGGGCGACCTCAACGGCACGCTCCAGGACCGCAGTCTGGCCCCGCTCACGTATCAGCTGCGCTCGACGCAAGCAGAAGCCGGCCAAGGTTTCGGTTTCACCTGGCCCGCGTCGTTCCCGATGTCGCGCATCGACCAGATCCTGGTGAAAAACTTGACGCCCGTGAAGTCCTGGACACTCGACCGCACCGGCAGCGATCATCTGCCCATCGCATCAGAGCTTCACGCCTGACTCAGTGGCAATAACTGTCTCGTGTCTGTGTGACAGTGTCGCAACGTGGCGGCAAGATCGACGCTATGCACGACGAAACCCTCCACGGGTTCAGCCCGGCCACGTCCACGTGGTTCACCGAGAACTTCCCCTCCCCTACACCGGCTCAACGCGACGCGTGGAACGTTATCGCTGGCGGCGACAACGCCCTGGTCGTAGCCCCGACGGGGTCGGGCAAGACCTTGGCCGCCTTCCTGTGGTCGATCGACCGGCTCGCGCACACCAAGCCCGATGACGATCCGATGCGGCGCTGCCGCGTGCTGTACGTCAGCCCGCTCAAAGCGTTGGCGTACGACATCGAGCGAAATCTGCGTCAACCGTTGACGGGCATCACCGAAACGGCCTCTGCTCTCGGCGAAAACCTCAATGAGATCACCGTCAGCATGCGGACCGCCGATACACCCGCGGCGCAACGGCGCGCATTCGCCCGACGTCCGTCGGACATACTCATCACCACCCCCGAGTCCCTTTACCTGTTGCTGACCTCGGCCGCTCGAGATGCGTTGCGCGGGATCGACACTGTCATCGTCGACGAGATCCACGCAGTAGCCGGCACGAAACGTGGCGCACACCTGAGTCTGTGCCTGGAACGTCTCGACCGGTTGGCGGCACAGCCGGTCCAGCGGGTCGGGTTGTCCGCGACTGTGCGTCCCCATGAAACGGTGGCCGATTTCCTTGGCGGCAGTAGTTCCGTTCATGTCGTCGCCCCACCGTCGCGCAAGACGCTCGATGTGACGGTAGAGGTGACCGTCGATGATCTCGAGAATCTCGATGACGTCGACGATCAGGGACAGCCTTCGGTGTGGCCGTCGATCACGGCCCGCTTGTATGAGCTCATCCGCCAACGGCGTTCCACCATCGTCTTCGCCAATTCGCGGCTGTTGACGGAGCGTCTGTGCGCCCGTCTCAACGAGTTGGCCACACAGAATCCTGCGCCGTCACGCGCACAGCCTGCGGAGTTGATGGCCCAGTCTCAGGCCGCTGCCGGGGCCGAGACGGTCATCGCACGCGCCCATCACGGTTCGATGTCGCGGGACGAGCGGGTCCTGGTCGAGACGCGGTTGAAGGAGGGGCGGCTGCCCGCGGTCGTGGCGACGTCAAGCCTGGAACTGGGCATCGATATGGGTGCAGTGGACCTCGTCGTCCAAATAGGCACTCCGTTCACGGTGGCGGCCGGCATGCAACGCATCGGCCGCGCCGGCCATCATGTCGGCGCGGACTCGACGGGCATCATCTTCCCGACGCATCAAAACGACCTGTTGGCCGCGACGGTCACGAGCACGCGGATGCGCGCCGCCGACATCGAGGAACTTCGCATACCGGATAACCCGATCGACGTGTTGGCGCAACACATCGTTTCGATGGTGGCGATGGACGATTGGAATGTGTCCGATCTGGGTGCGCTCGTGCGCCGCGCGGCCCCTTTCCGTCGGCTACAGGAGTCGACGTTGCATTCCGTATTGGACATGCTCTCGGGCCGGTACCCGTCAACTGACTTCGCCGGTCTACGGCCGAAAATCGGCTGGGATCGCCACACCGCTCGCCTTTTCACCCGCCGCGGTGGTCAACGACTCGCCATCCTCAATGGTGGGACAATCCCGGACCGGGGACATTATGGCGTTTTCTTGACCGACGGCGGAAACGGTGCGAGGGTCGGCGAGCTCGACGAAGAGATGGTGTACGAGACGCGCGTAGGTGACGTTTTCCTGCTCGGCGCCACCTCGTGGCGGGTCGACTCGATCACCCACGACCGGGTCCTGGTCAGCCCAGCCGCCGGTCAACCGGCACGAATGCCGTTTTGGAAAGGCGAAGACCCTGGCCGCCCAGTCGAGCTGGGGCGCGCCATCGGTGCATACGTGTCGCAGGCGTCAACACGGCCACCTGACAACCAGGGAATGAACGACCGCGCTGCCAGCAACCTGGACAGGTACATCAAGTCCCAGTGTGAGCTCACAGGAACCGCCCCGACCGACCGAAACATCGTCGTGGAACGGTTCCGCGACGAACTCGGCGATTGGCGGATCGTCGTGCACTGCGTTCTGGGGGCGCGGGTCAATCGCCCATGGGCTATGGCGATAGCGGCCAGACTCCGCGATCAACACGAGGTGGACGGCCATGTCATGGCCACCGACGACGGGATCATTGCCCGCTTCTACGACACGACCACGCCGCCGGGCGAAGAACTGATCCGGTTCACGCCTTCCGAAATCGACGAGATCGTGCGGGCCGAGCTTGCGCATTCCCCGCTGTTTGCGGCACGGTTCCGGGAATGCGCTGCCCGCGCGCTGTTGCTTCCGCGCGGAGGTTTCCATAGGCGGCAGCCGTTGTGGCAGCAACGTCAACGCGCCGGCCAATTGTTTTCGGTCGCGAGCCGGTTCGAAGACTTTCCGATCACCGCGGAGGCCGCACGTGAATGCCTCGAGGATTACTTCGACATGCCGGCCCTGCGCCAACTCCTGGATGACGTCGACAACGGTGTCTCATCGATCGTCGAGACCGTCACGCAGCGCCCATCGCCATTCGCCCGTAGTCTTTTGCGCGCCTATCTGGCCGGAAACGTGTACGGCGAGGATGAACCCCTGGCGGAACGCCGCGTCGCCGCGCTCAACGCCGGTCTTTTGGACGAACTGATCGGCGAAGACCGGATCCGGATCGATCCGGAGGTGGTTTCCGAAGCCGTCGAGTGGCTCCAGTGGCGGGACGGCCGTGTCAGCGACGAACCCGAAGACGTCCTGGCGCTGCTCCGAAGCCTCGGCGACCTCAGCCATGCACAGCTATCTCAACGTCAGGTGGCCCCGGAGGTCGTGGCAAAGCTCGAGGAAGACGGCGAGATCGTGCCGATCACCATCGGGCAGGAACGGCGATGGATCGTGGCGCCCGACGCTGGTCGTTATCGTGACGGACTGGGTGTGACGATTCCCGATTCGGTGCCGCGGGCATTTCTGCACACCGACGGATTTCCCATAGACGATCTCGTGTCGCGCTATGCACGCACCCACGGTCCCTTCGCCAGCACCGACCTCACCGCCCGGTTCGGCTTCACCATCTCGATCGCCGAGGAGTCTCTCCACCGCCTACGCAACAGCGACGTCGTCACCCATGGGGTTTTCGTTGGCGACGAACCCCAATGGTGCAGCGTCGAGGTTTTGGGGTGGCTACGCCGAAAAACCCTCGCGGCGCTGCGGGCCGAGATAGCTCCGGTCCCCGTAACGCAATACGTATCGTTTCTGGCCGATTGGCAGCTTGTGGGCTCTTCGGCGACAGGCCCCGAAGCCGTCGCCGAGGCGATAGCCGCCTTGGCAGCGACGCCGGTTCCGGCATCCGCGCTGGAGCCGCTGGTGCTGTCGGCACGCGTCGACCAGTACTCTCCCGTTTTCCTCGACGAGCTGACGGCCGCGGGCGACATCGTGTGGGCTGGGGCCGGCGCATCAGCGGGAAACGACGGCTGGGTGAGCCTCGTGTTTGCAGACGAGGCGGCGCAGGCTCTTCCTCCCTCCGATCCGGAGGTCTTGTCCACGGACCTTCACCACCGAGTCTTGGAGTCGCTGTCGCAGGCACGGTTCTTTCGAGAGCTGCACGATATCGTCGGGCACGAACGGGACGCGGTCATGGAAACGCTCTGGGACCTGGTGTGGGGCGGGTGGATATCCAATGACTCACTCAGCGCACTGCGCGCCAAACTATCCACTTTGCCCGGAAGAAGCCCGCTCCGCTCCCCTCGGCGACGTCCACACCGCCCTGGACGGTTGGGAAGCCGCGCACCCATCGCGGCCTCGACACCACCCGGCGCCGCGGGGCGCTGGTATCGACTGCCGGAACGCGAGAACGACCCCACGCGTCAGCTGTATACGGCGACGAGGCGTGTGTTGGAACGCGATGGGGTCGTGTTGCGAGGCGCGATGGCCGGCTCAGCCCGCGGTTTCGCGGGTCAATACCCGGTACTAGCCGGGATGGAAGAGTCCGGTGTGGTGCGGCGCGGCTATTTCGTATCGGGGCTCGGCGCCGCCCAGTTTGCGCTTCCCGGCGCTGTCGACCGGCTTCGACGTTCCATCACCGACGGCGGAATGACCGTGCTGTCCGCATGCGACCCCGCCAGCCCGTTCGGCTTGGCCGTGCCGTGGCCCGCGTCGATATCGGAGACGAGCGGGCATCGCCCGGGACGTAAAGCCGGCGCTCTCGTTGTCATCTCGCACGGGCGGCTCGTGTGGTTCCTGGAGCGCGGCGGTCGCACACTCCTCACCTTCGGTACCGGCCCCGAGGAGCAACTGGACGCCGCGGCCTGTCTGGTGGAGGCCCGCCGTCTTGACCGGATCTCGCCGTTGACGATCGAAAGCGTCGATGGCATCGCCGTGGCCCGGACCGAAGCCGGAAAGGCGCTGTCCCGTGCCGGTTTTCGCGACAGCCCTAAGGGCCTACGTCTGGATTGACCTGCAGTGACGTCGGCGAATAATTCGAGTGCGCAAGCGGTAGCGAATTGTTAGGCTTGCGTGCATGTGGTTCATCTAATTTCAGTGCCGCCCCGAGCCAGCGATGGCCCGGTTGCCGCGGCCCACGTGCCATCTCATCAGTCCGGGCGTGAAGCGTTAGCGCAGCTTTCGTTCCGCCACGTTGACGTCACCGAGCCTTTCGGTCATCGGCACGCCCATAAACCACATCCACGGAGGATCTCATGTCTACTAAATCCGTCTCAGATTCCACAGGCGATAAAGCCACACAGGACAAACCCATGAACCGCGCCGAACGGCGTGCGATGAAGAAGAATAAGGGCCACAACGAAGTCAAGGGCGTTGGCGGCCCAGCCCGCAGGAACGGTTTCAAGCCCAAAGACATGAAAGTCGCCGGGCATAAAGAATTCACCAACCGCAAGAACGGCTAAGCACCGCCGGGCTGCTGCGGATGTCGCGGCAGCCCGGACATCGCCGATATTTGGCATCCTAAAACCATGGACGTCGAGATCTTTCAAGGCGACATCACCACAGTAAAGGTCGATGCCATCGTCAATGCGGCCAATTCCTCGCTTCTGGGCGGAGGAGGTGTCGATGGCGCGATTCACCGCGCCGGCGGGCCCGACATCCTGTCTGAATGCCGGCAGTTGCGCGCATCGACCTATCCGGATGGCCTCCCCACCGGCGAGGCGGCCGCCACCACGGCAGGAGCATTGCCGGCGAACTGGGTGATCCACACCGTCGGGCCGGTCTACGCGGCTCACGAAGATCGCAGCCAGAAGCTACGCGACTGCTACCGCAACAGTCTCGAGTGCGCCCAGCGCTTGGGCGCGGAATCGATAGCGTTCCCGTTGATCTCCAGTGGCGTGTATCGCTGGCCGAAACCAGAGGCGATAGATATCGCCCTGCGTCAGCTGGGCGCTGACACCGGCTCGGTGCCCCGCCGGCTCCTCGTGCTGTTCGACACCGCCACCTACGACGCGGCACACGAAGCGCATGAGCGGTTGCGTACCGGCTACGACACTTAGCCTTCCCTGCGCGGCACCTCCGGTGACGTAAACTCCCGTTCGCGAAATTTTGGAGGCACGCATGGATGACGCGTTCGACTGGGCACCACGCGACACGGACCTTGCTGCCGCCGCGCAGGACGACGGCGATTTCTTCGCGATAATGGCGGGCAAACTGTTGGCGCCGACAACGCGGATCGCGGTGGATTTCGGCTGCGGCAGCGGCGGCATGGCGGTGGCGATGAAACAACATTCTGACGACCGCGGCTACCCGGCGCGTATCGTCGGGCTCGACACTCGGCCGCAGGCGTACGCCGACACCCAGCGCACGTACCCGGACGTGTCGTTCGCCCAGTCATCGTTCGAGGACCCTCCGGACCGGATCGTGTCCGCGATCGGCGGTGCCGCCGACCTGATCTGGGTGCGTGGCGCCCTGCACCACGCTGCCGACGAGGTCGAAGCATTGAATTGTCTCCGGCAGGCTCTTCGAACCGGAGGTACGCTCGCGATCGCTGAGGGCGGCACCACTGTGGCGAACCTTCCCGAGGATCTCAATATCGGCGACCCCGGCCTGCAGGAGCGGCTCGATGAAGCCGTCTTCGCCCGCATTCATGCGCAACTGGGGGCCACGCACGATCAGGGTTATGGGTGGCCGGTCGTGATCGCGACAGCGGGACTGCACTACATCCGCACGCACCACGTACTGTTCGGGACACCGCAACCGCTCGGCGGCGCCGACATGGACTATGTGCTGGCACGCTTCGGGCGCTATGTGGATTGGGCGAGGACCAATCTTGATTCCGGGGACCTTCGGGTGTGGGAACGCCTACTCGATCCCGATGACCACGAATGGTTGGGGCATCGGCATGACCTGTACTACGTGCCGACCGCCAGCGTCCACCTCGGGGAACGAACCGCGTAGGGCTAGTTGGACTCGTTTTCACGACGCGCGCGTTTGCGCAGTATCTTCTGACGCTCGTTGTAGTCGCGCATGCGCTGCGGATACCCGATCTTCGCCACCTCGTACACGGGCATCCCGAGGCGGGCGCCCAGTTGGAATGCGCTTTCGACCCCGTCGATGCGGCGCCGGGTCCATTCGCCGTCGTGCGCGATCAGCATGACGGTTGTCTCCGTCACGGTCGTCCGCGGCTCCACAAAGGCCTCAACGCCGTAACGGGTGGCATGGAAATTTTCAAGGTGAGACGTATCGAAGCGCTGGGCAGCCCGCCTGGACTTATCGGAACGTCTTTTGCGGCGAAACCAGGGCAAACTTCTCACCTTCCACACGTGGAGGATTCAATACTACGAGGTTAACTAAGGCTTTCGATGTGGCCCGATGCACAAGGCCTGCGCTGTACGGGACCCAAGGCGCAAGGTTGAATGGTGTTACGCCCTCGTGCTAGGGGTCTGGACACAATCCGGACGACCCAAGTGCGAGGATGGCCCTTGACCGTCAACAAAAATGACATGGGAGTTTTCGTGAGCGACACGAACGCCGGCTACGACGTAGTAATCCTGGGCGGCGGGAGCGGCGGTTACGCCTGCGCCCTACGCGCCGCGCAATTGGATCTCAGCGTTGCCATCGTAGAAAAAGACAAACTGGGTGGCACCTGCCTGCACTACGGCTGTATCCCGACCAAGGCTTTGCTTCACGCCGGCGAAGTCGCCGACACCGCCCGCGAAAGCGAACAGTTCGGTGTCTCCACGGGTGATGTCACAGTCGACATGACGGGCGTCAACAAGTACAAGGACGCCACCATAGCCAAGATGTACAAAGGCCTTCAGGGCCTCATCAAGGCCGCCAAGGTCGACTACATCGAAGGCACCGGGAAACTCGTCGGGAAGAACACGGTCGAGGTCGACGGCAAACAGATCACCGGCCGCAACATCGTTTTGGCGACCGGCTCCTACTCGAAATCACTGCCGGGCCTCGAGGTCGACGGCAATAAAGTCATCACCTCCGAGCACGCGCTCAAACTCGACCACGTGCCGTCGTCCGCCGTCATCCTCGGGGGCGGCATCATCGGCGTCGAGTTCGCCAGCGCGTGGCGGTCCATGGGCGCCGACGTCACGATCGTCGAAGCGTTGCCGCGCCTTCTCGCCAGCGAGGACACCGATTCTTCGAAGCAGGTCGAGCGCGCTTTCCGCAAGCGTGGAATCTCCTTCAAGACCGGTAAGCCGTTTGAATCGGTGAAGTCGACGTCCGACGGCGTCTCGGTGTCGATCGCCGGAGGCGACACCATCGACGCCGAACTGCTTTTGGTCGCTGTCGGCCGTGGTCCCGTCACCGAGGGCCTCGGATACGACGCTCAAGGCATCGAAATGGACCGCGGCTTCGTTTTGACCAACGACTATCTGCAGACCAATCTTCCCAACGTATACGCCGTCGGCGACATCGTTCCCGGGATCCAGTTGGCGCACCGCGGTTTCGGCCACGGCGTCCTGGTCGCCGAGCACATCGCGGGCCTCAATCCGGCCCCGATCGACGAGGACGGCATCCCGCGCGTCACCTACTGCGAACCGCAGGTGGCTTCCGTCGGGTTGACCGAGGACAAGGCCAAGGAGAAGTACGGCCCCGACGCCGTCAAGACCTACAACTACAACCTGGCCGGCAACGGCAAGAGCAACATCCTCAAGACACAAGGGTTCGTTAAGCTCGTTAGTGTCGTAGATGGACCAGTCGTGGGCCTCCACATGGTCGGAAGCAACATGGGCGAGCAGGTCGGCGAGGCCCAGTTGATTTACAACTGGGAGGCTTTCCCGTCGGATGTCGCGCAGCTCATCCATATGCACCCCACCCAAAACGAGGCTCTCGGCGAGGCCCATCTGGCCCTTGCAGGTAAGCCGCTGCACGCACACGCTTAACTCACCAACAGGAGCACACATCACATGTCGGTATCGGTAACCATGCCCGCACTGGGCGAAAGCGTCACTGAGGGCACCATTACCCGGTGGTTGAAGCAAGAAGGCGAAACCGTCGAAGTTGACGAGCCCCTTCTTGAGGTCTCTACGGACAAAGTAGACACCGAGATTCCCTCTCCCGCCGCGGGTGTCTTGTCCCGCATCGTCGCCGCCGAAGACGAAACCGTCGACGTCGGTGGAGAACTGGCCGTGATCGGAGACCAAGGCGATGACAACGGTGGCTCGTCCGAGCCCGCCGCATCGTCCGACTCCAAGCAGGACGAGACCGCCGAAGCACCCGAACCGGCCGCGTCCGCGGATGCATCGGCATCCAACGGTGAAAGCACGACCGTGCCCATGCCTGCGCTGGGTGAATCCGTTACCGAAGGAACTGTCACCCGCTGGTTGAAATCCGTGGGCGACACCATCGAGGTCGATGAAGCGATCGTCGAAGTGTCCACGGACAAGGTCGACACCGAGATTCCGTCTCCTGTCGCGGGCACGCTCTTGGAGCTCAAAGCCGAAGAAGACGAGACCGTCGAGGTCGGCGGTGCGCTGGCCGTGATCGGAAGCGGCTCGTCGTCCGGTGCCGCGGCACCGGCGCCGAAGCCGGAACCGGAGTCCGAGCCGGAGCCGCAACCGGCCGCCCCGAAGGCCGAGGAGAAGCCCGCTGCTCAACCAGCGCACGCACAAAGCGCGCCGGCACCGTCGGCGGCTCCCGTGCGGCCGAGCTCGCAGAACGACTCCGTGTACGTGACTCCGTTGGTGCGCAAGCTCGCCAACGAAAAGGGCGTGGACCTGTCGCAAGTGACCGGCACAGGTGTC
>DXIM01000036.1 GCA_019112895.1 Candidatus Stackebrandtia faecavium
ATGGTTTCGATTTCGTCGCAGCTGCTGTAGCTGGTGCCGCCCAACCGGGTGGCGACGAGTTTTTCACCGTCGACGGTTTTGTGCCACGCCCCTGCGTCTTCCTCGGCGAAGCCGGGGCCTTCATCGCCGTCGGCTCCGTCGGACGGTTCCGGTATTGCGGGCGGATTCGCCAGGATCCATGCGCCAACGACAACGAATGCGGCGAAGACAGCAACCGCGCTGACCACCGTTTTCGCGCTGAATGGTTGCGGCATATCCTCTGCCGGTGCTGGCGATTGTTCTTCGCGGGCCGGTTGAGTGTGCACGTGGCTTTCGGTGTGATGAATGGCGTGACGCGTCGGCCGTGCGGTGAGGCTCGACTCCCGGCGTTGGCGTTTGCGTTTCGACCCTCGTTCTTGGACGGCTGACACCGGCCGTGTCGGGTCGGTGTTTTTGTTGCGGGAGTGGAACATCCGTGATTCCTCGTGGCTCGTGTCTGCGGTGTGAGTGGCGCATGTTCAAGGGGCGTTCTTCGACGGTCGGTGTTGCTGCTTCGCGATGCCTGGGTTTCGGTTCGCGGCCCGGCTGGTGCGGCGCAGCTGACGGGGTCTGGCGAACGGCACGGTTGACGGTGGTGACGGACGGCCAGACTGACTGGGCCCCTGGCGAGCGACCCGGCCTACGGCGCCTGAGCCGAGCGGCGCAGCCGAGCGGCCCTGCTGACGGCTTCCGCGGCGAACAGCACCGCTGACAGGGCTCTGAACGCACCCACTGCTGTGTGTGGACTATCTGGCCTTGTGGGTCATGTTCGTAACATGCCCCACAAGGCCGCTTCGCGATCACGCCAGTGCAAGGTCTGCAGCGTCTACATGAACAGCAGGGCCGACTTGTGGTCCGTGAACATGTAGCTGAGGTATTCGTCGGCGTCTGCTTCGTCGACGGCCGATGTCGCGGTTCCCATGGTCAGTACGCCAATGTTGGATTCGTTGCCGATACGGAATTTCCCGAAATCGAAGTCTGCGATGAAGCCGGCTTTTTGCGGGGAGTACATGCTGTCGTCGAAGTCGGATTCGAGGGCGGACGCGGACGATTCGTCTTCCATGACCATGAGCACGAGGTCGAGTTTCATTTCGCCGTCCTCGGCTTCATAGGCGATCTCGATGGCTTCCTTGCACCCCAGGTCTGTGAGTGCCCCGTCTTTTTCGATCTCGGTGCAGTCGTCGTAGTTCCAGCCGTCGACTTTCTCGGCGGACAGGCTGACATCGCCGATTTTGAAGTTCCAGTCGTTGTAGTCGGCTTCGTCGAGGGTGCCGGTGAATGTGGAGTCGCCGCCGGGGTCGTCGGTGGGTGTGGGGTCCGGTTCGGACGTCGACTCGCTGGGGCTCGGGGACTGCGACTCTTCCACGGGTGACGTTTTGCCGCTCGTGGTGGTTTCGGTCGTGTCGTCACCGAGGATCAAAAACAATGAGACTCCGACGCCGAGTACAAAGACGACGCCCAGCACGAGCATGGTGACGAGGGGGGCGCGTGACTTTTTCGGGGGCTGTGGCCCGCCCGGCATCCCGGGGATTTCGGGGCCACCTGGTGGCGGGCCGGCAGCGCCGTACATGTCGGGCGGACCGCTCGGGGGACCGTACGGCGGCGGAGCGGAATACGGCTGGGTCGGGTACCCAGGTGGTCCCGACGCAGGCGGTCCGTACCCGGGTTGGTCTGGTGGTCCGTACCCGGGTTGGTCTGGCGGACCGTAGCCGGGCGGGCCGGATGCGGGTGGTCCGTATCCGGGTTGTTCCGGCTGGCCGGGGCCGGGCTGCGGCTGCCACTGGTCGGGCGGCGGTTGTGGCGGCATGTTCCAGGGGGCGTTCTGGTTCGGGTCGCCGTTGGGCTGGTAGGGGTAGGTCATCCCGTGCGTCCTCGCATCCCGTTGCGGATTGTCCATAGTGGGTATCCCGTATTCTTGTAACGACTGTACCGCATCGACATTGTGCAATGTCAATGCCACAATGTCGCAATTGACCGAATTGCTGGGCCGCAGCGAAGAGCCGAAACCCCCTGCCGCGTCCCGTTTCGTCCCACAACCGAGCAGTAGACAGGGGCGCGAGGCGGGGCATGTTACGCACATGTACGCAGCGCTTTAGGGCCGTCATGTTCGTAACATGTATGGGTCACTCTTCCGCCCAGCCTTGGACGATCTCCTCCTGATCCTGTGTGAACTCGGAAAGGTAAGGCTCGACGGTCGCGGGCTCCAGATCGGTGTTCATTTGGAAGAATAACGCGACGATGAAACCATCCCTAGTGTCGACAATGAACATTTCGCGGTCCGTTTCGGGAACATTCCGACCGTGCCCGAACTGGAAATCGTCGAGATCCAGTTCGGTGGACGCACTTAGCGCCTCGGCATGGTCGGACATACGCAGCACCACGAGGTCGATCGTGATGTCGCCGTCTTCGGCCGTATAGCGCGCGTCGAGGGCCTGGTCGCAGCCGAGCGCGGTCAGCGCATTCTCGTGCTCGACGGTGCTGCAGTCTTCGTAACCTTGCGAGGCTTCTGTCGTCGCGGACACGGTTTCGTTGCCGACATCCGCTTCCCAGTCCCGAATCTGATTCGGCGCCAATTCCGGACGCGGACCGCCGTCCGACACTGAATCCACCTCGGACGGCGCCCGCGGGTGCGACATGGCCCAGCCGCCAACACCGACGAGCAGTAGCACGAGGACGGCAGCAATCAGAAGCACGGTGCGCGAGCGCGATGATTTAAATGGCCCGTCTGGCGATGACAACGGTGACGCCTAAAAGCCCGAATCGGCAACTGTGTGCTGTGTGGAGTCGGCGTGCTTGGGGTCAGCGGGGTGTTCGCGTTTCATTCGGGTTCTTCCTCAGCCAGTGCGCGCTTGGTGCCGCCGCTGCGGAGGTGCAACGGTTTGAATGTGCACGTTCGGGGGTGTGGCCACGGTGTCGTAACAGATGATGGTCGGCTAGCGCACGCTGGCGGCCGCGCTGGAGCGTCAGCGTCAGGTCTACATAGATTTAACTGGTGGCGGCTGTGCTGTAGTGACCGCTGCACGGGCATGTTCGTAACATGTCCGGAGTCGTTGCGGCGCAATATAAAGCGCAGCACCAATATTGGTCATGTCCGTAACATGTGGAGGATGCGACGCTGGCCTGCAGGCGAAAGACGAGTGGGCATGTTCGTAACTTATGGGGACCGGGCTGGGTGCGCGCGTAGTCCATGGGAATTTCGGGGCCGGCATGTGCGTAACTTATGGGGATTCGCGAACGTCATCGGCGTTCATGCGCAGCCTCCGCCATCGTCGCGGGCGCGCACCGTGAATCAGGCGGCCGGGCGTAGAGCCTCGTTCGATCTTCCGTGCGCAGTCGCAGGCGTGAACCTTAAGCCCGACTACCCCGCGTACGGACAGCGTTACGTCTATGTGTAATGATGATTTTTACCGACACCGACCACTGTTTCCAGCATCTGAGCTTTAAGCAGTGTCGAATGTCGGTGAAACAACCGCGGCCCGCCTGGGGCGCGGACATAAAAGTAC
>DXIM01000037.1 GCA_019112895.1 Candidatus Stackebrandtia faecavium
TCGAGCTCGAGCAAGAGGATCGCCGTCGGCGCCGCTACCTGCGCCAGCTCCCGTTCGCGCTCGAAGCTTTCGCGGCGTGCCTCAAGACGGGGGCACCCGTCCCGCAAGCTCTCGGCTGGGTTGCCGGAGCCGTCGGTGGGCGTCTCGCCACCGACCTGGCATCCGCGTCGCGTGCGATCGTGCTGGGCACGCCGGTTCCCGATGCTTTTCGACTGCTCGGGGGCGATTCGGCGGTGCGGCGGGTCACCGCC
The DNA here is from genome assembly GCA_019112895.1 of Candidatus Stackebrandtia faecavium. Taxonomy (GTDB): domain Bacteria; phylum Actinomycetota; class Actinomycetes; order Mycobacteriales; family Micromonosporaceae; genus Stackebrandtia; species Stackebrandtia faecavium. The sequence goes on from DXIM01000037.1 coordinate 252, forward strand.
GCCGTGTCCCGCAGCGATGACACCGGGGCGAAACTCGGCGACAACCTGGCCCTGTTGGCGAGCGAACTACGCGACGAACGGCAGCACGCGGCACAGGCGGCGGCCCATAAAGCGGGCGTATGGATGGTGCTGCCGCTGTGCCTGTGTTTTCTCCCAGCGTTCGTCCTCGCGGGGCTCATTCCGATCGTCGTGTCGGCCATGAGCCAGATCCTGCACACCTATTGAAATGGAAGGAACTGTCCATGCACACGGATATTCGTCGCGTCGCGATGAGATGGCGTTCGAGACTGCACGGCGAGGAGGGAATGAGTACCGCGGAGTACGCCGTGGGCACGATCGCCGCCGTCGCTTTCGCGGGCCTGCTGTTGAAGGTGCTCACCTCCGACCAGGTGCGTCAGGCCTTGATGGACGTGATCGACCGTGCCCTGTCGTGAACGCCGCCGGGCGAAGAACGGGCCCACACGGCGAGTCCGGCTATGCCACGGTCGAGCTCGCCCTCAGCCTGCCCGTGATCGTGATGCTTCTGCTGGCGGGAATGTTCGGCATCTCTGCGGCGCAAGCGCAAATCCGGTGCGCCGATGCAGCGCGCGACGCCGCTTTGGCGCTGGCACGCGGCCACGACGACGCCGATGCCGCGCTGGAGTACGCCCCGCCGGACGCGCAGATGTCGGTATCGCACGGAGCCGACGACAACGTACATGTCGAGGTCTCCGCGCAGGTGAGCCCTGCGGGGGCCTGGCTGCCGAGCGTGATCGTGACCGGGTCGGCGAGCGCGGCGATGGAGCCGGAAGGTCCGTGAACCAGGACGCGGCGCAGCGACGGCAAAACGGCAGCGCATCGATCCTGGTAGTCATGCTTGGCCTGTGCATTCTGTCGGTCGCGATGGTCGCGTGCCTGATAGCCACGGCCGTACAGGCGCGGCACCAGGCCCAGACCGGTGCCGACGCTGCGGCGTTGGCGGCGGCGATGCGTGTCGCGCAGGGGCCGGGGGCCGCATGCGATAGGGCCGACGAACTGGCTACCGACAACCATGCGGCCGTCACCGACTGCAGCGTGACAGGTGGCTACGTGACCATCGAGGTCGCTGTTGCTCCGGCGCTGCTGGAGCCGGTGACGAAGGCGACTGCGCGCTCGCGTGCGGGACCGGTGCCCGGCCAGGGTCTTGGGACGCGCAACGACACGCAGCGGGACACGGAGGCACCGATCAAGGCCGAGTAAGGCGAGCCGACCACGGCCCGAGCTGCGAACGACTGGCACGGTCGAATGGTTCAGGTTTCCAGCTCCCGCGCGACGGCGTGAACGATCTCCGCGATCTTCGCGGTTTCCTTCCGGTCCGGGTGACGACCCCGGCGAAGAGACGGCATGACCTGGCTTTCCAGGACCTTGATCATGTCTTCGACGAGACCGTGAAGCTCGTCAGGGGAACGTTTCTTGGCGGGTGGTTCGTTCTTGACCCTTTTGGGGGCTTCTACGAGCGATACCGACATCGCTTGCACGCCGCGTCGGGTATCGACGATCCCGTACTCGAGCTTTTGGCCCGCTTTCAACTCCGTGACCCCGTCCGGAAGGGAATCACGATGCAAGAAGACATCGCTTCCGCCGTCGTCTCGGGAAACGAAGCCGAACCCTTTCTCGGGGTTGTACCACTTGACTCGACCGGTGGGCACAGCCTATGACCTCTACTCGCAGCGCAGGAACATATATACGTCAGTCGCCCGGGTACCCGGGCGACTGACATAAGCCTATCTGTCCGGTTCTGTATCGCGCCAAGCCGTTTAACGGCCAGTCGCGGTCGGGCGGAATCGCCGATGCTCGGGCACTAGTCCGGCGCTCGCGGCGCGCCCCAAGAGGCCATCGATCGCCGCGTATCCGGCTTCACCAAGGTCGGCGGTGAAGTCGTTGACGTACAGGTCAATGTGCTGCTTGGTGACTTCGGGCGACATCTCCTGTGCATGCTCGGCGACGAAAGCAGCGCTGTCGTCGGGATGACGCCACGCGTGGTCGACGCTGGCGCGGATCCAGTCGCTGATGGCTTCGGTGTCGAGGCCTTTGCGCGCGATGATGGCGCCTAGCGGGATCGGCAGACCGGTGTCGGATTCCCACCATTCGCCCAGGTCCTGCATGATCGACAAGCCATAGGAGGTGTAGGTGAACCGGGCTTCGTGGATCACGAGACCCGCGTCGTAGCGCCCGTTCGCGATCCCAGGCATGATTTCGTCGAACGGAACGATCTCGATACGTTTCGGCGAAACACCTTGCGCCCACAAACGAAACAGCAGGTAGGCGGTGGTGCGTTCGCCGGGAACGGCGACGACCGCGCCATCGAGCTTCTCGCGCGAGGCGGCTTCGCGGCTCAACACGAGCGGACCGCATCCACGGCCGAGTGCACCGCCGCACGGAAGCAGTTCGTAGTCGTCACGCAGCCACGGCAGTGCCGCGAACGAGACTTTGACCACATCGAACTGTCCATCCATAGCGGCGGTGTTCGTGACATCCACATCGGCCAATGTCACGCGCGGCTGTGTGGCGCCGGGTATCAAGCCGTGGGTCCAAGCGTGGAAAACGAAAGTGTCGTTCGGGCAGGGCGAGTGGGCCAGATGCATCGGTAGTTCCCTTACACGTTGCTGAGGTCGCTAGCTGCTTTAGCCAGCGCGTCGAAGCCAGCCTCCCACCGCCAACCGCTCACGTCACGGTCCCCGACGGCGTTAGTGATGCTTCTTATCTCCGCGAACGGGAGACCGAACGTGACTGCGGCCGTTGCCACCCCGAAACCTTCCATCGCTTCGGCGAGCGCACGTGGATGTTCCTGCGCGAGCCGCTGCGCGATCGTCGGCGTGCCGGTGATGGTCGCCAGGGTCAGAATGTGGCCGCGGCGTGCCGCGATGGCTGACGTCAGGGTCGGGTCGCAGGCGATCGAGTTGCTTCCGAAACCGAGCTCGTCGACCGGTTGGAAACGGTCTGTCAGTCGGACTCCGAGCTCGGCGCTGGTGCTTGTCGTACCGACCACCAGTTCTCCGGGCTCCGTGCGTTCCGGGAAGCCGCCGGCGATGCCGGCGTTGATGACGCCGTCGTACCGTTCTCCCCGGGCCTGCGCTTCCGCCAAATACTTGGCGGTTTTCGCGGCGGCAGCGGCCGGCCCGATACCGACGGTTTTGACGTCGTGAATTGTGTCGTTGAGTCCGCGCAGAACTGCTGACTGCTCTTGGCTGACGGCAGTGATGATGAGCAGCTTCACCTCGCTGACATTACCGGGAGGTAGTCGCGTTCTTCGAAGTGCCCGCTGATGCGGGGTATCGACATCTTTCGCGTTCAGCCATGGGGGAGCAACGTCTTCGAAGTGCGAGGTCGTATCCTGACTTGGTGTCGCACACATCCACCACTGCTGCTAAGCGAGTCCGGCTCGACCGGGTCTGTGCTGAGGCTGTTGAGCTGGCGCGTTCCGCTGCGGAGGAAGCGGGAGAAGGCGTCGGCGATTACATCGGCGCCGAGCCGGATGCCGACCGCGTAGTCAGCCATTACTTTGAATGCACGTTGCCCAACTATCGCGGATGGCGTTGGGTGACGGTGTTGATGCGGGCACCGCGTTCCCGCAACGTCACGGTCGCAGAAACGGCTCTGCTGCCTGGTTCTGACGCGTTGATCGCACCGCAATGGGTCCCGTGGTCGGAGCGGTTGCGTGCCGGCGATGTCGGTGTCGGGGACCTGTTGCCGACCGAAGAATCCGACGAGCGGCTCATGCCCGCATACGTCTTGTCCGATGATGACGGCGTCGAGGACATAGCTTTCGAGCTGGGTGTGGGGCGCAGTCGGGTCATGTCCCGAGAGGGTCGCACCGAGTGCGCGGAGCGCTGGTATGAGGGACCGCAAGGTCCGAACGCGGATATTGCGAAGTCGGCGCCGGCGGATGCGCAGTGTGGCACGTGTGGTTTCTATTTGCCTTTGGCCGGCTCGTTGCGGCAGCTTTTCGGTGTCTGCGGCAATGTTTACGCCGCCGACGATGCCAGTGTGGTCTCGGCGGATCACGGATGCGGCGCGCATTCGGAGGTGCTGAACCGCGACGGGGATGTGAAGCCGAAGGTGGTTGAGGAAGGCAACACTCTGTTCGACGATTCGAGTGTGGACCCGGTGGCGGATTCATCCGAATCGGGTAAGGCTGCCGCGGCTGAAGATTCGCAGGGCAACACATCGGCAGAAGTGGATGCCGATGAGGCGAAATCGAGCACGGCCGTTGATGGCTCCACACCGGACGCCGAAGGCTCCACGCCGCCCACCGGTGACACGGAGCACACCGCTACGGACGCAACTGCCGCTGCCGCTGACGCGGAAAGTGCCGCTAATCCGTCCGGAGCTGGCGAAGTCGTGACCGAGTCGACGGGCGCGAACACTGATGCGGACGCAAGCGGGCCCGCCAACGACGCCGGTGCGGGAAGCGATCAGGCGAAATCGAGCGCTGACGTTGACGGATCCACACCGGACACCAACCATGCCTCTACCGACGCCGAAGGCTCCGCGTCGTCCGCCACAGACACAGCCGACGAGGCTCAACCGGAGGAAACCACACCGACTGAGGCGCAGGCATGGTCCGGGCACGCCGAGACGGATGCGGATTCCGATTCAGGGACGTCGAATACAGAAGATGCGGCGAAGCCCGACGGCGACTCCGTCTAGCGCGCGTCGCGCTTTTTCGTCTTGCGGTCGTGCAGCACCATGACGAACGTGCCGGGTATGCCGAGAGCCGCGCCCCATAGTGCGCAGTGGATCCACCACAGGTTTCCGCTGGTGTCCAGTTGCTGCGAAAACAGCGACAGGATTCCCGCGGCCAGTAGCCAAAGGAATGTGCCGCCTATCGCCAGCGGAGTCATTGGAAGATTGACCGGAGGTGGTGTCGGTCTATACGTTTTTGGTGGCACGTGTCAAATTTACAAGCTGGGCACGCAGTACGGGTCATTTGTGATATGTAACGCCGCTTCCATAAACGGACGAAAGTAAACGAGGTAGACATTTCTGGCGCAATATTTGCGATCGTGCAGATTCTGATGCAGCGAGAAAGCTGGTTTTACCTGTACCGTGGAGCTTATTGTCGTGTAGTGGGTTAACGAATGTTCGATTAGTTAACGAAGATACGGCAGTGGCCAAAGAGCCGAGATTAACAAGGGGTGCGTGCACATGCGACCAGTACGCTTCGTCGCCCTGTCGGAAGATGGCCAGGCTCTGGTCCTGGCTGACGAATTGGGGCGGCTGCTGGGGTTGCCGTTGGACGATCGCGTTCACACGGCGGTCCAGGGGGACGGCACAGACACCGATGGGAATTCGACTTCGGTGGCGGAGCGACGCGCCAGTGTGTCGTTGTCCCCTCGCGATATCCAAATGCGCATCCGGACGGGGGAGTCCGCGGAAGACATCGCCAAGGGTGCGGGTGTTCCTGTCGATAAGGTCCTGCGCTACGCGGGACCTGTGCTGCAGGAACGTGCGATGTTGGCGCAGGCGGCGCGCCGTGCGCGGCTGGCGACCTCGGACCGTGGCGCGCGCATGTCTGAAGTCGTCGATGTGAAACTTGCGCAGCACGGCGTCGATACGGCGTCGGTGTCGTGGGACGCGTACCGTCGCGAGGACGGTTCGTGGCGGATCACGGCGAGCTGGTCGAGCGGAAAATCGACCGCCGAAGCATGTTGGGAACTTGACCGGGCTCGGCAGAACGTTACGCCTCACGACGAAATGGCGCAGTTCCTGTCGACGCCCGCGCCGACGTCGTTGAAGAAAGAAAAGGAACCGTCCGCGCCGAAGTCGGCGTCGAACGTTCCGGCTCGGCCCTCGCGGGATCCGCTGTACGGCGTCACTCCTCGCGAGAATAAGCCGAAGCCCGCCGCGGAGAGCTCGGCGAACGAACGTCCCGATCCGTTGCGCCGCGATGCGTTGCGCGCGGTACTGGAACGCCCGTTGAGCGAGCCGGCCCGCAACGAACGTCAATCCGCGGGACTGGGTCTGCCCGGCTCCGAACCAGCCGAAGTCAAGGACACGCCCGCGGTACCGTCGCTGGCGGTGCTGCGTCCGCGGCGCACCGAAACGGGCGCCGAGGACGATACCGATGGCACCGACTCGAAGGTAGCGGTGGGCGCCGGGGCATCGTCGAAGCCCCGTAATCGGCTTCCCGCTTGGGAAGATGTCCTGTTCGGCACGGACACGACGCCGCGTTCGAGCGAATGAAGACTGACGAGGTCCGCCGGTGTGTAACACCGGCGGACCTTTTTCTGCCTTAAACGGCCTTCGCGGGTGCCGGGACGGGTACCGGTTCGCGTAGTTCGATCCGGGGACGGGGCCGTATCGTCAGTTTGATTTGGACATCGCGCTGGTGGCAACGCACGGCGAACGCGACGATCGCGGCCAGGAGCGACGCGACACCGCCGATCCACAGACCTGAGCGTGGGCCTATGACTTCCGAAAGCACACCGATGATCGGGGCGAACAACGGCGTTGAGCCGATGAAGACCAGGGCGTATAGCGACATGACGCGGCCGCGGTGGTCAGCATCGACGCCGAGCTGGATGCGTTGGTTCGCCGCCTGCGCCACGAAAGTCATCATGAACCCGGTCGGTATCAGGACCAGGCATGCGGTCCAGAAATTTGGGGCGATGCCGCTGAGGATCTCCAAGACCCCGAATGCCGCCGCGGAACCGATGAGGATATGCGCGGTCGGCCGCTGACTGCGTTTCGAGCTGACGAGTGCGCCACCGAGCGCACCGATGGCCAGCATCGTCGTCAACACGCCGAACGTTTCCGCTCCGGTGTGGAACACCGATTTCGACATCAGCGACAGCGTGATGGGGAAGTTGAAGCCGAGCCCGCCGACGGCGAACATCAACACCAGCGCCAACATCAGGTCGGAACGCCGCCAGGTGTACACCATCGCTTCGCGGATGCGGGTGTCCTTAGCGGGTGGCCGGATCCCGACCAGTTTCCGGCGGTCGACCATGAGCAGACACACCACGGGGGCCACGTAAGCCAACGCGTTGATGCTGATGACGATGCCGGAGCTGAACACGGCGATGAGCCCGCCCGCGATTGCGGGCCCGACGATGCGTGCACCGGAGAACGTCGCCGACGACAGTGAAAGCGCGTTGGGCAGCAGTTTCGTTCCCACCAGTTCCGAGACGAAGGACTGGCGGATCGGGTTTTCGAGCGCCTGGATGGTGCCCATCGTCACCGCGAAGATGTAGATGTGCCATAGCTGTGCGGTACCGGCCAGCAGATCGATGGCGAGTGCCGTCGACAGGAGGAACCAGCTGGTGTTCGCCGTGATCAGCATGCGTAGTTTGTCGTATCGGTCGGCGAGTTTGCCGCCGTAGAGACTGAGCAACAGGACCGGCGCGAATTGGAATGTGGTGACGACCCCCAATGCGGTACCGGAGTTGCCGGATAGGTCGAGAACCACCCAGTCGACGGCGAGGATTTGCATCCAACGACCGAGGAGCGAGGTGAGTTGACCGATCGAGAAGAGTCGGTAGTTGCGCACCCGAAGTGACCTGAATGTCCCGGTCATCTGGTTCGTCATGGGTTTAGGGGCCGGCCTCCTCCGCCGTATTCAAGTGTTGCCGCGCGCCGCGCGTGAGGTGAATAAGACGCGCTTCGTCGATGATGGTGCTGTGGGGCCCGTGCGTTTGTGGCTGCGGTTTCGCTGGTTCGCGCGCGCAAACGTAAGGGGCAATTCCGTGTTCGACCCTAACGAGGTGGCGATGTGGGCGCTAGCTTTTGTCGGCGGTGTCACCGCGCGTTTCCACATCGCGGGAATTTTCGGCCTAACCGGTTCGAGTGTAAAAGCTGTTATTTGAGCTACGTGTGTTTCGTTCTTGGTCTCCCACCTGGTATCGAAGTGCCAAAATGCGCTTATGGAATCTAGTAGATCCACGTCCCTAGTGGCCGCGAATATCGCGCGATTGGCGCAGGTGTCGGAAGGACACATGGACGCCCCAGTGCCCACATGCCCTGAATGGACAGTACGAGACCTGATTCTGCATCTGGTGTTGGTCTACCGGCATAAAACCGAATGCATGCGGCATGGGCAAGCGCCCAGCGACTGGCCACCGGAAATCGATGTCCACATTTCACCATTGACGCAACTGCGTGCCGCCATGGCCGACATGCTCGCCGAAATGACCGCACGCGGTCCGCACAGTCACGCCTACACCTGGTACGGACCGGACCAGACAGTCGGATTCTGGATCCGGCGGATGGTGCACGAGACCGTCATCCACCGTGTCGACGCAGAGCTTGCCGTCGGGGCGCCGGTCCATGAGATCAGCGATGAGATCGCTGCCGACGGCATCGACGAACTGTTGACGATCTTCTGCGACTGGTCGAGCCGCCAGTGGATCGACGAACTCTCCGGTCTGCTCGACGAACTCGGTACCGCCACGATAGGGATCGAAGCCGCAGATACGGGCTGGACGGTGGCGGTGCGACCCGACGGGATCACCGTCGAGCACGAGCAGCGGGAGGACGTAGACGTGGCGGTCATAGCCGAACCATCGCCGATGCTGCTATGGCTGTGGCGTCGCATACCGCAAGATGGCATCGCGGTGCCCGATGAAGCCGCCAGCGACAACACGCAGCAAGCCGGCGCGGCGACGGCCCGGAAAGGTGTCGCCGTGCTCAGCGATGGCGTGACGGTCAAGGGCGAGAGTGCCGCCGTCGATAAGTTCCGCCGGCTTCTTGAAACCATGACGCAATAACCTGCGGTTACAGTCGTAGTTGTGAACACCACGAGTCTTCCGGTCGTCCTATTGGCCCTAGTGGGGTTGGCGAGTCTGCCTTGCCTCTTGGCGTTGTCGATCATGCACGCAGACGAGGTCTCGGAAAGGTCCAGTCAGGCGTTGTCGAAGCTGCGGCGCAGTGAACCACGGAACAGACCGATCGAGGAATCGAGCGCTCTTCTTCGTAGCCTGTCGGCGCAGTTGATGCTGATACCGGTCGGGGAAGCGGAGCGCCGCGAGGCCGTGGTGGAACGCTATGACTTGGCGCTACAGCGCGCATGCGACGCCCTCGAATTGCCGCATCACCTGGACGGCCTGTCCGGTTATGACGCTGATGTGGAACGGCTACGGCTGGAGAGCCTGCTCATCGATCATGGCCTGACGGTCCGCGGGGCACAGCCGGGACGTAACCCGAGCGACCTTTCGTGAGCGCAGCGCGCCTGTTCGCGGCGCTGCGGCCGCCCGCATACGCGCGCGACGACCTCATCGAAAAGCTGTCGGGATTGAACATTTCGCGGCGGCAGTTGGTCCCCAACGACGACTGGCACGTCACCGTCGCCTTCATAGGTTCCGTTCATGCCGAGGCGTTTCACAGGGTCGCCACGGCAGTAGCGGAAACTGCGCGGCAGGTACCGCGGCAGATGTCGCTGCTGCTGGCCGGGGGCGGGCGTTTCGATCGCGGCGGCAGAAACATCGTGCATGTCGGGGTCGACGGTGACGTCGCCGCATTGACCCGGATGGCCGCCGACCTCGATGCTCGGCTGGGCAGAGTCGGCTTTCCCGGTAAGGAACGCACATATGTTCCGCATGTGACCGTGTCCTATGTGCATGATTGTTTGTCTGAGTGTGAGATCGCCGCGGACGTCGAGGTACTCGAAAAATATCGGGGCCCGCGCTGGGTTGCGACCGATCTGGTGTTGTATCGCAGTCAGACGCGCTCCGCGGCCAGGTACGAGCAGCTACGCAGATACGTGCTGCCGTGAGCTGTCGCCTCACGGCAGCACTCGCACCTGGTCGCGGATACGGTCAAGTCCCAAACATGTGCGGATGCGTGACAGTGCTTCGACTCGGTCCCAGACGTGCGCGACTAAGTCCCACACATGCGCGACGCGGTCATAGCGCTTCGACGACATAGTCGATGCAGCCCGTCAATGCCGCGACATCCTCGGTATCGACAGCCGGATACATGCCTATGCGCAGCTGATTCCTACCCAGTTTGCGGTACGGCTCGGTGTCGACGACGCCGTTGGCCCGCAGAATCTGTGCCACCTTCGCGGCGTCGACCTCCTCGGTGAAGTCGATCGTGGCCACCACATGCGAACGCAGCTTCGGATCGCTCACGAACGGAGAGGCTACGGGCGAGGTCTCGGCCCAGTGATAGAGAGTCGTCGCGCTGGCGTCGCATCGCGCCACTGCCGCATCCAGGCCCCCGGCACGGTTGAGGGTGTCGACCTGTTCCGCCGCGAAGAAGATAGTGGTGAGCGACGGCGTGTTGTAGGTCTGGTCCTTGCGCGAATTCGTCACCGCGGTGGTGAGGTCGAAGAAGTCGGGGATGTAGCGGCCGCTGCCGGCGATCCGTTCCACACGTTCGAGCGCCGCCGGTGACATCAACGCGATCCACAGGCCCCCTTCGGAAGCGAGGCCTTTTTGCGGGGCGAAATAGTAGACGTCGGTCTGCGACATCGGCACCGGCAGTCCCGCCGCCGCCGAGGTCCCGTCGTACATCATCAACGCGTCGTCGCTGATGCGCTGCGGGATTGGGATCGCAACCCCGGTCGAGGTCTCATTATGAGGCGAGGCGTAAACATCGATGCCCGATTCCGGCTGAAAGAACGCGGCGGAGCCCGGCTCAGCGGAGACGACGGTCGGTGCATCCAGGAACGGCGCCTTGTCCGCGGCGGCGGCGAACTTGGCGCCGAACTCGCCGAAATTGGCCAGCTGGGCGCGCTGCGATATCAGCCCGAATACAGCGGCGTCCCAAAACGCGGTCGTGCCGCCGTTCCCGATGACGACCTCGTAGCCGTCCGGGAGCGAAAACAGTTCGCGCAGGCCGTGACGTAGCCGAGCGACTTCGCGTTTGACCGGGGGCTGACGGTGAGACGTGCCCAAGAAACCGGGAGCCGCGTCGACCAGTGATTTCACGAAAGATTCGGGGACCTTGCTCGGCCCCGCGCCGAAACGCCCATCCTTGGGAAGCAGTTTCGAGGGAATGCGGACATCAGCCACCGCGGGCCTCCTTCGACATGACAACAACGGTACTTTTCATCAGGGGGCTCGGCGGCGCTGCCGACACGTCGATCCTCGCACAGCGGATAAACGAAAACCGGCGACCCCGCGGGGCCGCCGGTTGTTGTGCATAAATCGAGATGGAGCGCTACGGCATTTCCATAACGTCGGACTTGTCCGGAGCTTCGACATCAACCGTGTTGCCGTATTCGGTGATCTCGAGGGAGAACGGGATCTCCTTCACGTCACCAGTCTCGACCGGCATCGTGAACTCGAGCTTCTTGAGACGCTCCTTGTCGTCGAGTTCGATCTCGACGTCGAGCGACTCGCCACCGCCCTGGCCACCGGTCGCCTGCGCGACCGAGGACATGTCCATCGTGGCCGTGTAGGTGTTTTCGCCGGTTTCCTTGACGTTGTCGAGCGACTTCATCATCTCGTCGGTCAGGCTCTGCATGTCCATGGCGCTGACATCCTGATTGCCCATTTCTTCCGACTTGGTGTGCATCCACTTGCCCTCCATGCCCCGTGCGGCGTCGCCGCTGAGCTGGAACCAAATGTCGGTGTCGATGACGATCATTTCCATCTTGGTGGATTGATCGGCGCCGGTGCCCGCCATATCGCCGCTCATTTCGAGCGTGGCTTTCTGCTTCTTGTTGGCGAGGTCCACATCGAAGGTTCCGCCGCCGAATTCGCCCATCGACATAGTCGCCGAGTAGGTCTCTTCACGCATTGTTTCCAACGAGGCGGCGACCGAGGCTTTAGCGTCAGCTTTGGTGCTGTTAGAGCTTTCAGACTTAGACGATTCCTTAGCGTCGTCACCGCCACCGCACGCGGCGGTACCGAGAGCGAGTCCAGCGGTAAGCGTAATTGCACCGGCCACCTTCGCGACACGACGAAGTTTCATGTTTAACCTTCCGGGGTGACGCGGCCAAGGGCCGCATTTGTGTTAACTATGTCGAGCATAAAACACGCCGGCCACCGCCCATTTCTGGAAGGTCCCAATATGACCCGGCTTGCACTGCGTGTTCGTGGTTGGGCTACCAGGCTTCCATACTGGCCGAGTCCCAGCCTTCGATGCTGTCGGGCTTACGCGGACCATGCCCCACGTATGTGGCACTGGGACGCACGATGCGGCCGAGGCGTTTTTGTTCCATGACGTGAGCGCTCCAGCCACCGACACGGGCGCAGGTGAACATAGCCGTGAACATTTCCGGCGGCACCTGAGCGAAATCGAGCACGACTGCCGACCAGAACTCGACGTTGGTTGCCAACACGCGGTCCGGTTTACGTGCCTTGAGTTCGGAGAGCGCAGCCGTCTCGAGCGCTTCGGCGACCTCGTAACGTTCCGCGCCGAGTTCCTTGGCGGTCTTGCGCAGTACACGTGCGCGCGGGTCTTCGGCACGATAGACGCGGTGGCCGAAGCCCATGAGCCGTTCGCCGCGGTCGAGGACGCCCTTGACGTAACTGTCGGCGTCACCGGTTTTCTCGACCTCGTCGAGCATGTGCAGCACTCGGGACGGGGCCCCGCCGTGCAGCGGCCCTGACAGCGCGCCGATCCCGGAGGAGATACACGCGGCCGCATCCGCGCCGGTCGATGCCACGACACGGGAGGTGAACGTGGACGCGTTCATGCCGTGCTCGGCCGCCGAAATGAAGTATGAGTCGACAGCTTTGACGTGACGTGGGTCGGGTTCCCCGCGCCAGCGACGCATGAAGCGTTCGGTGATCGTGGTGGATTTATCGATTTCCTTTTGCGGCACGGCGGGCAAGCCGACGCCGCGGGCGGATTGAGCCACGTACGACAGGGCGGTGACGGACACGCGGGCGAGGTCGTTGCGTGCCTGTTCGTCCGAGATGTCGAGGAGCTGACCCAGCCCCCAGTAGGGGGCGAGCATCGCGACGGCGCTTTGCACGTCGACACGGATGTCGCCGGTGTGGACCGGGACCGGGAAGGGCTCTGCGGGCGGGAGGCCCGGGCCGAAGCTTCCGTCTACGAGCAGCCCCCACACGTGCCCGTATGTCGTGTTGCCGATCAGATCTTCGATGTCCACGCCGCGGTAGCGCAGCGAACCGCCGGCTTTATCGGGCTCGGCAATCTCGGTTTCGAACGCAACAACGCCTTCCAGGCCGGGCTTGAAATCAGACATCGTGATACTCCTGGGGTTCTGAGGGCTTGGACCGCCGTGGCATGTGTGGCCCAGCGGCACTGTTGTCACCATCTTGCCGGGTGGTCGCGGTCGGCTGTGCAAGGAGGGTTTGTGAAATCCTGATTCCGTGCGCACCAATGAGCATTTCTGGTGAGTATTTATTACCTATGTCCCTTTTTCGGGCGCGAAATCCTATCGATATGCGCATTGAAATGTGACACACCTGGCTGTATTTGACAGGTAACTCGAATTCGAAATCGTTGTCATAACGTGATCACGCGCGGCAAAACGCATCCGCTTTCGCTCGTGGCAGCCTGTTTGCATGACCGATTCCTTCGCACGGGACCGAGACGGCGATTTCTTGGCGAATCGGCGGATCGATTACGCGGTCGGTTCGCTCGATGCTTCGCAGCTCGAGGCTGACCCGATAACACAGTTTCGCGCCTGGCTGAGTGATGAGTTGGCGCAGGACGCCCAGGAACCCAATGCCATGACGTTGGCGACCGTCGACGAGCACGGTAGGCCCAGGCAGCGGACCGTCTTGTTGAAGTATGTGACCGAATCCGGTTTTCAGTTCTTCACTAATTATGGATCGGATAAGGCCCGACAGATCGCCGAACGTTGCGACGTGAGTCTTTCTTTTCGCTGGTCACTACGTCATAGGCAGGTCAGTGTCGTCGGCAAGGCCTCGAAGCTCGACAGCGCAGACAGCGAGGCGTACTTTCGGCAGCGCCCGCGCGGCTCACAATTGGCAGCACTGGTCAGTCCACAGTCGCGCGTGATTGAAAGTCGTGAATGGCTGGAGGAGCGATACCGGCAAGCGTCGCAACGATACGGGGACGAGGTGCCGTTCCCATCCAATTGGGGCGGATATCTCGTGGAGCCGGACGAGGTCGAGTTTTGGCAGGGCCGCAGCAATCGTCTGCACGATCGCTTCGTGTATCGACGTGACGGCGACGGGCAGTGGGTGGTGCGCAGGCTCGCCCCGTGAGCCCATAAGCTTGATGGCGCAACCGTTATAGGACTGCAAGCCCCTGACCCCGAACGACAACCGGACGGTATGGCGTGAGGTCAAATGTCGGTTTAGGGTTGGGCCATCCGTTTTCGTTGCGTGTACCCATCCCTCCTGAGTTACTGGAGATCGTCGACATGGCCCTGTCTGGTGAACAATGGACAATCAGTTATGCCGGGAATGACGCGGTCATCGCCTCGGTCGGTGGGGGAGTGCGTCAATTTACTGTCGACGGAGAGCACTACATCGACGGATATGAGGACGACGAGCTGGCATTCGGCTCAGCCGGTCATGTCCTAGCACCCTGGCCGGGCCGCCTCGATCGAGGCGAATACACCTTCGGCTCGAAGACTTACCGTCTGCCATGGAATGAACCGAGCAATCAATGCGCGATTCACGGGCTCGTCGGATGGCTACGTTGGCAGGCCGCCGATGTCAGCGACTCCGCGGTGACGCTCGAATGTGCACTGCCCGCTCAACCCGGTTACCCCTTCCCGCTGGTCCTGCGGACACGATGGTCCGTCGGGCCATACGGTTTGCGGGCCGCGCACATGGTCAGCAATGTCGGTGTGGAACCTTGCCCATTCGGGCTCGGCGTCCATCCGTACCTGAGACTGCCGCAAGGCACGCCGGACACCTGGACGCTGCGAGTCCCGGCGAAACAGCAGGTCGTAACGGATGAGCGTATGATCCCGACCGGCGAGACCGCCGCCGCCGCGTTCGGCGAAGCAACGACGATCGGCGATACCATCCTCGACACCACGTACGGTGACCTGGAGCGCGGCGCGGACCGGCAGGCGCGGGTGCGTGTGACGACACAAGACAATAGCCACGGCGTGGACATGTGGGTGGACGAATCATTCGGGTGGCTGCAGCTGTACACCGGCGACACACTCGAGGCCGAACGGCGCCGACGTTCGGTGGCAGTCGAACCGATGACGTGTCCGGCGAACGCTTTCAACTCGGGCACAGGACTGGTGACGCTGCAACCGGGCGAACTGTGGTCCGGAACCTGGGGGATCCAGGCGCATAAAGTCGCCGGGTCCGGCCGAACCTAAGCGTGCAAACGATGAAAGACCGATATGAACTGGGGGCTTGATGATCTTCAAAGAGGTGCGCGAGGGTAAGCCCTACCCCGACCATGGGCTCACCTTGAAGGACTGGTCTGCGGTACCGCCGCGCTCGGTTCGGCTGGACGAACTCGTCACGACGAAGCGTGAACTGGCGCTCGACAAGCTTCTGGCCGAGGATTCGACGTTCTACGGGGATTTGTTCCCGCACGTGGTCGCGTGGAAAGGCAACTACTACCTTGAGGATGGCCTGCATCGCGCCCTGCGGGCGGCGCTGCAGCAGCGCACGGCGATCCACGTGCGGGTGTACGAGCTTCCGGACGCTACTGCTGCCACTGGGTAGGCGAGGCCTGGCCGGACTGGTAGTTCGGCTGGGCGGTTTGCTGCGTCTGAACCGGGGACTGCGTCACGTAGCCGGTGGGTGTGCCACCGGTCGGGTACTGCTGCTGCGCCTGGTTTGACCGTTCCTTCATCGTGAACGTGCACGCCACGAGCAGGCCGATCGCGATGAGGAATAGCAGCGAACCGACGATGTCGGCGCCGCCGTCGGGGGTCGCGGCCTCTGTGGAGCCGCCCGTTACCGGGTTGTCGCTTGAGATCGGGTCGAGCATGAAGATCGACATGGTCATACCGAACTCGACGACGGCGAGGCTCAACGCCACCAGGCGAAGCACCGGCCGGAACTTCGGCCCTGTCGATACGACTATGGCCGCGATCACGAGGATCGCGTACATCGGCGCGAGCGAGAACGGGGACAACGCCCGCATCAGCAAGATCGCGTCAGAACCGGCGCCGTGCAGCAGCGTCGAGAACAGCAGCATCGCCAAGCCACCGACGAACAGGCCCGCGGTGAGTGGCGTCATGGGAAGTTTCGCGAAGAAGTCGCTCCCCTGTGCCTGTTGTTGCCCGTAGTTGGCCTGCGGGTAGCCGTACTGCGCCTGCGGTTGCGTCTGTGGAGGCTGTTGCTGTTGCTGTTGCTGTGCGGGATACGGCTGCGTGAAGTTGGGGTTCTGCTGTGCTTCAGCAGATGAATTGTCGTCTTGAGGGGGCACTGGCTGCCCCGATGTGGGTTCGGTCATAAGTCCCATCATGCATGTGGTGCGCATCCGGACGCGCGCCAGCCAGCGAGGAACGTTAAGCCCCAAACGATTTCGTGAGCTCCTAGGCTGGAAAACATGACTGAAGCAGCGTTGTGGATTGCGGGCCAGGCAGTACGTGGCGACGAGATTGTCGAGATCACATACCCGTACGACGGCGGCGTCATCGGCACCACCACTTGGGCGACGACGCAACAAGTGGAAACGGCGATCGCGGCCGCGGCAGACGTAGCGGACGAATTCGCCGCCACGAGCGCGAACCTGCGGGCAGGTGCGCTACGCAAAACCGCGGCAGCGATCCAGGACAATGCTGAAGAGTTCGCGCAGCTCATCACCGCAGAAAACGGTAAGCCGCTGCGTTGGGCGCGAGCCGAAGTCGCCCGCGCGGTCAGCACGTTCGAGTGGGCCGCTGAGGAGGCGCGCCGGTTCGCGGGCGACGTGCAACGCCTCGACACGGATGCGAACGCGACGGGAAGGATGGCGTTGACCCGGCGGTTCCCACGCGGGCCGGTGCTGGGCATCACTCCGTTCAACTTTCCGTTGAACCTGGTCGCGCACAAGATCGCGCCGGCCCTGGCAGTGGGTGCTCCCGTCATCATCAAACCGGCCCCGGCGACGCCACTGTCGGCGCTTCGGCTCGGTGAGCTGTTGGCCGACACCGATCTTCCCGACGGCGCGGTATCGGTTCTTGCGGTGCCGAACGACCGTATCGACCAGCTGTCGGCGGATCCTCGTCTGCCCGTGGTGTCGTTCACCGGCTCCGACACCGTCGGTTGGCAGATCAGGGAATCGCTGCCGCGTAAACACCTCACTTTGGAGCTGGGCGGTAATGCTGCGGCCCTCATCTGCCGCGACTGGTCCAGCGACGAGGACCTCGAATGGGCCTGCACCAGGCTTGCGACGTTCGGGAACTACCAGGCGGGTCAAAGCTGCATCGGGGTGCAACGCGTGTTCGTGGAGCGTCCCTTGGTCGCGCAGGTCACGCAGAAATTGACGGACAAGATAGAGGCGCTGGCGGTGGGTGACCCGCGCGACCCGGAAACCATGGTCGGTCCGATGATCAGCGTCGATGCGGCGCAGCGCGTCGAAGGCTGGGTCGAGGAGGCCGTGAAGGCCGGCGCGAAGGTGCTGTGCGGCGGCCCGCGCGACGGGGCGGAGCTCCCGCCGACCCTGCTCAGCGAGGTACCTGCAGACGCGAAGGTGGTGCGGGAGGAGATCTTCGGCCCGGTGGTGGTCGTCGAACCCGTCGATGATTTCGATGCGGGACTGGCCGCGATCAACGACTCGAAATACGGGCTGCAGGCGGGGCTTTTCACCCACCGCTACGACGTCGCCGCGCGTGCGCACCGCGAGCTCGAGGTCGGTGGCCTCATCGTCGGCGATGCGCCGAGTTTCCGTGCTGACCAGATGCCGTACGGCGGCACGAAGGACAGCGGCGTCGGTCGGGAAGGCGTAGCAAGCGCCATGGATGACTACACCTATGCGCGTGTCATGGTGCTTCCGCAGATGTACTAGCTGAGGACGATGCTCAGCGCCGAGATCCCGACGAAGAGAAGCAGCCCGGCGGTCAGCGCCAACGGCTGCATCACCGGCACGGGGCTGGGTTTGGCGGCGGCGAGCTGTTTGATGCGTCGCTGCATCATGACTGCGAGGACGAGCCACACGAGCGCGAGTGTCGCAAGTAGGGCGGCGCCCATGACGTGGGCGTCGTGGACGGCGACGTACCTGAGGGTCACCGCGCCGACGACGGTGGCGGCCAGCACGGTGCGGCGCCACGCTAGCCGCGTGCGTTCGGGCTGCGCCCCGGGGTCGCGTTTGTTCATGACAGCAACGGTTGGGCGAGGACGGCGACGAGCAGTGTCACGGCGCCGCCGGCGACGACGAGGGCGAGCACGATCGGGAACCGCGATATGGGCAGGTCCCGTCGCAGCCGCATGGCCAGTTCGCACGAAACCCAGTAGATGATGGCTCGGATGGCGCAGACCGCCGACATCACCAACAGGGCGATTGCGATGGCTTCGCGGAGTCCGCTGAAGGCCAAGACGGGCAGGAACTGCGCGGCGGCTATCCCGCCGCCCGCCAAGGCGAGCGCGGTTCGCAGCCAGGCGAGGAACGTGCGTTCGTTGGCGAGGGAGAAGCGGTAATCGGGGGTTTCGCCGGTCTCGTTCATCAGGGCCGGGCGCATGGTGACCTGCCGGACGCTCGGCGGTGTTTCCTCGTGGTCGTTCACGCCACCAGTATCGCTGCCAGCATCGAAGGACCGTGCATTGATACCGCCGCCGAAAGGCGTCGATGCCCGTCGATGTTCAAAGCGGCTTCAGGTGGCACGCTTTGGGGAGTTCAGGGCCGAATCGACTGCGTAGAGTCGTTCGTACAACGGCCCAAAACCACTCCACCGGGAGAAAGAAACAATGAGCGACGAGTTCGACACCACTGACGACACCATGCAAGATGACACGGCTCAAGACGACACTTCTACGCAGTACGACTACGTGGACCTCAATGGCGACGGTATTGCCGATAACACGATGGAAGCCGA
>DXIM01000038.1 GCA_019112895.1 Candidatus Stackebrandtia faecavium
GGCGGTGGCCACAGCCTCGGCCGCGACTTCGTCGTCGCCGACTTTCAGGTATTTGAGCTGGTCACCCAGCATCTCGTACCAGCGTCGCGCGTCTTTCTTGGCGATTTCGGCCTCTGCCGCTTGCCGTTGCCGACGTGTTCGCATCCCCATGAGCAGTCCTGCCACGCATACCAGCAGGATCACGCCAATGAACGACCAAGCCCCCACGGCGATCGCCTTGTCTATGTCTATGTCCATCAATCTTCCTCCGCGTTCCAGCACACCCAACAAGCACCGGAGTTGATTCAATAATGCCATTCATCGATCGGTTTGACCATGGCAATCCCCCGCATACCGACGTGAACATGGCCATCTTGTGGAAATTCAGGTACTGAGATCGGCCGCCTGCAACGGATCACAAATCGACAACGACACTCAATGGACTGAGCCTTCAGGACATGGCACATCGACGATCGCTCCTCACCCGGGAGAGGGCGGGAGCATGAGTCCACTCTCGCTCATAAACGATTCTCAACTGGGAAAACGCGGAAAAATTCGCATGTTAATATGCGCATAACAGCATGATTCATGCGGCGCCATTCGCCGCCGAGACACACACGAGGACGGGCAATGGGAGCCGGACACGACCACGGCGCACTCAGCATGGGCTACGCACATCGCTGGCGTCTATGGTTCGCGCTCGGCCTCACGACCACCGTGATGATCATCCAGGTGGTGGGCGGGATCGCCACCAACTCGCTGTCGCTGATCTCCGACGCCGGACACATGGGCACCGACGCCTTGGGGCTGGGGATGGCCCTGGCCGCCATCCTGGCGGTCGCCAACGCAACGCGTCACCCACGCCGCACGTTCGGGCTGCATCGGCTCGAAGTCCTCGCCGCCCTCGCCAACACGCTACTTCTGCTGAGTGTCTCCACGTGGGTCGTCTACGAAGCGATCACGCACGTGTCGGATCCGCCCCAGGTGAAATCGACACCGATGCTGATCGTGGCGGTCGTCGGTCTGCTGGCCAACGGCGTGTCCCTGCTGTTGCTGCGCAACGGCGCCGACGACAGCATCAACATCCGCGGCGCCTACCTCGAAGTGCTGGGCGACCTGCTCGGATCCGTGGGCGTCATCCTCGCGGCCCTTATCATCGCGACGACGGGCTGGTGGTACGCGGACCCGATCGTCGCGATCGCGATCGGCGCCTTCATGGTCCCCCGGGCACTGAAGCTCGGCCGTGATGCGATGCGCATCCTCCTGCAGAATGCGCCGCAAGACCTCGACATGACGGCCGTCAACGAGACGCTGCGCGAGACCCCAGGCGTGGCCGACGTGCACGACCTTCACGCCTGGACCCTCACTTCCGGCATGGATGTCGTCTCTGCCCACCTGACCGTCAAATCCGACACAGAGGTCGCGGGAGTGCTGATGCGTTCGCAAGACGCACTGCGGGATGAATACGGAATAACGCACGCGACCCTTCAAGTCGAGCCCGGCACCGCGAAGCAACGCTGCGAATCCCTGAATTGGTAAGGCAACATCGCACACCAATACACACGTACGGTAATTGAGTCATTCCGTTGAGGATCGGCACCTTAAAAGAACGCACTATTAGTGCGTCATGAGCTGTCAAAACGCTGACATTACAAATGTTGTCCCGTGCTAAAACAACAAAACCGCTACCGTGTTTCCGGGCGCGCAAAGCGCCTTAGCCCAGAGTTCGCGGACACCCGTGCCGCATCACTGAAACAGGTGGAAAATGCTGAACACCCGATGGAAGAAAAGCACAAAATCCGGCCATAACGGCGCATGCGTGGAGGCGCGTCTATTCGCGGGCGCAGTTGAAGTGCGAGACTCGAAGAACATTGAGGGCCCCACTCTGCAAGCCCCAGTACAGGAATGGGCCGGATTGATCGCGGCCACTAAACTCCGTGGTCACTGAACACTCCCCACATAACCTTCGTTAAGCACAAGCCGCCGTCAGGCCCCGATTCGGTGCGAACCCAGCCCGGCACGTTACGAACAGGACACTGTTCGTGGAGACGTCTAAGCGAGGCCGTCGGCGGCTTTTCGTATGAGGTCCAGGGACAGCTCGGGACTCAAAGCCGCCGCACGCAGGTTTTCGAAGACGCCGTGGAACGGCTCGACCTGTTCTTCCTCATACACGTCAGCCGTATGGCCCTCGATGTAGACCACGTCGGGGTGTCGATAGCCCGGGTCCGGTTCCGGATCCGGATCTTCCGGGTCGTCACCGTCTCCGAACTCCATGAGCGTGAACGACCCCAGCATGCCAGGGTAGGCGCCGCCCTCGAACGGAAGCACCTGCAGCGTCACGTTCGGCAGCTGCGCCATCTTCAACAGGTGCCGCAGCTGTTCCTGCATGACTTCGCCGCCGCCGACAACCCGCCGAATCGCTGCCTCGTCGATCACGTCCCAAATTTGGAAGCCGCCCTTTTGTGCCAGCCGTTCCTGACGTTCCATACGCAGATCGATCCGCCGATCCATGTGGACCTTCGCCCGCTGATCCGCGAAATCGAACGTCGCCTTCGCGTAAGCACGCGTCTGCAACAGTCCATTGATGATCAAACCGTCGTAAATGCACAGCCTGCTGGCGTCGGCCTCGAGACCGACGTAGGTGGCGTAGGGGGGCGAGATCGTGTCGGTGTATTTGGCCCACCAACCGCGCTTGCTGCCGTCCTTAGCCAGCGTCGTGAGCTCCCTGATGAGCTCCCGGTTGGTGATGTCGTACAGCTTGACGAACAGGCTGATGTCGCGACTCTTCACCCCGACTCGGCCGAGCTCCATGCGGTAGATCGTGGAGGGCGTCACGTCGAACGCCTCCGCCACGACGTCCACACTGACGTCACTTTCCTTGCGCATTTTTCGCAATTGGGCACCTAGCCGGCGCCGCCGTACGGTCGGACTTCCCTTAGAGGTCAAGATTGGACTCCCTGTTTCATGGTCGCCACGAGAACCCGCGTTCAGTAGTTCCTGCACCGCATACTTTTCCATACCCCACCTCGCTATAGCCCCGCACGTTGCGCTATCGACACGCGCAAACGCCAAGGATCACGCTATCTGGTGACACCTATTGCAGCGTCAATCTGCATATGCAATCCTATACCCGAGGTTACATTAGGTATTCAATTCGAATCGCCTAGCATCACAGTGGATCATTTTTCAATGACAGGTGGATACCCTGGAAGGGTGGGGACATTGAGAAGCCCATACACACTGGACCGACCGCCGCCGAGCCAACCGCCGAACGGAGTACTGTGCCCTAGCTTGTGGCCAGTACAGGTTCGCTGGTGGCTCCGGCACACTCCAAAGAGTCAGTCCCGAACGTGTGCCGTATGCGACCAAGCCTGGCCTTGCCACTCGTGGGCATGCTGGGACGGCCAGCTAGCCGACGCGTTGGCAACCGCTCAAACATATCGGCGACAACAACTCCAGCAAGACTCCCGGCGCGTCACTCACCCGCAATCGGAATCCGAACCCCTCCGTATCGCACGTCAATCTCAGAGCCGGCCAGTAGCACCCGCGTCCACAACACGCGTGTAACTGCCATCCCAGGTCGTTCGTCCATAGAGTTCCTCTCTTTCGGGCCGGCCAACTTACCTGGGCGCTGCGGTCTTCCCCAAGACCGCAGCGACCTTTTTATGTCTATGCCAAAGGTTCACCCGGACACAAGGGTGCGCACGATTTCTATCCCAATCTGAAAAATCCGCTCCGCACAAGGCCACGCGATGACCGAATTGATCGTTTTGTCTCGTATCGCGAATGCTCCCGCACCGAAAACAAGTCCGACTCGTTGTCTGTACTAAGTGCGTTACAGCGTTGCACTCGCAACCGCGGGTGCAACGTTTGTATATCGGGCAGGTGCGACCCACCTATTGCCCCACGAGGTAAGGAGCTGAGACCGCATGGTGCAGGCGGGCGACGTGCTGACGAGACGATATCGGCTGTGCGAACGTGCCGGTTCGGGCGGAATGGGCGACGTGTGGCGCGCCCAGGACCTGATCCTGCGTCGCACCGTCGCCGTTAAGGTGCTGCGCCCCGGCCTGTATGAACAATCCACTTTCCTCGAACGGTTTCGCCGCGAAGCGCAAGCCATTGCCGCTCTTGACGATGCCGGCATCGTCGATGTCTTCGATTACGGGGAGCTCGATTGTGCACATGAGCCGGTGGCGTATCTTGTGATGCCGCTGGTTAACGGGATGCCGCTATCGCGCCGCATCGCCGGTTGGGGCAACCTTTCACCCGAAAGCACGATGCGGATCGTCGCACAGGTCGCCGATTCACTGCAAAGCGCCCATGATGCGGGCATCATCCACCGCGATGTCAAACCCGGCAACATACTCTTGACGCCACAGGAGATGACGACGCTCGTCGATTTCGGAGTCGCACGCGCGCAGGTGAATCCCGCATTGACCGCCACCGGCATAGTCGTGGGCACCTTGACATACATGTCGCCCGAACAGGCCAGCGGCGAGAGTCTCACGCCCGCAACCGATATCTACTCGCTGGGGGCGGTGGCTCACGAGTGCCTCACCGGCGAACCGCCATACACAGCAGACACTCCACTGCAGGTACTGTCTGCGCACCTGCAATCCAAATCGGCGCAGCTTCCCGACGATGTCCCCGAGCCTATAAGAATGGTCATCTACCGGGCCCTGCAACCATTCCCGCAGCAACGCTGGCCAAGCGCTGGGGCATTCGCTTCGGCCTGCCGCGATGCCATCGCGGCACCCACCATCGCGCACCCGGTCCTGCCAGTTCCATCCATCGCTGCCCCAGCCACCGTGACTCCACCCGACCAGGCGGATGCGCAACCCGACACGGCCGAGCCCGAACCGAAATCGCAGCGGCACGGCTGGGGCGCCCGATCGCTGGTTGTCGTCGCGATCACGGCGGTGCTGCTTTTGGCCGCGGGCTGGGCCAGCTCGGCGTGGCCCACCCTCGATCTCACGCCGGTCTACGGTGGTCTGACACAAAGCAGCAAACCTGCCGAACCGACGCCATCCAACCCTGCGCCACAACTGAGCGATACCGACGAATCAGTCGCGCAGGAGGAGCCGACCACCCCGGAACCGCAACATTCTGGCTCCGGCTCGGCCACCGAACCGAGACCGACCGACAGCACCGAAGAGACCTCCACGACGCCCGAGTCGGTCCAAATGCCGGACGTCATCGCACTTCCCGAACCCGAGGCTTCATCAAAGATCGAGGAGTCTGGCCTGACGCCGAATGTCAGCTATCACGGCGAAGGCGAAGTCGTCTGCAACGTCATCGACCAAAATCCCGCGGCGGGCGAGCACGTCGAGAAAGGCGCGACCGTGACGATCACGGTCGCGCGTGCCACAGAGGAATGCCCGGTCTAGGCCCCCGCGGCGCGCGCCACAGCTAGTCGGTCCAACCCTTGGTGCGTTCAACGGCACGCTGCCACTTCACATAGTCGTCGTCTCTGTTCACCATCGGACGCCAGCGCTTGTCTTCCTTCCACAGATGCGCGATCTCGTCGGTGCCGGACCATACGCCGACGGCCAGGCCGGCCGCGTATGCGGCGCCCAGCACCGTCGTTTCAGTGACCATCGGACGCACCACGGGAAGGTTCAAGATGTCGGCCTGCATCTGCATCATGAGATCATTGGCGGTCATTCCACCGTCGACACGCAGGTCCTCGGCATCCAGGCTGGTGTCCTGCCGCATCGCATCCAGGACTTCACGGGTCTGCCAGGCCGTGGCCTCCAACACGGCGCGAGCGATGTGTCCCTTATTGACGAAGCGGGTGAGGCCGGCGATCACGCCCCGCGCATCCGAACGCCAATGCGGCGCGAACAGACCGGAGAAGGCCGGGACAAAGTAGCAGTCGCCATTGTCGCCGACGGAGGCGGCGAGCTCCTCTACCTCTTCGGAACTGGAAATCATGCCGAGGTTGTCGCGCAGCCACTGCACCAGCGCCCCGGCAATCGCGATCGAGCCTTCAAGCGCGTACGTCGCCGGCTGGCCGGAGAGCTGGTAGCCGACCGTCGTGACCAGTCCGGAATTGGAGTGCACGGGCTGCTGTCCCGTGTTCAACAGCAGGAATGCCCCCGTCCCGTAAGTGTTTTTGACGGTTCCGGGTGCGTAGCAACCTTGACCGAACAGGGCCGCATGCTGGTCCCCCAACGCGCTGGCAACCATCAATCCTTCGAACGGCCCCGTAGCGGTGCCGTATTTTTCGCTGGAGGGACGGATCTGCGGCAGCATCTGTTTCGGAATGCCGAGGGCCTCGCACAGGCCGTCATCCCAGTCGAGCGTCTCCAGGTTCATCAGCATGGTGCGCGACGCATTGGTGACGTCGGTCATGTGCCGGCCGGTCAGCTTATAAATCAGCCACGAGTCCATGGTCCCGAAGCAGATCTCGCCTCGCCGCGCCCGGCCCTCGAGCCCCGGGACGTTGTCCAATATCCATCGGATCTTCGGTCCGGCGAAGTACGTGGCCAGCGGAAGCCCGCTCACGGAACGGAAACGGTCCTGCCCGTGTTCTTCGCCGAGCCGCGCCACAATGTCGTCGGTGCGGGTGTCCTGCCACACGATCGCGCGGTGAACGGGTTTGCCGGTGTCGCGCTCCCATAGGACGGTGGTTTCGCGCTGGTTGGTGATGCCGAGCGCGGCGAGGTCGCCGACCTGCAGGCCCGCGCCGTCGAGCGCCTGTTTGATGACGTCGACGACGCCGTCCCAGATCTCCTCCGCGTCGTGCTCCACCCAACCCGGTTTCGGGAAATATTGGGGGAACTCCTGTTGCGCCGTGTATACCGGCGTGCCCGAGTCGCTGTCCAGGATCAGGCATCGGGACGAGGTCGTTCCCTGGTCGATCGCGGCGATGTATCGAGACAATGTAGCTCCTTATGTGGACCGGCAAGTGCGAGACGTCACGCCGATAATAGGCCCGTGAGGCCGGGAGTGTGTATACGCGAACAGCGTCTTTCGTGGTGTGGCGGCGTCACTGGTCGCGGTGCTGCACAACAGCGTCGTAGACCTCGCGTTTTGGCACGCCGAAACGCTTCGCGGTGTCGCTCAAGGCTTGTTTCCGGTCGACACCGTCATCGATGAGCTGCGCCACTGCCGCTGCCATGGCCTCGGTCGTCGCTTCCACATGTTCCGGCTCGTAACCGGCGACTACGAGGGTGATCTCGCCGCGCGGCGGGACGGCGTCGACGCTGCGAACGAGCTCTTCCAAAGTCCCACGACGTATGTCCTCATAGGTTTTGGTGAGCTCGCGACACAACGCGGCCGGCCGTTCAGAGCCGAAACCGGACGCAAGGTCACCCAAAGTGGCCGAGATCCTGCGCGGCGACTCATAGAAGACCATCGTGCGAGCCTCTTCGGACAGTTGAGTCAGGCGCGTAGCCCGTTCACCGTGTTTGCGTGGAAGGAAGCCTTCGAAACAGAATCGGTCACAGGGCAGACCAGACAGCGCCAACGCCGTGGTGACGGCGCTCGGGCCGGGCACGCAGGTGATCGCTACGTTGTCGGCGATCGCGGCGTTGACGAGACGGTAGCCGGGGTCCGACACGCTCGGCATACCGCCGTCGGTGATCAAGGCGACCGTTTCACCCTGCGCGAGCCGTTGCCGAAGCTGAAGTGTGCGCTGCTTCTCGTTTCCGTCGAAGTAGGACACGATGGTGGGGGCGAGTTCGGCGCCGATGTCGTCGGCGAGACGCCGCAAGCGGCGGGTGTCCTCGGCAGCGATCACGTCGACCGTGCGCAACACCTGCGCCAGCCGGGGCGAAGCGTCGCTTGGGTTCCCCAAGGGGGCGCCGAGGAGGATCAAACATGGACCGGAAATAGTTTGCTCGCGCACCCGTCAAGTGTGGCATTGCAGTTGGCAGGCATCCTTGAGGTATGGATACCGGTCTGGTGCGCGACACCGGGATCAAAAACGCAGCCCGGAAGATTACCAAGGACGCCAACGAATTCCCAGACTTAGTCGACAATATGACACTCGGTTGTCACCGACGGTGCGTACTCGTAATACTTGCGCAAACCAGCATCCAGTCGAAGCACTTCGAAACTTGGAGCTAGTAATGCCTTCCTGGTCACTATCGGCCAAAATCCTGATCGCGTTCGCGGCAATACTGATCGGGTTCACCATCTTCGACGGCATGTCGGGATGGGTAGCCTCACATTGGATCATCGGCGCCGTCATCATCGGAAGCCTGGCGCTGCTACTACTCATCGGTCTCGCCATACAGCATTACTTCACCTCCGCCAGTCGTCGAGAACACGCTTCACTGGAACGTCACCTCGCCGAGGTGGACAAAATGGACCTACCCCAATTCGAAGCATGGGTCGGCAAACTCCTCATACGCCACGGCTTCACGAAACTGCGCTGCGTCGGGCGTTCCGGCGATTTCGGAAGCAGCCTCGTGGCCACCGGCCCTGACGCGCGTCGCATCATGGTCCGGGCCAAACCGGACGACCGCACACTCGGAAACCGAGGAGACCGGCACATCCAAGCGCTCGGTTTGGACGCGCACGCGCGCTGGCAAGTCGACACGGCGATGCTGGTCACCAACGCCGACCTGCACCCGCTCAAGACTGGCGCCCGTCACGACGCTTTGGCAGCGCAGCTCGGGGTCATCATCGTCGACCGCCTCGAATTGGCCCTGTGGATCGCCGAACGACAGCCACCGCCTGAGCTCACCAGCGCCGCCTCGGCGTGATCTCACGCGGATACGCTTCATGAATGGATCTACGTATCGGGGTCGTAGGTTTGGGCCTACGAAAAACACTCGCCGCGCAGGCACATCGCCCTGGACGCGGCGCACAGGTAGTGGCGGCATGTGACACGGACCCTGCTTCTTTGGATTGGGCGCGCGCCAGATTCGGGACCGACATACTCACCACCTCGGATTTCACCGAGCTGTTGGCCGCCCAGCTGGATGCCGTCATGGTGTTGACACCCGACGACACCCACATCGACTTCGGTGTCCAGGCCCTGTCATCGGGCGTGCCGACTCTCATCGAGAAGCCGCTGGCGATCACAACCGACGACTGCGACCGGCTGCTTCGCACGGCCCATCGCCACGGGACGCGCCTGTATGTGGGCCACAACATGCGCCATATGCCGGTGGTCCAGACGATGCGGTCCCTCATTCAAGACGGGGCGATCGGTACGGTCGAAGCCATCTGGTGTCGGCATTTCGTCGGTCACGGCGGCGACTTCTACTTCAAGGACTGGCACGCCGAACGCGCCCGTTCCTATGGCCTGTTGCTCCAAAAGGGCGCGCACGACATCGACGTCATTCATTGGCTAGCAGGCTCCGAGACCGCGTCGGTGTCCGCGATGGGCAAGCTCAGCGTTTACAACCAGGTCAGCGACAGACAGGCCGCACCCGGCGAACGCGGGCCGGACTGGTTCGACCCGGAACACAACTGGCCCCCGCTGCTGCAGACCGGCCTACACCCCACGGTCGACGTGGAAGACCTGTCGATGATGCTGATGCAGCTGCGAAACGGCGTTCAAGCCAGCTACCAGCAGTGTCATTACTCACCGGACTATTGGCGCAACTACACGGTGATAGGAACGGCGGGCCGGTTGGAGAACTTCGGCGACACGGAAACCGCAAAGGTGCGGGTGTGGAATCGCAAACGGTCTGGGTACGATTACGACGGCGACAACACGGTCGCCGTACCTCTCAATACTGGCGACCACGGCGGCGCCGATACCGCGCTCATCGACGAGTTCCTGCGTTTCGTTTCCAAAGGCGGAAAGACAGATACCTCCCCGGTAGCCGCGCGGGATGCGGTGGCCGCAGCGGTAGCCGCCACCGATTCTTTGCGGGACGGGGGAACGCTGCGTGCCGTCCCCCAACTCGCCCCGGATCTGGCGGATTACTTCGACAACGGGCAAATTTAGTTCTGGAGCCGTAACCGCCTGTCGGGCGAATCGAGTGGCACGAAGAGGGGATTTACGCCGAAGGCGCAGCACATAAGTTATATGCATAACCAACGGCCGCCCGAGGCCACAGATACAAAATGGAGAGGCATTCACAATGAGCGACGAGTTCGACACCACTGACGACACCATGCAAGATGACACGGCTCAAGACGACACTTCTACGCAGTACGACTACGTGGACCTCAATGGCGACGGTATTGCCGATAACACGATGGAAGCCGA
>DXIM01000039.1 GCA_019112895.1 Candidatus Stackebrandtia faecavium
GATCGCGGTGCGCACCAGTCGGTTGACGGGCAGACCAACTTCGGCCAGCAAACGCCGCACGACGTGCTTACGCCCCTCGTGCAGGGAGATCTCGACCAGAGTCTGCTCGGCGTACTCGTCGATGACCTTGAAGTTGTGCACCTTGACGGGGCCGTCCTCGAGCTCCACGCCTGCCTGCAAACGCCGCGCGATCGCCGGGCCCGCAAAGCCGGTCACCTGGCAGCGATATGTCTTGACCACCTCATACGACGGGTGGGTCAGGCGTTGTGCCAATTCACCGTCGTTGGTCAAAAACAGCAGGCCCTCGGAGTCGTAGTCGAGCCGGCCCACGTGGAAGACCCGTTCCGAAATACCGGCGGTGAATTCGCTCAGATTCCGGCGACCGTCCTCGTCGGACATCGTGGATACCACGCCGCGCGGTTTATTGACCGCGTAATGCACCGTCGCGACGTCGGTGATGATGCGCTCGCCATCGACGTGGATGACATCGTTCGCCGGATCGACGCGACGACCCAAGATCGCTTTCTTGCGATCGACGGTGACGCGGCCAGCCGCGATCAGCTCTTCGCAAGCGCGCCGAGAACCCAATCCCGCACTCGCCAACACCTTTTGCAGCCGAATCCCTTGCGGCTCAGTTATCACCAGGTTCCCCAATTTCTGTAATGTCTTCGGGCAGGAAAGGCGCGAGTTCGGGAAGCTCCACGACGCTGTTTATGCCCAATTTCTCCAAGAACAACGAAGTCGTGCGGTACAGGTGCGCGCCCGAATCGGGCTCGGTGCCGCATTCCTCGATGAGTCCACGTGTCGACAAGGTCCTGATGACACCGTCGCAGTTGACTCCGCGAATAGCGGAAATCCTCCCCCGAGTCACCGGCTGCTTATACGCCACCACCGCGAGAGTTTCCAACGCCGCTTTGGTCAAGCGTACTTGTTGGCCATCGACCACGAAACGCTCGACGTAGGGCGCGTACACATCGCGTGTATAGAAACGCCAACCACCGGCCTGATATCGCAAGTCGAAGCCGCGATTATCGCCGGTGTATTCGGCCGCGAGCGTACGTATGGTCGCTTCGACTTCGTCGGGCGGGTAGCCCAGCGTCTGCGCCAGCATCTCCACGCCGACTGGTTCTTCACACACCAGGAGGATCGCTTCGATCGTCCCAGCCAGTTCTTCACGGGGTAGCAGCGGCACCGGCTGCTGTTGTTTCGGCTGCGTGTCGCTACGCGGTGGGTCCGATGGTGCCGCGGAGGACTCGGGCGCCGCGGGAGGATCCGTAACCGGGTCATGTGGTTCATCGGGCGGAGTGTCTGACTGCGCATGCCGCTGCCACGGCGGACGCCAGTCAGCGACCTCGTCGGCAAGGTTTCCGGCCGCCGCGTCGATTGCTTGTGGCCCCGCGGCGTCAGTGACGTCGTAGTCGGTGGTGTCGCCATCGTCGGGCTGCCGCGGAATGTTCGCCCCCGAATCGCTCAAGCCTGCTCCTCCATCTGTTCATCCGCGTCCTGGACGGGCGCACCGGTGTATTCGTCGACATCGATGTCATCGGCGTCCTCGCCGGCCGTCCATCGCACCGTCAACTCCCCCAAGGCTTCGACTTGGTCGAAGCCCACACGGCCCTCCCGATACAGTTCAAGCAGGGCCAGGAATCGCGCCACGACCTCCAGTGTCGACTCGCAGTCGCTCGTCAGCGCCCGGAAGGTCGACACCCCGACCTTTCGCAATCGACGCTGGAGGATGATCGCGTGTTCTCTGACGCTCACGCGCACCATATGCACGTGCCCGGTCCCCACCGTCGGCGGAGGCTTCGGGCGCAACGCCTCAGCGGCCAGCGACGCCAACTGTTCGGGACCGATGTTCACCACCAGCTCGGGAAGGGCCTGTGCATAGCGCGGCTCGAGACCGGCGCTGCGCGGGTACCGCAGCGACGCCCCTTCCATCAGGTCGTTGATGCTGTCGCCGGCTTCCTTGAAAGCCTTGTACTGCAACAACCTCGCAAACAAAAGGTCCCGGGCTTCCAGAAGCGCGAGATCTTCTTCGTCCTCGACATCGGCGCTGGGCAACAGGCGCGCGCACTTCAAGTCCAATAGGGTCGCGGCGACGAGAAGGAATTCGCTGGTTTCGTCGAGACTCCAGTCGTCTCCCAGCGCCTTCGAATACGCGATGAAATCGTCGGTGACCTGGTGCAGCGCTACCTCGGTGACGTCGAGCTTGTGTTTACCGATCAACTGAAGCAGAAGGTCGAATGGACCCGTGAAGTTGTCCAGGTGCACCTGAAAGCCGGTTTTGGACTCGTCGGCGGCGCCATCACCGTCGCTGCTGTGAGCAGCCCCAACATCAGCGGACGCCAACGACGGCTGCATCGTATCGTCGGCTACACGGTCACTGCACACTTCGACAGGGTAATCGTCGTGCTGCTCAGACCGACAACGGCATGGCCCAACCGGGTTATCGGCGCGCGTCTTGAGCCGCGATCATTTCCCGTGCCAGTTGACGATAGGCCCGGGCACCGGATGATGCGGGCGCCCACGTGGTGATCGGCTCACCCGCGACGGTGGTTTCCGGGAAACGCACCGTTCGAGTGATCACAGTCTGGAAAACCCTGTCCCCGAATGCTTCCACGACTCGTTGCAGCACCTGACGCGAATGCGTGGTGCGGGAGTCGTACATCGTGGCGAGGATCCCATCCAGTTCGAGATCGAAGTTGAGCCGTTCGCGCACCTTATCGACGGTGTCCAAGAGAAGAGCCACACCGCGAAGACTGAAGAACTCGCATTCCAGCGGGACCAAGACGCCGTGCGCAGCAGTCAAGGCGTTGACTGTCAACAGGCCAAGGGAGGGTTGGCAGTCGATGATGATGAAGTCGTATTCGCTCATCACCGGGCGCAGCAGGCGGGCCAGTGTCTGTTCCCGGGCGACCTCGTTGACCAGCTGGATCTCGGCGGCCGATAGATCGATGTTGGCGGGCAGAACATGCAGCCCAGCCACATTGGTCTTCACGATGACGTCTTCGATCGAGACGTCGTTTTGCATGAGCAGGTTGTAAACGGACAGGTCCAATGTGTGCGGATTAACGCCGAACCCGACCGACAGTGCCCCCTGCGGGTCGAAGTCAACCAGCAGGACCTTGCGTCCGTATTCCGACAGCGCGGCACCCAGGTTGATGGTCGTGGTGGTCTTGCCCACGCCGCCCTTCTGGTTGGCCATGGCCACCACGCGCGCCGGGCCATGACGTTCGACCGGTTGAGGCTGCGGGATTTCTCCGCGGCCCGTGTACGCCTCCGGATCCGCAGACCCAGCGTCACCGTCCGTAGCGGCTGCCGGGGGTGCGGCGCCACGCAGTGCCGCCCACTTGTCTTCGTGGTCTGGACTGTTCATGCACGCCCTCCTGCGCTGATTCCGGCGCCGCCATTATGTAGTCCGCGCAATGAATAAATACAACGGTGCCTGCCCGTGCGACTGTACGCCACTTCAACCATAGACGCACGTTCGCCGCACGAGCCATAGAGGATGCCGACTTTCCTACCGCGCCCGCGGGTGCGATGTCGCATATACCTCTCGCAGTTTATCGACTGTCACGAGTGTATAGATCTGGGTCGTGCTGACTGCCGAATGCCCAAGCAGCTCCTGAACGACCCGCACGTCAGCGCCGCCGTCCAGCAGGTGCGTGGCGAAGGAGTGCCGCAATGTGTGCGGGCCGATGCCTCGCGGAAGGCCGGCCACATCGGCCACATTGAGCAGAATCAGGTGGGCACCTTGCCTCGTCAACGGCCCGCCCCGGGCATTGACGAACAGCTTCGAATGCGCCGGTGTCTTGCTTGGCCTCGCGCGCACCAGGTACGACCCGAGGGCTTCGCTCGCATAGCGCCCCAACGGTACGGTGCGAACCTTATTGCCCTTGCCGCGCAAGCGTACGGAGGCTTGATCGAGATCAACATCATCCACATCGGCCCCGATGGCTTCGCTCACACGCGCACCGGTCCCGTAGAGGAATTCAAGCAGTGCAAGGTCTCGACGTCCGTGAAAACCTTGGCGGACCGTGGCCGCCTCCAGCAGTCTGTGCACATCATCAACGTCGATGGCTTTGGGCAAGCGCAGGGCCGCCTTTGGCGTCGGAACCTGCGCGGACGGATCAGAGTCGCTGCGCCCCTCTGTCGCCGCGAAACGATGAAGTCCACCGATCGCGCTCTTGGCGCGCGACACCGAACTCGCCGACAACTTGGCGTGTTCGGCGTCCCCGGTGGACAACCAAGCGATGTACTGCTCCACCTCTTTCGAGGTGACTTCACGCACAGTCGAGACGCCCATGTCTGTCAGCCACGCCGCGTACCGGTCGAGATCACGACGGTACGCGGCGAGCGTGTTCGCGGACAGGCCCCGTTCCACAATGATGTGTTCCAGGTACGCGCGGACGATCTCGTCGAGTGCGCCGTTCAGGACAGCGCCTCCTCCAGCTTCGACAACGGCAGGTCGTGCGCCTTGGCTACCGGGCCGTACATAACCCGACCATCGTGCGTGTTAAGACCGTAAGCGAGCGTACGGTCCTTACCCAGCGCCTGCCGCCAACCGGAATTAGCCAGCTCGAGCGCGTACGGCAGCGTCACGTTGGTGAGCGCGTACGTCGAGGTGTTCGGCACTGCACCCGGCATGTTCGCCACGCAGTAGAACAGCGAGTTGTGCACCGCGAAGGTCGGATCGTCGTGTGTGGTCGGACGTGAATCCTCGAAACAGCCGCCCTGGTCGATGGAGATGTCGACCAACACGCTGCCCGGCTTCATGCGAGACACCAGATCGTTGCTGACGATCGTGGGAGCCTTCGCGCCCGGGACAAGGACGGCACCGATGACCAGGTCGGCCTGCGTGACCGCCTGCTCGACCTCCAGGGAGTTGGAGGAGACCGTCGACAGGTGTCCACGGTAGAGTTGGTCCGCGCTGCGCAGCTTGTCGACATTGAGATCGAGCAACTGCACGTTGGACTGCATGCCCAGCGCGATTGTGGCGGCGCTCATGCCCGACGCCCCAGCGCCGATCACGACCGTGCGTGCGGCATGGACACCCGGGACGCCGCCCATCAGGGTGCCTCGTCCCCCTCCGGAACGCATCAGGTGGTAGGCCCCGACCTGGGTCGCCAGGCGTCCCGCAATCTCGCTCATCGGCGCCAGCAGCGGCAACGAACCGTTGCTGTCTTCGACCGTCTCGTAGGCGATGGCAGTGACCTTCTTGTCAAGCAGCGCCTGGGTGCATTCGCGCGAGGCGGCCAAATGCAGGTATGTGAACAGGACCTGGCCTTCGCGCATCCGGTCGTATTCGGAAGCGATCGGCTCCTTGACCTTCAAGATGAGGTCGGCGTACTCCCATACGTCATCGGCGTTGGGCAGCATCCGTGCGCCAGCGGCCTCAAAATCCTCATCGGGTATGGACGAGCCCACCCCGGCACCGCTTTCGATCACGACTTCGTGACCGGCGCCGACGAACTCGTGTACACCTGCGGGCGTGATCGCCACCCGGTATTCGTGATTCTTTACCTCACGAGGGACTCCAACCTTCACCTGTATCTACCTTTCCGTCCGCCCGCGCTCTCACGGGCTTCATGATGCGAAGACTGTGCCGATAATCGCGTAACAGTCGATGAGATAAGCGCCTCAGATTGGCACGGCCGTCGATTCCCTGTCAACCAGGCGGTATTGCTTTAACTTTCGGTGTCGATGCCCCATCACTACCAGTGTTTGATAGGTGCATATGCGTCTTTAGCGGTTCCGCTTCGCGACGGCCGCCAAAATACCTGCTATGGCGATCCCGTTTCGGATCTTCGATGAGAGTATCCCCGCCACGGCGTCCTCCAACGGCCACCATCGGGTTTCCATCTCCGCTTCCTCATCGGTGCGCACGTGGCGCTCGCTGTCGGGAACCGGACTCAATTGGCCGGCCAGAAACACCGGAATCCATTCGTCGCTACATCCCGGCGACGAGTACAGCTCAATGAGCGGCTCAATCGTTCCGGCACGCATGTCGGTCTCTTCCGCCAGTTCTCGCGCAGCAGTCTCCGCGGCCGGCTCACCCTCCACATCGCGCAACCCCGCCGGAAGCTCCCAAAGATGCTCCCGCACGGGATGCCGGTACTGGTTCACCAGGGCCACGCGGTCATCCTCATCGATCGCCACGACCGCCACGGCACCGGGATGCCGCAGATAGATTCGGTCCGCGACACCGTCGTCGGGCATCGCCACCGAATCGCGCACCATCTCGAACTTGAAAGCCGAGTACTCGATCGCGCTGCTTCGCACGCGATAGTCGTGAGTCACGACGCCACGACCGTGTCCGTCACGTCCTCCACGTCCACGCTTTCCTTCAGCGCGTACTCCAAAGACGCACCGACGAAAGCCTTGAACAGCGGGTGGGAACGCGTCGGACGCGATTTGAACTCAGGATGTGCCTGGGTCGATACATAGAACGGGTGCTTATCGCGATCGAGCTCGAGGAACTCGACGAGCCGACCATCCGGCGACAGACCCGACATCTTCATGCCCACCGAGGTCAGCGCCTTGCGGTAGGCGTTGTTCACCTCATAGCGGTGCCGGTGACGTTCATAGACGGTGGTCTGGCCATACGCCTCCGCCACCACCGACCCGGGTTCCAGCTCGGCAGGGTACGCGCCCAGACGCATGGTGCCGCCCATGTCGCCGTCTCCAGCGACAATGCCCTCCTGATCAGCCATCGTCGAAATGACCAGATCCTTAGCGGTGGCGTCGATCTCCTCCGAATTCGCGTGCGTCAAGCCCGCCTCGTCACGCAGAATCTCGATCGCCATGCAGTGAAGCCCCAGGCACAATCCCAAGGTCGGAATCTTATTGCGACGGGCGTACCGCGTCGCAATAATCTTGCCTTCCACGCCGCGGGCGCCGAAGCCTCCCGGAATGACGACACCATCGACACCAGACAAAAGCTCCGCCGTCGTGGCGTCGTCGGTACAGGAACTGCTCTCCACCCAACGGATCCTCGCCGCGACATGATGCGCGTAGGCTCCTGAGCGGACCGCCTGGACAACCGACAAGTACGCGTCCGGCAAATCCACATACTTGCCGACGATCGCTATCGAAACTTCATGCTGCGGATGAAGAACACGCTCGAGCAGGTCATCCCACGACGTCCAGTCGACGTCCTTGAACGGCACGTTCAGGCGACGCACCACATAGGCGTCGAGGCCCTCGCTATGCATGACCTTCGGAATCTCGTACAGACTGTCGGAGTCCGCTGCGGATATGACCGCCTCCGGATCGACGTCGCAAAACAGCGCCAGCTTATTCTTCAAGCCCTCGGGGATGACACGGTCGCTGCGGCACACGATCACATCGGGCTGAATGCCGATGTTGCGAAGCGATGCCACAGAATGCTGCGTCGGCTTCGTCTTCAGTTCGCCACTAGCCGCCAGGTACGGCACCAACGAAACATGAATGTACAGGCAGTTGCTGCGGCCAACGTCGTGGCGCAGCTGTCGGATCGCCTCCAAAAACGGCAGCGATTCAATGTCACCAACGGTGCCACCCACTTCGGTGATGACGACATCGGGCACACGCTCGGCCTCGTCATCCGGATCTGGGGCAGACATCGCCCGGATCCGGGCCTTTATCTCGTTGGTGATGTGCGGGATGACCTGCACCGTATCGCCCAGATAATCGCCGCGGCGTTCCTTAGCGATGACATCCGAATAGATCTTCCCGGTCGTTATGCACGAGCGGGACGACAGTCCCCGATCGAGAAAGCGCTCATAGTTGCCGACATCGAGATCGGTTTCTGCGCCGTCGTTAGTGACGAACACCTCACCGTGCTCATACGGATTCATCGTGCCTGGATCGACGTTGAGATACGGGTCGATCTTTTGCATCACAACATGAAGGCCACGCGCGGTGAGCAGCGTTCCCAAACTGGATGCGGTGAGGCCCTTACCGAGGGCGGATGTCACGCCACCGGTAACGAAGATGTACTTGGTGACGCGCGATTGAGAAGAGTTACTGGCCAATGCCATCTCCCGTGGTCGGAGCCGAAGTGTGGCGAACATCCACGGGATTCCACGGTAACACCAATGATCGCCGCATCGATTTTGCCCCAGCCCCTGCCCGGAAATGACCCTTATGTCGGTCCCGCGACAACGCCCGCAACGACATGATCACCGCCAACGGCATCATCACCGACAATGCCGCACCGGCGGTGACGAAACCATTGCCACTAAGCATGCCCGACAAGGCAACCGTGACCGCCGCACTGATGAAACCCGCTCGAACACTAGGGTACAAACCAAAAGCCCGGTTGAGACCCCCAGCCGGACGCAGCAACACCAACCAGGTGAGAACCACCGCGGCACCCAGCAACAGCGTCAACGGGCTGTTCATGATGCTCACGACATCCGACTCCAGCACCAAGCGGACGCGGTTGCCTCCGTAACCGCCCAATAGGTCCGGAACGAGACTCCCGGCCGGAGCTCCATCGGAATCGGGGGCGACTGACACCTTCGCGACGGCTAGTACCAGCATGAGTCCGAACCCAGCGAACACCGCCCACGTCAAACGGGCGAACGTCAACCATCCACCTCCACTGAGGCCCGCAGCCAGACACGTGCCGACGGTCAACGCGATAGCTTGAACCGGATCGTCACCCAAATACGAAGCTCCGACGACGTACACACCGCAACATCCGGCCACTACGAAACATATAGGACGGTAGGCGCGGCTGACAGACTGTGCGATACATCCCGTAGCCACCAGCAGTGAGGTGGCGAAAATGGCGAACCCAAGCGGGCGCATACCCGCGCTCACGCCGTTACTGATCGGACTATGTGTGACGACCCCGCCAAGCCGGAAGTTGGCGTAATTCAATACATCCCAAACGGCCACGGCGACACCGATCAGGCAGACGCCGAATGTGATGCCGCGCGGATCGTGGCGACGCGACCCCCACAGCACGATCGCACCGAGCATCACCACCGTCAACGCGCACAAACCGAACGACGCCACAACCGGGTGCGACATTCGCCACCACGGAACGACATCGATGGCCATCGTCGATACGAAAAATAGCGCCAGGGCGGTCCCCGCCAAAACCAAGGCGCGGATGACCCACCTGGACGAAGTCCGGCGTCGTGCCCGCCCCGCCCCGCGCCGCATCCTCAACAAAACGACTGCGGCACAAGCGAAGAACGCCAGCGACAACACGGTCACAAACCACACGAGTCGCGCTGATATATCCACTTGCGCCGAAGCCTTGGCAGCCGTGTCGCTCAACTGCTGCGCCGCACTCGTGGTCGATTCCGGTCGATCCAGGGTCGACAACGGATCCCCCACCATGGGGCGCGGCAACGGACGCCCCATCGCCGCCACGACGGTAGGGGCCAGATCGATCAACCTGATGTTGTCGTGGCGTTGCGAACCGGTAGATGTCAACCAGCCGGTCTGGAAGCCCCCGCCTACCGCGATCACGGCGTGAAGCTGCGGTGTCGACGAGGTATCTGATATCCCCGCTATGAGCAGCAAAGCATCGTCGTCGAGCGCCGCGTCTATATCGGCAACGGCCGCATCGGCACGGGCAACCGCCGTGTCGCGTTCACGATCGTCTTGCGGCAGCGCCCCCAAGTCGACGATAGTCAGCGGGCACTCCTCGAACGCCCCACGCCACGTGGTGCTGGTCTCGGGGAGCTCGGCCTCGTAATGATCCAGCTTTCCTGTCTGCCGCGCGGCCGCGTACGACGCCCCAGGCCCTATCGCGGTCGTGCACCGCACCGCGCTGGGCAACGTCCCCACTGACACGCCTTGGAAATCGTTGTGGTTATGACGCACCAGATACTCCTGGTCGTCGACGCTGGCCGAATCCCCGTCGGGGCTGCGGGTGATAGCGGAGTCGGACACATCAGGACATCGCTGCCCGTGCAGCGAAACATTGCCGGAAGCGGGTGCACCGGCCGACAATGTCAGCCATCCGTCCAACGGACAACTCACGGCCGGTGCCGTATCCACAGACAGCGAGCCCAGCGAACCCTGCTCGGCCAGCCGCCACAGGTGTGGAGTTTCGTCGGCATCAATGTCCGACCATCTCAGGCCTGGAACACCGACCACCACCGCCGACGACGCCTCAGATCGTGACACGGATTTCGGCGGCTGCGCCGGCAACAGCTGAGAAATGACCCCGACCAGCAGCACCGCTGTCGCCAGCCAAGCAACCGACACCCGCCAGTACGAACGCCAGAACCGCGTGCCGTAGCCATGCAGCAGGTCGACGGTCCGCCGCCGCACGGATACTGGTTCTTCGGGCCCGTCCGGCGGCGCCGTCATCTACCGGTCAGCTCTCGGTACACCGCGTCGAGATGATCGATCGTGTCTTCCTCGCTCGGCCACGCGGCGACCTGTTTCTGTGCCGCTTCGGCCAAGTCGGTGCGCAGCGTATCCTGGGTCAACACCCGCATAGTTGCTTCGGCGACCGCGCCCGAATTGCCCGGTTCGATCATGACGGCCGCGTCGCCGATGAGTTCCGGCAGACCGCCCACTCGGGTAGCCACCAACGGTGTGCCGGAGCGCAGTGCCTCTTGAGCGAAGAATTGACGTGTCTCCGAATCGCTGGTGACGACGGCGACATCAGCGGCGGCGAGTAGGTCGGCGATATCGCTACGATGCCCAAGGAGTCGCACGTCGGCGCCGTTGCTTTGCACCTGAGACGCCAACTGCTGACGCATCGGACCGTCCCCTGCGATCAACACGACCGGTTTCTGGCTGTCGCTGGTCCACGTCGAGGCCGCCTCGATCAAGACATCGAAGCGCTTGACTTGATGCAGACGTCCGACGGACAAGACCACGCTGCGGCCTTCAACACCCAGTTCACTTTTAACGTCTTCGACCGTTCTTGCCGGTGCCGGCAATGAGGGCGCGGCGATTGGCGCGTACCGTACGTCCTTCGCGCCTTTGGAATACAGCTGCGCCAGGTGGTTTCGGTCCGTGCACAGGCTGATGTCGGCGCCTTGCGCCATCGTCCATGTCGCGCCCGCCAACAGCTTCGACTCGCCGCCGGCGGCGTGATCGATGTGCCAGGACACCACCAGCGAAGTACCTGCGGGTTTTGCCGTGAGGCTGGCCAGTCCCGCTCTCAGCCCGTGAGCATGCACGACATCCGGTTTCGCCCCGCTCGCACCCGTCAAGGTCCGACGTAGAGTCGCCGCCGCTCGCGCGTGCGCGACCGGATCGGTCCCGTCGGGAATCTCAACCGGAACGAACCGGGCTCCGGTGGCGTGGAATCCGAACTGCTCGTTCGTGGCCGCGGGGCCATATACCGTGACCCGGTCTCCGCGCGACAACAGTTCGCGCGTGACTGATGCCACGTGGGTGCCGATACCGCCGGTGCTGGTCCCGAGTACTTGGGCGATACGCCTACCGCTCACTATTTGCCACCTTTACTGAGTTCATTTCTTGGATCGCATGCGTTCCCGCACGCCGGCCGCTATCGAACGGAAGTCGTTCCCATTCAGAATCAGTGTCACCAGCCCGAAAACGAGTACGGACATCGTGCCACCCACCAAAATAGCCACGATAGCTTCGCCCACCGAAGGCGAAGTGCCCCACATGGTAGTTCCTGCTCGCCCAGCCGCTGCCGCCATCGCGGCGGCAATCATGGACACGAGGCCCGCACGCAATACGCCCGCTAGGGCACGTGTACCGACGGTACGTGCGACAGCGATGAGCAGCGCCACACCCAGCACGCACATGCCGGTCGAGTTCCCCCAGGCAACCGCAAGGGCCCGGCCATTGGTGGGCACTGCCAGGCTGAAAGCAATGGCCGCCACGTAAGTCGCGCCCCAGCCCACGATCGTGGCCGTCGCGGCCACGCGCATCGCGCTCACCGCGTAGAGCGCCCGCGTCAACAGAGGGAAGAGGGCGAAGCCGATCAGGCCCGGACTCAATGCCGCAATCGTCGCCGCGATCGTGCCGTCGGCGCCAATCGTCCCACCGACACGGTCGAATATAGTCCCCAGTGGATTCGCGAGACCCCAGAGGCCCGCCGCCCCGAGCGCCGACAGCACCACGACGTGGCGCGTGGTCCTGCCCAGCAACTGGTCATAGCCTGCACTATCGCCCAGCGCATGCGCCTGCGACAAAGCCGGGTACGACGACACTGCCAACGGCATCGCGAATACGCCCCACGGAAGCATGTAGA
Organism: Candidatus Stackebrandtia faecavium; assembly: GCA_019112895.1. Lineage (GTDB taxonomy): Bacteria > Actinomycetota > Actinomycetes > Mycobacteriales > Micromonosporaceae > Stackebrandtia > Stackebrandtia faecavium. Next base: position 12,188 of record DXIM01000039.1, read on the forward strand.
CCGTCAAACCAATCATGAAAATTCCGACAGTCCCCTGTGGCCCACCGTTGGTCAACCCAAGAACGAATAGCAACGACACCTGCCACGCCGCGATACTGATACCGCCGGCGACAGCCATGCTACGGACATGCGCGGCCACCCCCTCCTCGCCGAAGCTCAGCCGTGGACGCCACCGCACACCTAGCCTGCGCAAGGGGATAAACAGGCACAAAGTCATGACGACAGTCGCCGAGGTCGTGCCAATCGACAGGATCAGTTCATGCCCGAAAGCGACTTCCCCTACCGCTGACCCTGGCCCCGCGAGCACGCCGTAGGCCACATAGGCCGCAATAACGGTGACGCTGGAAAGAATCGGCGCCAGCGCCGGCCATACGAACCGTCGATGCGCATGCAAAATCCCAGTCAGGACAACGCCGACGCCGTACAGCGGAAGCTGCGGCGAGAAGACCTGAATCATCCGGGTACCCATAGCTATCTGCGCTTCCCCGCCACCATCACCAATCAGGACCATCATGATCGGGCGCGCGGCAGCAGCAACGATGACGCCCAGCGGAGCAAGAATGATCAAAGACCAGGTCAACAGAGCTGAAGCAGTGCGGTCGGCCATCGCGAAGCTGCGTCGCGCGATGGGCGCCGTCAATAGCGGCACGACCAGTGCCGACAGGGCGCCGCCCGCAACGATCTCGTACAAAATATTGGGCACGCGATTGGCCGTGTTGTACACATCCAACAGGCCGCCGATCCCTACGGCCCAAGTCAACACCAGGATCCGACCGAAACCAGCCACGCGAGCCAACATCGTTATTCCACCGATGACGGCGGCGTTCTTAGTAACCGGCTCCGACTGCGTACCGTTCACGAGGGCGTACTTTTCCGACCACGACGATCTAGGCGTCTAACGCCGACCGAGTTCATCGAGCTCGCGCAGGATCGGGGTATCGGCTATCACCTTGGTGAAACTCACACGTTCGCTCGTCAAAGTCAGGGCCGTCACTCCCCCGAGCAACACTCCCCGGACCAACGGCCCGCTACGCGCGGCCAGCGACATCCCGATCATTGCCCCCAGCGCGTTCGCGCCACAATCGCCCAGCATGGTTGTGCCAGCGAGATCATCGGACATCAACGCTCCGGCCGCGCTGGCAGTGCCGACTGCGATTCGGCCGGAAAAATCGTCGCGATTCGACAACGGGCTCGCCACCGCCATGGTCACTTTCAATGCGCGGCCGGGGCGCAGGTCGAACAAGTTCATCAGGTTCGCGGAACCCGCGATGAGGCCGGCCCCCAGGGCCGTGTGCATGAGCGAGCGATATTTGGAGATGCGCCCATTCGCACTCCGGCGGTCGATCAGGAACGCGCCGGCGAGGCCCAGCGTGCCGGCACCGACGACCTTGACGGCTCCGGACGTGACCCTTCCCTGCATGAGGGCACGGAAGTGACCCTGCAGCCCTTTGCCGTCATGGTGCGGGCGTGTATCCACCATGTCGTCGTACAGCCCCACGGCGCCGCTCCCCAAGCCGACCGTGAGGGCCGCGAGCGCTTCGCTTCCGTTCCTTGCTCCTGCCGCCGAGGCGACGCTGGCGCCCAGGGTGGCGGCGGGTCCTTCGGCGAGGCTCACGGTGTGGCCGCGGTGGTTGGTGCGTTCCAGGGCCGTGCGCACGGATGAACGCGCAAGCGCAGTACAGGTGGCTCGCGCGACGAATGCCCCGGCGGCCGCGATCGCGGCACGACGCGCGTTACGGGCTAGCAAACCCACAAACAACTCCAATATGCATATTTCTAAGCGCTGCGATGCCTACGGAGATTGTGGCACCAACGCGGTGGCCGCCTCACCTGTGCCGTAATGCCCCACGTCACCGTCGATCCGTTCCGACAACGCCAACACGGCCGCCAACTGTCCCTCTGGACTGGACACGTTGTCGACGGTCGAGATCTCATCGGCCACCGATTCGTCACCCAGTACGGCACGCACCACGTTGCCGTCGCCGACGATCGTCGGCGAAGCCAACACGACTGAACCGGCCTGCGAAAACTGGTCCGCGAAGGTGAACACATTCGTGTTGCGGTCCACGGCATCCGCCTCAGAATACGGTTTGCCCGTCACCACCACGATGCCGGTCGCCTTGTCGCCCAACTTTTTGCCGACTGACAACATCTCGAGCGCATCCATGGCCTCCACGATGGAGTCACGATCGTCGCTATCTACATCGCTACCTTTCACCAGCGACTCCGCGAGCAGCGCGGAAGCGGATTCGAGGCCATCGTTGTTGTTCGGGGGCTCGTAATCCTTCGGCGTCATCTCCACGACGAGATCCGTCAGCTCCGCACTGTTAGCGGGATCAGTGAACGCGTCCGTCAAATTCAACTGGCCCACGACCTTGGCGTCCGTGTGGTCAAGCATCGCCATGAGGTCTTCGACGTGTGCCGGGTCAGCGCCACCAACGGACACGACGGCGATTTTCTCGTCCTCGAGTCCACCCGCCAGTGTTGCCGGGGCCACTTCCGCAGCGAAATTGTGGTCCTCGGACGCGTCGTCCTCGAGCTGGGAAACCTCGTCGCGAAGTTGCTCGTTATCGTTGCGCAGCGAATTGACCGTCACCGACAACGCATCCATCGTCGGTCCATTGAGCGCCGTCGTTCCCAGCACCAGCCCGATCGTCAACGCAAGGAACACCGCAGTTACGGAGACAAGATGGTAACGAAAATTGATCACGAAAACAGCCTCTGAATCTGGAACATCAAGCCATCCCACCAATCGGCGATAACGCCGAGAAAAGTCAATCCCGCGGTCGAGATCCCCACGGCCGCGGCCATGGCGGCTAGCGCCGACAACACCATCAGGAGCATGCCCGATACCGGTATGTTCTGCTTATACAGGCGGCTGACGCCTTTCGCATCCACCAGTTTGGCGCCGATACGCAGCCGCGTCAGAAACGTCGACGCCATTCCGGCTCGGCCTTTGTCGAGAAACTCGACCAGCGTCGCATGGGTGCCCACCGCAACGATCATCGATGCGCCCTTCTCGTCAGCCAGGAGCATGGCGATGTCTTCGCTCGTGGCCGCCGCGGGAAACGTCTTGGCCGAAATCCCGAGACGTTCCACCCTCGCCAGACCGGGCGCACGGCCGTCGGCGTATGCATGCACCACCACTTCGGCACCACACTGCAATACGTCATCGGACGCGGAGTCCATATCGCCGACGATCATGTCAGGCGTGTATCCGGACTCCACCAATGCGTCGGCGCCGCCGTCGACCCCGACCAAGACGGGTTTGAACTCGCGTATATAGGGCCGCAACACCTCCAGGTCTTCCTGGTAGTCGTAGCCACGCACCACAATGAGGCAATGCCGTTCGGAGAACTCGGTATCGACCTCGGGTATTCCGACGCCGTCAAGTAGCAGTTCACGCTCCCGGTTCAAATACTCCATTGTGTTCGCCGCGAATGCTTCCAGCTGCACCGAAAGCCCGTCGCGAGCGTCCGCCATCGCTTTGGCTACCGAGTCCGCGTCGAAGGGCTCGCCACGCGCAATCTCCACGTCATCACGGAAGACACCGCCACCATCGATGCGCAAACGCATGCCATCGCGTGCCTCGTCGAAGATCTCCTCACCGACATTGTCGATCAACGGAATGCCAGCCTTCACAAGAACCTCCGGGCCGAGGTTCGGATATCGACCAGAGATAGATGGCTTGGCGTTCACCACCGCGGCGACCTCGGCCGCCACCAACGAATCCGCCGCGATGCGGTCGATATCCATGTGGTTGATGATGGCGATCTGTCCGGGGCTAATACGGGTCGCGAGCCGTTTAGTACGACGATCCAGCTTCGCTGTTCCGACTACCGAGCCAGCTGAAAGCTCGCGATCGGTCCGCCGACCTGGACGGCGCAATGTAGGTAGACGCATCTTTTTAATCCTGCCACCTTGTCCACACCAAACCATTCAGCGGCGCGCCGGACCGCGGAAAGTATTAGTGATTCTTCGTTTTCGCAGCGACAGCCAACAGTTCCTCGGCGTGGGCTATACCCAGCTGACTGTCGGGCATACCGGCGAGCATACGCGCCAATTCCCTGGCACGTTGTGCGTCAGCGACCTCACGGATCCCAGAGACGGTCACCGCGCCCGCCGTGTCCTTGCTGACGGCAAGGTGCAGATCCGCGAACGCCGCCACCTGCGGTAGGTGGGTCACGACGATGACCTGATGTTGTTTCGCAAGCCTCGCCAAGCGACGTCCGATCTCCACGGCGGCTTCGCCGCCGACACCGGCATCCACCTCGTCGAAGACGAGGGTCGGTGGCCCACCGACGCCGGCGAAAACCGCTTCGACGGCGAGCATCACGCGCGACAGTTCACCCCCAGAGGCGCCTTTCTGCAGCGGTGATGCCGTAGCCCCCGGGTGGGCGCACAGTCGCAGCTCGACGTCGTCGACACCGTCCGGTCCAGCCCCGTAAGTCTGACCCCCGATCTGCAGGGCCTGAGTGGCTTTCGAGACCGCACGCGGTTCCACGGCAGCGACGACGCTGGCGTGCGGCATCGCCAGGCCCGTCAGTTCCTCGGTGACTGCTTCGGCGAAACGCACCGCGGCATCCTGGCGGGACTGAGTGAGTTTCGACGCCAGTTCCGCGGCCTGTACGGCCAACTCATCGCGCTCAGCTTCCAGCCTCGCCAACGCGTCATCGGACGAATCGAGGTCCGTGAGGGCACGTTGCGCGTCCTGGGCCCAGGCGAGAACACCGTCGATATCTTCGGCGTATTTGCGCGTCAGAGCCTTCAACTGGGCACGCCGCTCGAATATCTCGTCCAAACGCGAAGGATCGGCATCGAGACCACCCAGATACGTCGTCAGCTCGACTGATACGTCGGTAACGACATCGACGGCCGTGTCGAGCCGACTTGCCAGCTCTCCCAGCGCCGTATCTGTGTCCGCCTGTGCTTGCAGCGCACGAAGAGCGGTCCCCAGCAACGCTCCGGCGTCGGCTTGCTCTGCCTCCCCGTCGGCGGCCCCTGCCAATGCCGCATGCGCCTCCGCCGCGGCCAGCCGCAAGGATTCGGCGTGTTCCAGTCTGCGTGCTTCTTCGGCGAGCTGCTCGTCTTCGCCCGGTTGAGGGTCGGCTTGCGCGATCTCGGTCAATCCGAGCCGCAACATGTCCGCTTCGCGCGCGTTCTCACGCGCGTTTCGCGTGCGTTCCTCGAGTTCCTGCGCTAGGGCACACCAGCGTTCGTATGCTTGTTGATATGTGGCACATAGCTTCTGGTGGTCCTGGCCGGCGTAGCGGTCCAGTGCCGCTCGCTGTTCAGCGGGCTGCAGCAAACGCATCTGATCGGACTGGCCGTGTACGGACAACAAGTGACCACCGATCTCGGCGAGGGCACCCACCGGCGCCGACCGGCCACCGACGTTGGCGCGTGAGCGTCCCTCCGCGGTGATCGTTCGGCTCAGCACGAGTTCATCATCGTCGGTGTCTGCTCCACATTCCGAGACCCGTTCGCGCGCGGCCGCGTCGACGTTGTGCATCAACAGGCGGCCCTCGACTATTGCTTTCTTGGCGCCAGGACGGACTCGTCCGGCATCGGCGCGACCACCGAACAGCAGGCCAAGCCCAGCCACGACCATTGTCTTGCCAGCGCCGGTCTCGCCAGTGATAACCGTCAGCCCACGCGACAACGGCAGCGTGGCGTCTTCAATAACACCCAACTCGGTAATGCGAAGCTCTTCCAGCACGCTTCTGACCCTAGACGCCGGGCACGACATGGGCAAAACCAGCACCACGATCCATGCAAAACCGTGAATTATCCGATGCGGTGGCCCCGCCACCCCGATACGGGCAGATTCAGTTTCGCCACCAGGCGGTCGGTGAACGGGCGGTCCGTCAAGCGGACGACCCGCACGGGCGCGCAACCGCGCCGCATGGTCACCACGCTGCCAGGAGGCACCTTCAAGCTGCGGCGTCCGTCGCATGTCAACATCGCGGCGGGCGCATAAGGCTCGATCGTTATATCGATTGTGGAATTATCGTCCACGACCAGCGGACGAGAAAACAAAGCATGCGCGGCAATGGGAACCACCTGCAAGGCGCGGACACCCGGCCACACGACCGGGCCTCCCGCTGACATCGCATGAGCCGTCGACCCTGACGGGGTTGCGCACACCACGCCGTCACAGCCGTACCGCGACAGCGGACGACCATCGATCTCAATGAGCACTTCGAGCATCCGATCCGGGCGTCCCTTTTCAACCGTGGCTTCATTCAATGCCCAGGATTCCCCGATCACACGACCATCACGCCGCACCGTCGTGTCCACAGTCAGCCGTTCTTCGACCGCATAGTCGCCACCCACCAACCGCGCCGCCACGCGGTCCATGTCATCGACTTCCGCTTCAGCGAGGAAACCGACACGACCAAGATTGATGCCCACCAACGGCGTCCCGCTGGGACGAGCCAGTTCCGCGGCCCGCAAGAAAGTGCCGTCGCCCCCAAGCGCACAAATAAAATCCCACTCGGCTTCGGACGACACGCCTTCCACACCCGCAATATCGCCTATACCGAGTTGCTCCGCTTCCTGCTCCGGGACGCATACGCGAAATCCCGCTTCAGTCATCGCGGCAGCGACACTCGCCACCCGATCGGCGATATCAGCATGCCCAGTGTGCGTCACAAGCAGAACCTGTTGCGTACCAGTCGTCACGACCGTTCCCCCTGCTTTTCGAGCTGCTCACTTGCCGAGATCACTCGAGCGCGAACATCATCGTCATGCAAGCCTGCGATATCGCGCTGCAGGGCACAGAAAAATTCGACATTGCCTGCGGGACCGGGCAAACGGCTCGCCACCACGTCAGCGACATGCCAGCCCAGCTTCAACGCCGCGAGCTTGACCGAGACGACGGCGTCCGCGCGCAGCTGCGGATTGCGGACCACCCCCTTGGCGCCGACCTGTTCCTTGCCCACTTCAAACTGGGGTTTGACCATCGGCAGTATGAAGCCGTCGTCCGCTGTGCACGCGCTCAACGCTGGCAGCACCAGCGCCAGCGAGATAAAAGACAAGTCCCCGACCGTCAACGTGGCGCGCCCGCCAATACGATCCGGGGTCAGGTCGCGGATGTTGGTGCGCTCGTAGACATCGACCCGCTCATCATTGCGCAACCGCCAAGCCAGCTGGCCATAACCGACATCGACGGCAGCGACCCGATCGGCACCGTGACGCAACAACACGTCGGTGAAGCCACCGGTCGATGCGCCGGCATCCAGGCATGCTCTCGAACGGGCATCCACACCGAGCCCGGAGAAGTCCTCCAACGCGCCTTGCAGCTTATGGGCTCCTCGCGACACAAAATCGTGGCGATCTCCCACGTGCTCTATCGGGTCCGCCGGATTCACATTGGTTGCCGGTTTCGTGGCTTTGAGTTTATTGACGGTGATACGACCGTCCGCAATCAACTCTGCGGCATGCGCGCGCGACCTCGCGATGCCTCTTCGCACCAATTCCGCGTCCAACCGCCGTCGCGCCGCCATCGCCGAGAGTACCTCTTTTCGCTAACTACCTCATTCGGCCGCCGGGCCGCCCGGCGCTACAGCCAGATTATGCGTCGTCAACTGAGGACAGCGTTTCGGCCAGCACCTGCTGGATTTCTTCGTAGACGTGAACATGCTCGACGGTTTCCATATGGTCAAGCTTCGACAATGTGGCTACCGCGGCGTCGACAGCGTCGGATGCCTCCGTAACCTGCCGACTCATGCGCTCTGGCGTCGGATGCTCATGCGTCATTTTCGGCCGCCCGACGATCCCTGCTTCTTGGCCGCCTTCTTTGCCGTGGCCTTCTTGGTGCTCGTAGTCTTTGCCGGGCTTTTCGCAGCCTTCTTCGCCGCGGTTTTCTTCGTGGTCGCCTTCTTGCGCGTCGTGGCTTTCTTCGTGCCGGCGCTGGCCTTCTTAGCGGCCGACTTCTTAGTCGAGTTCGCACCTGCCGTGCCAGACGCCGTCCGCGACTGCGCCGCGTCCTCTTGTGCTGCCGCTGCCTGTTCTTTAGCCTCCAGCAGCTCGATCTCGAGCTGCTGGACGCGCGCGTTAAGCTCTGCGACTTCTTCCCCGGTCGCGAGCCCCACCTTGCCCAAGGCGCGGTCCAGTTCATACCGAACGAGCTTCGACATGCTGTCGCGATTCGCGGCGCTCGCGGCGATCAGTCCCTCCACCGTCGACTGTAGGTCTTCGACCTTCTCTCCGCTTTGCTCCGCCAACGATTTCACGACCTTGGTCGCTTTCTTACGAGATGCCTCGGTCAGACCGAGTGCCAATTCCAAATATGCTCGCCACGCATCTTGCATTTTGTCCTCCATCGCGTAGATCTCACTACGCTACCTGTTGGCCCGCCCAATACCCATGCGGTACCGTCCCATCCGGTGGTTTTCCTACGAGCCGAAAGATGCAGATATGGCGACAATTGAAGAATGCCGGGCCGCGCTCGACAAGTTCGCTGAAAATATTGCTAGCGATCAGGATGCAGTAGCCAGCAAGCTCGATTTCGAACGTCGGCTCGCGTGCGACATCTCCGACCTTGGTCACGCATTCCGTGCCCGGTTCACGGCCGGCACGTTGACCGACATCGCCGACGGCGACGACCCAGACGCCGAAATCCGCATGACCGTATCGAGCGACGATTTGGTCGCCCTGGTGAATGAGGAACTCGACCTCACTAAGGCCTTCGCCAGCGGGAGGGTGAAAATCAAGGCCAACTTCATGGACCTGCTCAAATTGAAGAAGATGCTCTAACTCCCCAAGCTCAGTTCACGAAGCACGCCGGCTGCCTCGTCGTTAACAGCACGTACATCGGCAGCAACTTCGGTCTTGCCGGAACGGTCGTTCACGAGCCACGCGGCCTCACTCAGCGCACGCAACGCATCGATTGAACGACCGTTCCCATCCAGGTACAGGTCCTCCCCGTCGACCCGAGCCTTCCATCCGCCGCACAGCGCCATTTCAGCAGCGGCATCGACCGTTACTTCCGGATGCACTTCGCGCAGGCCCGCAATCGTGTGCGCCAAGTACTGCGGTCGACTGCCGTCCGGGATCCGCAGCACCTCGGCCGGGGCGGTAGCACCGCTCAAAACCAGCAAAGCGGGCAGCTCCGCGGCAGCGGCGCCCGCAATGTCTGTGTCCCAACGGTCTCCCACCACAATTGGCATGGACGCCCCGTGGATCGCGGTGTCGAATAGCGTTCTTTGTGGTTTACCCGCTACAAGATCGGGGCGCCGGCCCACGGCCGCCGCGATCGTAGCTACCAGCGTTCCGTTGCCGGGAAGCAAGCCACGAGGCGAGGGCATCGTCAGGTCGGTGTTCGTCGCCACCCACAAAGCCCCAGACCGGATCAGGACCGCACCTTCGGCTAGGTCCGCCCATCTCAGGTCCGGGCCGAAGCCCTGCACGACCGCTTCTACCTCGCCGGCCTGCACATTCCGGGTATTCCTGACCGGCTGCAACCCGACGTTGTCCAGCTCTTCGGCCAGAGCATCCGATCCCAGGACGAGCACTTTGCCGTCCTGAGAACACCTTTGCTTCAGCAGCCCAGCTGCTGCCTGCGCTGATGTCGCGACCTCATTCGCATCGGCGGGTATGCCTTTCGAGCACAAGAGGTCGGCGACTGCCTCCGCACGTCGTGAGGCGTTGTTGGTGACGAAGCGCACCGCGACACCACGATCGCGCAACGCGCCGATCGTTTCAGGAGCGCCGGCAATCGGCTCTCCCAATAGGTAAACGACTCCGTCCAAATCCAACAGGACCCGGTCGTGGACCGTGCTTAGATCGGCGCTGGACAGCAGCTGGCCCGCCATCATCTAACTCCAAGGTAGATATCTCAGTCGTGCTACTCGGTCTCGTTAGTGTCGGTCAAATCAGGCTCTTCAGCCCACGAGACGCCTTCAAGCTCGAGCAACCGCTCCGCCACATCAAATTCCTCGTTGACGTCCTGTTTCAGAACTTTGTGGAACCATTCACGCGCCTCATCGATACGATCCTGTTCCGCCAACGCATCCGCGTAGGCGTACTGCAATCGCATGAGCCACGGTTCGTTGCCGCGACTGTGGAGCTCAGGCACCTGCAGCATCGCCAAGGCTGCCGCCCCCTGTCCGAGGTCCCGACGTGCGCCGGCCGCCACGATCAGAAGCTCGATCCGCACATCCGTATCGACCTGCGATTCGTCCAGTTCGCGGTACGCATCGACTGCCCTTTCGGGCCGGCCCAGCGCACGTTCGGCGTCTGCGATCACAGCTACGTGTTCGCGAGTTCCCGTCAAGCGTTGAGCCGTGCGCAAATCGCTGATCGCAGTCTGCCATTCGCCCGCCATGTAAGCCGTGATACCTGCGGCCTCCCGCACGACCGCGACCCTCGAGGCGAGCCGACGTGCCACCATCGCATGCTCGAGAGCCATCTTCGGGTCGACATCGACCGTCCGGCCCGCTACCACGAGGTGCCGTCCCACGCGTTCCGCAAGGCCCTTCGGCAAGGAGCGCAAACCTGCACGCGCTTCCCGGTCCAGGTCGTAATAGTCGACGTCGTCCGGAATAGCCGGGTCGGTGTCTTCGAACTCCACAGGCTGTTCAGGGGGCGTCGGTGCGTTGGCATCATCGAGACGCTCTTGCGCCTCAATGGACGTGCCTGTGGTCTCGTCAACTTCAGAAGCGGCGGCCTCGTCGTGGGTGGGCCGGCCATGCTCGCGATTCGAGCGCTCACTGCGTCCCTTGAAACCACCGTCGTGTTCATGATGACTCCGGCGGCCGTCACGGCGACGGTCGTCACGACGGAACCCACCGCCTCGGTCATCGCGACGGTCGCCACCACGGAAGCCGCCACCCCGATCATC
>DXIM01000040.1 GCA_019112895.1 Candidatus Stackebrandtia faecavium
GGCAGGCGAGATGCTGTTCACGCGCCCGACCGGGTCAACGTGTCGCCCGACAGCCCAGCCGCGAAGGATAGCCCCATGGCCGGATTGTTCCCCGACGACCTGCTCGATGAATCGGCGGCGCAGCTGCCACCGGGCGCTCATCACCAACCACAATGGTTGAGTCTGACGCAGCAACGCTGGCTCGTGAACCAGTTCCGGCTCTGGGCCGACGGCCCGGTACCGCTCCGGTCGGCAAGGGTGCGCGGACACGAGATGAGCGTCAAGACAGTGTGCCTCGGTTGGCACTGGCGTCCTTACGAGTACACGCGCGAAGCCGTCGACGTCAACGGCGAGCGGGTCCTCGAGTCCCCCGACTGGATGGTGCGCCTCGGCCGCCAGGCCCTGATCGCGGCCACCGGCGACGCGCACGCCGGGGCCGACTACACCCCGGATACTGCGCTGGTCAACTATTACGACGACGCCGCACGGATGGGCATGCACCAAGACAAGGACGAGCGCAGCGACGCCCCTGTCGTGTCGCTGTCGATAGGCGACTCGTGCCGTTTCCGTTTCGGCAACACCCGCAACCGCAACCGGCCCTACTGCGACATCCGATTGCGTTCCGGTGACCTCTTCGTGTTCGGCGGGCCTTCGCGGCTGTCTTTCCACGGCGTCACGAAGGTGTACCCCGGCACCGCTCCCCCCGGGTGCGGTCTCGAACGCGGCCGCATCAACATCACGATGCGGGTCACCGGATTCGACTGACCCGGGCTAACTCGGACGCTGAAGTCGTTTCGGTGCGCGCGCCAACCACGCGTCCTCGAGCAACTCCGCCAGCTCATCGGGATCGACATGGTTCAGGCGGACCAGCACGCTGGCGTGCCCGTCGTAGTGCGCGGTGGTGAAGAACTTCTGGGCGTCCGATTGCAGCAATGCTTCGCGTTCGCCCAGGTCCCGACACCAGCACACGAGCACGTCGGGTTGCTCGTGCATGCGGGCGAAGATTTTCTTCGCCACGTAGAACGCCTGAGTTCCGTAACAGGTGCGTTCGGTCACCTGCGGTAGCGCCGTGGCCAGGCGGCGGACGTCATCTTCGGTAGTCAATTCTTGCCTCCGCTCGCGCCGACTCTTAGGCATGGGATCTGGAGAGTAAAGCAGGACCGTGAGACAGCGGCGCGGTGAAAACCGATTGCGGGGCGGTGTCCGTGCCCGATAAGTTTCGGAAATGGAAGACTTCGATCCCGCGTTCAGCGTCGCATCGGCCAAGCGCTACGACGACGAGAAGCGCGGCGATGAGGCAGCTGCGGCACAGTTCCTCGCGCGCCTCGCCACCGATGGCACGGCCCTCGAATTTGCCATCGGAACCGGCCGTATCGCGGTGCCGTTGACCGAGCTCGGAGTACACGTCAGCGGAGTCGAACTATCCGAACCGATGGTGGACATCCTGCGCGCCAACGACCGCGGCGCCGATATGCCCGTAACCATCGGCGACATGTCGACCGAGAAGGTTCCGGGCGACTTCAGCGTCGTCTACCTCGTATACAACACGATCTTCAATTTGACCACTCAGGACGCACAGGTGCGCTGTTTCAAGAACGCCGTGCGGCATCTGAAGCCCGGCGGCGCGTTCGTCATAGAGGCCGCCGTGCCCAGCGCCTGGACAAAGACACACGAATACGTGCGTCCCGAATCGATCGGTACGCGCAGCGTCGGCTTCGACGTGTGCCGGTATGACCCGGTAACCCAAATACTGGAAGAGAACCACGTCCACATCGGCAGCGGCGGAATCCGGTTCTCCCCCATCGTGTGCCGACTCGCCCCGCCCGCCGAGCTCGACCTGATGGCGAGGCTCGCGGGTCTGCGCCTGCGCGAACGCTGGGGAGGCTGGGACGGACGCGACTTCGACGCCGACAGCAAACTGCACGTCAGCGTGTACGAACGCGACGATGCTTAGGACCCACTGACACGGATCAAGGTCTGTTGCCCAGCGGCGACAAGCTTGCGCTGCTGCGACGTCACCGAATACACGTCGAGGCGGCAGATCGACAGTGTCTTACCGGATTTGATGCACGTACCGACGGCTTCGAGTTCGTCGCCGACCGCCGGCGCCACCAGGTTGATCTTGTATTCGACGGTGAGGACTTCGTCGGCTTCGCCGAACATCGTCAAAGCGGCATATCCGCCGGCGCTGTCGGCGATCGCGCTGGTCGCGCCGGCGTGAAAATAGCCGTGCTGTTGCGTAACCGCCGCGCTCTTGGGCAGGTGAATGCGTACTTCGCCCTCGGCGATTCGGCCGAGACGGGCGCCCAGGTGCCGCATGAAGCCCTGCCTGAAGAAACTGTCGGAAATCCGCTGAAGCATCGGCCCCTCGGGATCGTCGGCCATGACAGTCACCTTCGCGGTTCGCAGTGCTGGTTGAGGGTCTTCGTATACCGCACCTCGGGCACGGGAGTGCCGTCGGATCCCACATAGTCGAGGCGCGCGCCATCCCACGCGTAGTCACGGGCGGCATAGAATCGCCGCGCGCGCTGATTCGCCTCCAGCGTCCACAGCCGGCATCGCGTGAACGATGCGTCCGCCAAGAACCGTTCGGCCCCATGCATGAGTGCGGCCCCGCAGCCTTCGCGCCAGACTCGCGGGTCCACATAGATGGCGTATACCTCAGCACCCTGACCGGCATCGATGCGGGACGAATCCTGGCCGATGCGGTATGGGCCGCAGTTCACGAACCCGCGTATCTCACCGTCCGATTCGTACACCAGCATCGCCTGACCGGGCATCGGGGACGTCAACTGTTTCCGCAGTCTGGGTCGGACCGTGATGTCCATGGCATCCAGGACCTCGTCCGCGACGATCCCTCGATATGCGGTCTGCCAGCCGGCTACGCGTATCCTCGCGATGGCTTGGGCATCGTCGAGCCGGGCGGTGCGTACTGTCGGCATCGCTCAATTGTCACACCGGCGCGAAGAGGACACCACCGGGTTAAGTACCGGTCGCGTCTACACAACGGCCTACCGGCCGGTCTCGACCAGTCGCCGACCCCGGATCCTTACCACCGGTCCTTGCGCGCACGTGCCTCATACAGCAGAACGGATGCCGAGACGGAGACATTCAGCGAATCAACAGCTCCCAACATTGGAATACCGACAGCCCGGAGACCGCGCTCGTACCAGGCGTTGGAGACGCCGTACCGTTCGTTACCGACCACAATGGCAGTGCGCCCCGAGTAGTCGACGCTTCGATAGTTGACGCTGTCGTGCGTGTCGGCCAGGTACACGTCGAAGCCCCGCTCCTTGAGCCACTCGACCACATCGGCCACCTGCGCGAACTCGAGATGGGGAACTTTCAGCGTCATTCCCTTGCTGCCGTTGAAGACCTTCGGGTGGCTCATTCGGGTGCGACGGTTCACCATCACAAGCGCGTCCACTCTCGTGGCGTCGCAGGTACGCAAGAGCGTGCCGAGGTTGCCGGGTTTCTCGATGCCGTCGGCGATCACGACCAGCGACGATTCGCCCAACTGGATCGAGTCCGGACTCCACCGTGGCATCGCCACCACGGCCAGCAGCCCGTCCGGGCCCTCGCGCTGAGCCATGCGTTTCATGGTCTTTTCGGACACCCGATAGGTGTCGCGGGCCGCGCGCTCGAGTTCGTCGGCGCACGCCTGGACCTCGGTGGAATGCACGAGTTCCGGCGCGTGGAAGAACTTCTCGATCCGAGCCTCAAGCCGCAGTGCTAGGCGTGTTGCCCAGAATCCTTCGGCGATGACGAAACTGTGTCGCTCGGCCGACGTGTTGCGCTGGATAGCGAGTACATCCTTGACTTCGGGATGCCCGATTCCGATGTGCTGAGGTCCCATCCCGCGAACATTACCGATCCCCGGCCCAGCCGCTCCCGTCGCGCTGCCCGGTCACCTCGGTCGCCTCAAGGGATCGAGCCACGCACGCACTCCTCCATGGGAAAACACCGCAGAACCCGTCGGCGCGGCGAGCGTGCGCACGATCGACAACGACACGACGGGAATGTCCATATCGGGCAGGTGCCATCGTGACCGTGAAGTCGGCACCGCGACGATCGAGCCCGATAGGCAGGCTCGCTTCCACATGCGAAGTCCGAGACTGCACATAGTGGTGCCCGGAACGGGACTCGAACCCGCACGCCATTAGGCAACTGCTTTTAAGGCAGTCGTGTCTCCCTTTTCACCATCCGGGCGGAAATGAGGGTGACTACACGGTAACTGTCATTCCTGAGAACACGGAATCCCAAAAGCGGACATTAGCCGCGTAACGACCACCAAGCGCGGAGTTTGTCGCATCTACGACAATCACTTGCCGTGTTCGTAACTTAACCGTTACGTGCTTGTTTGTGAATTGAGGCCTCGAAATACGTAAGTCTCACCATTGCCGCGGCGCCGACGGGCCAGAGTGAGGCGCCACAGCCGGAGGCGGGTTCCCCATCGGCGGCAACGGTTGGCTCCACTGTGGGACTGGTGTGGCGCTACCATACAGCGTCTCCCAGATCTGGCCCGTGGCCTTACGATTCACCGCCAAGCGTTTCAATGCCCGCCGGTACCGTTCCGCGAGCACCGCCGCCAAAAAAGCCCAGCCCGGAGTGCCAGGGGGTGGCCCCGGAACCACGGAGGAGCTCAGCTCAGTCGCCAAAGCGCGACCCATAGCCGTACGCGCAGGCTCAGCGATCTCATGGTTGCGGGCGAGAAAATGTCTGATCGCCAGCGCCAACTCGTCGTCGAGCTTCGTCAAATCGGCCGTCGCCGCCCACGCCCCCATGCCGGGCGGCATCGCCGGCACCCACATCCGAGCGTCCGGTGTGCGTTCGTGAATGACGATGGTGCCCGCGGCCAAATCACCGAAGCGTTTACCGGACGGGTGCAACAGCATCACAGCCACCGCCGCAAACCACGTGAACCCCGGCAGCAACAGTCCGGGAAACTCGATCGCGAGTCCGCAGGTGGCGCGCACCAGGGCCTGGCGAAACCGTATCGGGCCGCCATCATCGCGCACCACACGCAGGCCCATAGCAACCTTTCCGAGAGACCTGCCGTTCGTCCAGGTCTCGATGGCAGCCGGCACCGCAACAAAAACGATGACCACATCGATCGTCGTGATCGCCGCTTGAAGCGCCAGGTCCGCGGCACCCGCATTCAACAGGAACAGCAATGCCACCGCGCTAACCGCCATGACCACGAAGCCCGTCAGCGCTATCACGAACAGGTCCAGCACGAACGCGATCGCGCGCGAACCGAGACGCGCCACGCGCACGTCGAGCGCCACTGCCTCACCCGAAACGAGCCGGCTGGGCGCCTCCGTGGCCGCGGGAACCTCTGTCATGCCCCCAGTGTGCCGCATCGACGCCGACTGCCTCATCCGCTGCCCGGCTGATGTATCGACACAGTGCAATAATCTGCAGGTGTGGACCTGGATGCGTACATAGCGGAGCACGACGGTGAATGGCGGCGGCTGGAGTTCCTGTCGCGCAAGCGCCTGAACGCCGACGAGACCGACGAGATGCTGATGCTGTACCAGCGCGCGTCCACGCACCTGTCGGTCGTACGCAGTCGCATGCCGGACCCGTTGCTGGTCGCCCGACTGTCACGCCTGGTGCTGCAGGCGCGCGCGGCCATCACCGGCGGCAAAACAATGAAGTTCCGGGCGTTCCTGCGCTTTTTCACGCACACATTCCCTGCAGCGGTGTTCGCCGCCTGGCGCTGGTGGGCGATCGTCGGCGCCGTATTCGTCGCGCTGACCGGAGGTCTCATCGCCTACATCGCGGCCAACCCGGAGGTACAGAACCAGCTGGCGCACCCGCTCATGATCAACGACATGGTGAACCGCAGCTTCGAGCAGTACTACTCCGAATACCAGAACCAGAACTTCGCCCTGCGGGTATGGACCAACAACGCCCAGCTGTCCGGCATGGCTCTCGTCGGTGGCGTGTTGATCGCCCCGACGCTGTATGTCTTGTGGCAGAACGTTTTGAACCTTGCCACGACCGGCGGCATCATGGTCGGGCACGGGCGCTCCGACATCTTCTTCACGTTGATCGCGCCGCACGGCCTGTTGGAGATCAGCTGTTTCCTGCTTGCGGCAGCGGTCGGGCTCAAGATCGGCTGGTCCTGGATCGCCCCGCGCGCGGGCCGCACTCGCAGTCAGGCCTTGGCTGAGGCGGGCCGCAGCGGGATCGTGGTCGCCCTCGGCCTGGTCGCCGTTTTGGCGGTCGCGGGACTCATCGAAGGCTTTGTCACACCGAACCTGCCGGCTTTCATTGCGGTGCCGATCGGGGTGTTGGCGTTCGGCGGCTTCGTGGCCTACATCGTGTGGCGTGGCCGTGCCGCAGCGGCGCAGGACATCGACGGTGACCTCGACGCCGAGTTCCGGGAATCGGCGCCTCCCGAGCTCGCCAGGGACTAAAAAATGCCGGGCGGCGCGATCGCCACCCGGCATTTTCCTCGTCGCTACTTAGTAGCGGTAGTGCTCCGGCTTATACGGACCTTCCACGTCGACACCCAGGTAGTCGGCCTGGTCCTTCGTCAGCTCGGTGAGTTTCACGCCCAAGGCATCGAGGTGCAGGCGCGCGACCTTCTCGTCGAGCTGTTTCGGCAGCGTGTACACGCCGGTCGGGTACTCGCTCGGCTTCGTGAACAGTTCGATCTGCGCCAGAACTTGGTTGGCGAAGCTGTTGCTCATCACGAATGACGGGTGGCCGGTGGCGTTGCCGAGGTTCAGGAGGCGCCCCTCCGACAGCACGAGGATCGTGTGGCCGTCGGCGAAACGCCATTCGTGGACCTGCGGCTTGACTTCGGTCTTGACGATGCCGTCAAGCTTCGCGAGTCCGGCCATGTCGATCTCGTTGTCGAAGTGACCGATGTTGCCGACGATCGCCTGGTGCTTCATCCGCGACATCTGGTCGGCGGTGATGACGTCGCGGCATCCGGTCGTCGTGACGAAGATGTCGGCGACGTCGATGACGTCTTCAAGGGTCGTGACCTGGTAGCCGTCCATGGCCGCTTGCAGCGCGCAGATCGGGTCGACCTCGGTGACGATGACGCGGGCCCCTTGGCCGCGCAGCGATTCGGCGGAGCCTTTACCGACGTCCCCGTAACCACATATGACGGCGACCTTGCCGCCGATGAGGGTGTCCGTGGCGCGGTTGATGCCGTCGACGAGCGAGTGACGGCAACCGTATTTGTTGTCGAACTTGCTCTTGGTCACCGAGTCGTTGACGTTGATCGCGGGGAACAGCAGGCTGCCTTCGGAGTGCATCTCGTAGAGGCGGTGCACACCGGTCGTCGTTTCTTCCGTGACACCGGTGATCGCGGCCGCCATACGCACGTACTTCTCGCTGTCTTGTGCGAGCGTGCGCTGCAGCAGCTCCAGCACTACGGCGAACTCTTCGCTGTCGGCGGTCTTCGGGTCCGGGACCGGGCCGGCCTTGCCGAATTCCGCGCCCTTGTGCACG
>DXIM01000041.1 GCA_019112895.1 Candidatus Stackebrandtia faecavium
AGCCTTATCGGTCTCCCGGACGCCAGTCAACGGCAAAGCTTCGTCAACCAGCTGCAGATGGCATTGTTCGCCTGGATCAAGCGCAATCCTGCCGGGGACAAGCCGCTGGGCGGCCTGTTCGTCATGGACGAAGCCCAAACCTTCGCCCCATCGGGAGCGATGACCCCGTGTACGGGCAGCACCTTGGCCCTGGCATCACAGGCGCGGAAATACGGGCTGGGGCTCGTGTTCGCCACCCAGGCGCCGCGCGGTATTCATAACCAGATCGTCGGTAACAGCGCCACCCAACTCGTCGGTTTTTTGAACAGCCCGACGCAGGTTTCCGCCGTCAAGGAAATGGTCGATGCCAGGCGCGCGAAGCAGTTGGATATAGCGAAGCTCGGCGCGGGCGAGTTCTATGTCCGCACTGAGGGCAAGCATCATCGCAAGGTGGTCACATCGATGTGTCTCAGCCACCATCCGCGAAGTGCGCTGACGTCCGACGAGGTCATGGTGCGGGCGCGCCGTTGAGCCGGACCGTTTCGACGATTTATGAACCATTGTGGAATAGAGTCGTGTGGGATGTTGCTGGCGGGGTCGTCGGCAATGTCGTAGTCGAGTCGGGTCCCCTGAGACTCTGTGATTCGCTGGCCATTTCGTCCTGACTCGGGGGCATGGTGGATGCGCCTCGTCTTCGTGTTCTGTATCGATGGCGAATCTGTGATGGATTGTGGTTCATCGGCGCGTTGTCGTGGCGATGTCGTTAATGCCAAGGCCTTGATGCCTGCCCGGCTTCGAATCATCCGAATTCTCTGGATTGTCCTCGTGTGTGTTTCCGTGATGTTGTTCGTCGGGTTATCTCGAGGGATGTGTTGTGCCTGGTCGGGGTCGATATGTCCAGCGATGCGGCTGTGGTAGTTTCCGACGTAATTAGGGTTGGCTAACCTAAGTGCACCGGTGTTATCGCCGAGGTACCTCCATCGGTTCACCCCGCCGACCGCCACTGCTTGACTCCAGGAGAAAACGTGTCGCAAAACGCGAAACGCCTAGCGTTGCCCGCCCTCTTGTTGGTTCTGCCCTTGGCCCTGATCGGCTGTGGATCCGGGGCCGACGCCGAGAAGGCATCAGACGAAGCTGTCGCTACGACGAATGCCGAAGTGCCCTCGGTAGACGCCCAAGACCCGCAACTGCCGGTCGAATTCACCGGCGACGACGACGTCGACGTGGAGGTGTCCAGTCTCGACCGCGTCTTGGTCCTCGACGACGCGACGATGGAGATCATGGACGCCCTCAGCATGGCCGATTACGTCGGTATCGCCCCCGAGACCTCCCTCATCGAGGACGTGGCCGCCAACGCCGACGAACGGATCACCACGGCGGGCCGCGGCAGCTTGACCGTTGAGGGTGTCGTCGCGCTCGACCCGACACTGGTGATCGGTACCAGCATGCGTCGACATGCGGACGTGATCGCCGGACTGCAGGACGCAGGAATCCCCGCGACCTTGATCGACGGCACCCAACAGGCCCCAGACAAGATCACCAAGACCGCCACGCTGCTGGGCGTGCCGGAGGCCGGTGAGGAACTCGCCAGCGAAGTCCAAGAACAGTTCGATGAAGCCGAGTCGAAGCTCACAGGGGTCGAGGAACGTCCGCGAGTGATGATCTTGTCCTCGCAAGGAGCCGGCGACAGCGGCAACACGACCGCGGCAGGCAAGGCGACCCCCGCCCATCAGGTCATCGAACAAGCCGGCGGTCTCAACACCGGCGCAGAAACCGGCCTGGACCGCTATCAGGCGATCACCGCCGAAGGTCTGATAGCCGCCGGCCCCGAAACCATCGTCGTGGCCGAATCCGAACTGGACGACCTGGGCGGCGAAGACGGTATCTGGGAGCAAGTCAAGGGGCTCAACGGAACCCCAGCCGCGAAATCGAAGAGCCTCATCGTGATAGACGACATGCAGCTCAAAGGCGGCGGAATCAGCGCCGGGGTCGGCATCCTCAACTTGCAGACTCAACTGCACCCGGACTCATGACCACAACACAAGTCGCCGATTCGCGCACCGTAGCCGACGAAGACGAATCCCAAAGCACTGTCCGCCGACCGAACGGGCCATTGGTATTCACGATCGTCGCCGTCTTGCTGGCTGCAAGCCTGGTCGCCGGTGTGGCGATCGGGCCATTGAAACTCGCGCCGCTGGACGTCATCGACATCCTCGCCGCGAAGATCGGTATCGGTGAAGCAGCAGGCTATTCAGTTGCGGATATCAATGTTGTTTGGGAGATCCGTTTCCCCCGCGTGCTGCTTGCGGCAATGGTCGGTTCCGCATTGGCGATCTCCGGAGCCGCCCTACAGGGCCTGTTCGGAAACTCGCTGGCCGACCCCGGCATTATTGGCGTGACCGCTGGGGCATCGCTCGGTGCGATCACCGCGATCGTGCTGGGCCTGACGGTCCTGGGAAGCTGGACCGTGCCCGGGATGGCTTTCATATTTGGGCTGATCACCACCGGGCTGATCTATGCCCTGGCCAGACCCGGTAAACAAGGCGGAGGCACAGTTCAGCTCCTGCTGGTGGGCATCGCGATCACCGCGATCACCGGCTCCGCCAACGGTTTCTTCACCTACATCGCCGACACCACGGAGTTGGAATCCATCACCTACTGGTCCATGGGTTCGCTAAACCGTGCATCATGGACGACGATTGTGGCGGGGCTGCCGTTCTATGCCATCGGCGTGGCTGCGGTGATGAGCCTGGCTAAGCCGTTGGATGTCCTTGCGCTCGGAGAACGTCAAGCGCATCACGTGG
Organism: Candidatus Stackebrandtia faecavium; assembly: GCA_019112895.1. Taxonomy (GTDB): domain Bacteria; phylum Actinomycetota; class Actinomycetes; order Mycobacteriales; family Micromonosporaceae; genus Stackebrandtia; species Stackebrandtia faecavium. The sequence continues at coordinate 2,784 of DXIM01000041.1, forward strand.
GCTTGAACGTGAAGCGGACCCGTATCATGTTGATCATTGCCACCGCACTGGTGGTCGGTGCGGCCGTGGCTCTCGCCGGGTCGATCGGTTTCGTGGGTCTAGTGGTTCCACATATCGTGCGGCTGCTGGTCGGGCCCGGGCACCGCTGGTTGCTGCCGATCTCCGCGCTCGGTGGAGCGTTCATGCTGGTCCTGGCCGATATTGGTGCCCGTACCTTGAACCCGCCGTCGGAAGTCCCGATCGGACTTTTCACCGGTTTGGTCGGCGGACCCTTCTTCCTGTGGTTGTTGTTCCACCGGAGAACGGAGATGCGTGCGTGACAGAGCTTCTCAGCGCCCGCGGAGTCACTGTGACTTTGGGCAACAACACAATCTTGAAGGCATTGGACCTGGACATTGTCCCGGGTGAGCTCACGTCCCTGATCGGCCCGAACGGGGCCGGTAAGACGACCGTGTTCGCCACATTGTCCGGAGACTTGGAACCGAATCAAGGCGAAGTCTTGCTGGACGGCAAGCCGGTGCGCTCGTACCGCCCGAAGGAACTCGCCCTGCGTCGGGCCGTGCTGCCTCAGGACCACATGGTCCGTTTCTCCTACTCCGTTGAGGAGGTGGTGCATCTTGCCCGTCTGTCGCACCCCTCCGATCCCAAAAGGGACGACGAGGTGGTGTCGAGCAGTCTCGATGCCGCCGAGGTGAGTCACATGCGGCGCCGGGACGTGCAAACTTTGTCCGGCGGCGAGATGGCGCGCACGGCGTTCGCGCGCACATTGGCTCAAACGACGCCGATCGTGTTGCTGGATGAACCCACTGCCGCGCTTGACCTTCGCCACCAGGAGGCGGTGCTGCGGCAGGCGCGCCGTT
>DXIM01000042.1 GCA_019112895.1 Candidatus Stackebrandtia faecavium
ACGACGTCGGCGCGGATCGGCAGCAGTCGCTTGTCATCACCGCAGCGTTTCTTGAGACGTTCGAGACGCCGGCCGCGACGCCCCAGCATGGCGACTTGTGCGCCGTCTTCGTGTAGGTCGTTCGTAATGGCGGACCCGATCGTCCCGGTCGCGCCGGTGACGACAGCGACTCGTTGGTTCAGGGGTGGTGGCGTCGGTTGTGCCATGGGAACGTCCCCTCATTACATGGCGGCGTGTGGGTGTAGCGCGCGGTGGCTATTATCCCTATTTTGTCTCGAGTGTCCGGCTCGCAGAACGCTTTGTCGTGGAGATCACGGATGCCGGACCCAATCATCATTGTGACGCATCCGCGCGTCCATCGCGGGTGATGTGTTCCGTGTCGGCGGGTGCGGGCCTCTGCACCGTGCCGGGTGGGGTGCGGTTGGATCACTGAATAATGGGGCGACTGAGAATGAATCGATGGCAAGTTGTCATTGCGTCCAATTATCCTCAATGTCACGTCGATATATGGTTGTTACCCACTGGAAATTCGTGATCTTTGAATCATTCGATGTTGCCGTTTTTGCGCGGACAAGTGTTGTAAAAGCCTCAGGTCGTTTTTATGATGGTATTTGCGCATCTGCACGTGCAAGTCTGGCTTTCAAGATCGTTTGAATGCTGATACTGTGTGCGCCGTGCGGATCGTAAGCGAGCCAAAAGCTTCAGCTGCCCGTTCGTAGGAACGCGCACCGAATGACCGAGCGATCTAGATCTCCCGGCTGGTCCATGTACTGAGGACACTGATGTCGAATAATTCCTCGCCTACTGCGCGTACCCACCCGGACGCCGAGGCACACCCACGGCAACGCATAACGCAAACCGACGGAAGTATACGAAGCAAGCTGCTGCGCTTGGCGGTGCTACCCGCCGCCATCGGCACGGCAGTGGCCGTTGCCGCTGCGGTCGTCATTATCGTCGCCGAAGGTACCCCATCGATTGTGTCGATCGTGGCGCTGATCGTCGCCATCGTCGCCGGGCTCATCGCCGCCTTTCTCGCGGCGTCCCGTGCCGCCATCGTCGGCGAACAACTCGACGAACAAGTCGCCTCGGTGCGTCCCGCGATCGCGTCGCAGCAGCGTGAAATCCAAGAAATGATCGACGACCTGCGTCACGGCCAGCGGCCGCAGCCACGGCAACAGCAGGTGCACCTCAACGACGACGAATTCGCGTCCCTCGCCAACGACCTCGAACGCCTGCGTTCGCTCGCCGTCGCCGCGATCGAATACGTCCTCGACACCAGAGAGGGCCGCAACGCCGCAGTCGTGCCGGCCGAGACCGCGCCAGAATCGCCGAGCACCCCGCAGCCGCCCGCCCCCGCTCCAGCCCCGCAACCCGAAGCGGTGGAAGCACCCAGCAGCGCGACGCCATTGGCGTCCGGCAGCGACAGCCGCGTCGGCGTCTTCGTGAACCTGGCACGCCGGTTGCAGTCGCTGGTGCATCGCGAGATTCAGATGCTTGACAAGCTCGAGGCCGAAGTCGAAGACCCCGAACTTCTCAAGGGCCTGTTCGCGGTGGACCACCTCGCAACCCGGATCCGGCGCCACGCCGAGAACCTCGCGGTCCTGGGAGGCGCGGTGCCGCGCCGGCAATGGAGCCGACCCATCAACGTCTACGAGGTGCTGCGCTCCGCCGTGGCGGAAGTCGAACAGTATTCGCGGGTCAAACTCGTGCGTCCGATCGAAGGCAAGCTCAAAGGCCACGCGGTCGCCGACATCATCCACCTCGTCGCCGAGCTGGTCGAAAACGCGACCCGGTTCTCCGCCCCGTCGACCCAGGTGCTGTTGCGCGCGCAAACGGTGACAGCCGGCGTCGCCATCGAAGTCGAAGACCGCGGCTTGGGCATGCCGCGCGAAGACCAACAGCGGTTCAACGCGATCTTGGCTAACCCGCATCGCGTCGACATCGACGACCTTCTCGAGGACGGTCGGATCGGGCTATATGTGGTGTCGAGTCTCGCGCAGCGTTACGGGGTCGCTGTGCAGCTCCAGACCAACATTTACGGCGGTATCCAGGCCGCGATCGTGTTGCCGAGCACCATCCTCGGCGGCGAGAACGTCGACGAGGAAGCGATGCTTCCGGCCGATAGCGACACGAACTCGACCCAGCCGTTGGCGGTGCAGTCGCGTTCCGACGCGCCGGTCTCGGCGCAGCCGGTTTCCGCGCAACCCACGTCCGCGCAGCCGGTCTCCGCACAACCGCTGTCGGCGCAGCCCGTGGCAGCACAATCCGCGGCGGGAGCGCCAACGGAATGGCCGCCGCCCCCGGAATGGTCCACTCCGCAGCGCCGACCGTCCCCCGGGCCGATGTCGGCACGAAACGGCGGCGGCCGTGGTGTGCCCAGTGCCGGGCGGGGTGACTACAACCCGGTGAGTGCGCCGCCTTCGGGCGCGCCGGCTATGCAGCCGGCTCAGGCACCGGGTTACCGCCACAGCGCGCCGACGACCCCTAGTTACACCGACGCCGACGAGAGACCCGCTATGCCGCCTGCAGCCTCGGGTGATGACCGCCCGGCTCTGCCACGACGTAGAAAACAAGCCAACCTTGCGCCACAACTGGCGAACGAACCGGCGGAGGCGCAAGAGCCGCAAGCCGGACACAACCCGAATTTGATGAGCGCATTCCAACGCGGCTTCAGCAGCGCGTCGGAGTCTGCCGACGATACCGAACGATCCCCATATTCTCAGCCCTAGCCGTAGCTAATAGCCTTAAAGGAGAGTCCACCCGTAATGTCGAGTGATGCACCTATGGGCAGTTCTTCCGATCTGGATTGGATACTGAGCAGCCTTGTGCAACGTGTCCCGCATACTCGTAGCGCCCTCTTGCTGTCCTCGGACGGTTTGAAAAAGTCGTATCACGGCCTGAGCGACGATATGGCCGACCATCTGTCCGCTGTGGCGTCTGGCCTGTTCTCCTTGGCGCGCAGTGCCGGTGGCCGTTTCGGAAAGAGCAGCGGTGTGCGTCAGGTTGTTGCTGAACTCGACGACACGCTGCTGTTTGTCTCCGCGGCGGGATCGGGTGCGGTCCTGGCGGTGTTGGCGGAACGCGATGCCGACGTCGGAGTGCTCGGCTTCGAGATGTCGCAGCTCGTCAAGAGTGTGCGCCCATACCTGGGGACTCCCGTACGTCGCTCCGCAGCCAGCGGCGGGGAAACGGCACCGCGCGTATGACCTATTCAACCGACGAAACGTGGGTTGATGACGCAGCGGGACCTCTGGTCCGTCCGTATACGGTCAGTAACGGACGGACGAAACCCTCCGCAAAGATGGACCTCTTGTCGATGGTCAAGTCGACTGGTGCCGTGACACAGAACGAAATAGGAATGGATCATGCACAAGCGCTCGACGTGTGTGCAGATCCGGTGTCCGTTGCTGAGGTTTCCGCGATGCTGTGTTTGCCTGCCATGGTCACAAAAGTGCTGCTTTCCGACCTTGTCGAATGTGGTGCGTTGATGTTGAAAGAACAAACCGAAGCGCCTGACGCAAAAGATCGCGACCTATTGGAGGCAGTGCTCAATGGCCTACAGCGCCGGCTCTGAGCAATTTCCCACAGCAATAAAACTCCTGGTAGCGGGCGGTTTCGGCGTAGGGAAGACGACGTTTGTCGGAGCGGTCAGCGAGATCGACCCAATGCGGACAGAAGAAGTGATCACTGAGGCCAGTATCGGCACAGATGATCTCGCCGGCGTCGGAGACAAGACCACGACCACAGTGGCGATGGACTTTGGACGAATCACTCTCGACGACGGTTACATCCTGTATCTGTTCGGGACACCCGGACAGGAACGGTTCTGGTTCATGTGGGACGAGATGTCGAACGGCGCCTTGGGGGCTGTCGTGCTCGCCGACACCCGGCGTCTCCAGGACTGCTTCTCGGCGATCGACTTCTTCGAAAGCCGCGGGACTGCGTTCGTCGTGGCCGTCAACGAGTTCGAGAACTCGCACCGCTACAGCAACGATGAGGTGCGGTCGGCCCTGGATCTCAAACCCAACGTGCCGGTCGTCACCTGCGATGCGCGTGACACCCGCAGCACAATGTACGTGCTGGTAACGCTCATTCAGCACCTGCTTTCGGCCGCATAGCCGAGTCCATTAAGAAGTTACACTCCCTTTAGAATACGGAGCTTGCATGGAACACGAATACGCCGACCGCCTGTCGATGACGCCAGAAGATCGCAATGTGGAGCTTCGTAACCGGCGTCTGCGGGAGCTTGGCGTCGGCGAGAAACCGGATGCGGAGTTCGACGATTTGGCGTCCGAACTGGCGGCCGAGACCGGGGCTCCATACGCGATGATCAACTTCATCAGCGAGGACAAGCAGTACTTCGCGGGCCTGCACGCCGGCACGCCAGCGGGCACCTCGGCGGCTGAGCCTGGTCCGGAGGTCGGGCGCGAAATGGATCGCGATCACGGCTATTGCCCTCACGTTGTGGTTCGGGGCAAGGCACTAGTTCTGGATGACGTGTGCGACTACCCGCGGTTCGCGGGAAACCCGGTCGTGGACGAGATTGGTATCCGCTCATACTTGGGCGCACCGATCGTCGACGATGACGGCGTTGTACTGGGGACCGTGTGTGTGGTCGATGTGGAGCCTAAGCCGTGGGGGCGGCCCGGGCTCGATCTGATCAAGAAGAAGGCTGCGGTCGTGATGGACCGCATCCAGCAGCGGGGTAACCGGTTCAGCTGACCGTTTGCGACGTCGCGACTTTATCGGCCAATCTTTCGGACCACTGTCCTTTGGATTGGCCGAGCGCCGTTTCGGCGATGCGTAGCAGTTGGATGTCGGAGGTTCCCGCGGGTGCGAAGATGTGGTGCGCATCGCGCAGGTAACGCTCCAGCGGACGGTCAGTGAAGAGGCCCGCCGCGGAATGGATTTCCATCGCGTTGCGGGCGCTGTCCATTGCGTATTCGACATTGAGTACTTTGGCGTTCATGAGTTCGATATCGCATGATTGACCGTTATCGAGCAGATGAACTGCGTGGTGGGCGGCAAGGCGTGCCGTCATGAGCCGCGACTGCATGTGGCCGATCTTGATCTTGATGTTGGGCAACGCATGCAGGGGAGCACCGTAGCGCTCCCGTTCGTTCGCGTAGCGCAGCGTCTGCTCGACGATCGCCTGGTGGATCCCCAGCGACACTGCGGTCAGGTTGCTGCGTCCGTACAGGGTGCTCGATGAGTAGGCGACGGACAGCCCGTCGCCTTCGTTGCCAAGCAGGTTTGCGGCCGGTACGCGGCAGTTGTCGAAGATAACCTCGCCGAAACTGAAGCCGTGCAGCCCCATGGCGGGCACCTGCTCACCGAGATGGCAACCGGGACGGTCCGATTCCACGAGGAAAGCGGACAGCCCTTTGGATCCTTCGCCTGTGCGCACGACGACGCCGTGAAGGTCGCCCACGTGGCTATTGCCGACATAGACTTTGCGGCCGTTGAGGATGTAGTCGTCGCCATCGCGGACGGCGCTGGTCTCCATACCGAGAACGTGCCCGCCGCTCTCGTATTCCGTGACGGCGATCGTCGGCAGACAGTTGCCTTTGGCGATTTCGGGCAGCCACGTCTTTTTCTGAGCGTCAGTACCGAAATGGATGATCTTGGCGACGCCGAGCTGTGAGGCTTGCGCCATCGCTCCCATGGCGCCACTGACGCGCGAGAGCTCCTCGATGATGATGGTCTTGGCGAGATGTCCCTCGGCCATTCCGCCGTATTCTGCGGCGATCGTGGGCCCTATCCAGCCTTGTTTGGCGATGAGTCGAGACAGTTCGTGGTGGACGAGCTTGCTGGACTCCATCTCGGGGACGCGCGGTGCGACTCGCGTTTCGGCGAAATCTCGCACTTCCTGACGTAGCTCCTTATGGCGCGACGTCTCGAAATAGGCATCCATTCGATGACCTCCAGGGCAGGGGTAACGCCGGTGTCGGCGAGCGAATTCGTCACGAATCGAGGCCGGTGCGATGAGCCGGTCCCGAATGTCGGCTACATCGTCTTTTGTGGGAATAGGGGCTTTCGTGATATTTGTTCCGTCTCAATTCCGCGGCGACTCTAACAAGACCGTTGGGGCCGTGCAAGAACAGAAAGCCTCACTTTGGATGCTACGGATTCAGAATACCGGTGTGGACTGTCGAGTAACGAAAATCCATTATGGTCTAATTCGTAGAATTCGAGCCGTAATCGCATGATCACGGTACGCGGACTTCGCGATCTTCCTAAACTGGACATATGGAGAGTGGGGTATGTCACATGCTTCAGTAGGGTCTACTGTAGGTTATGAATCATATTCACATTGTGCTTTTTTGGCAGCTGAAGTGCTCTTTCCCGGCTGACTAATATGAGGAAATGACCGAGCCCCACAGCGTCAACCCCCAAGCCGAAGTCGGCCCCCATGGCGGCAAAGAATCGAATCCGGGCCCGCAACCGAGCGCGCATGAGCAAGCGCCGCAATCGATCTCGCCTCCAGCGGGCGGGCAACCGCCGCATGGCGGCCCGGGTGTCGGTCCGCAGCCTCACGGATACGCGAACACGCCAGCCGGTCAGAACCAGCCACTGCCGCCGCCGCAGCAGTGGCAGTACGTACCGCCCCCGCCGGGGCACAATCTCCCGCCTCAGGTTTCACCGCGAAACGGTCAGTCGAAGGGCATCCCGGTCGCGACCGGGTGGATCATCATCGCGATCGTCACCGCGTTCTCGTTGGTGCTTGGCGTGTTGGCCGTAGGAACCTCCGTCGTCCTGTGGGGTGACGATGACACCGGAGCGCTGCAAGCAGGCACTGCGGAGCAGGAAGACGAGGGTGATGGTCAGCCAACGAATCAGGAATCACAGGACGGCACCGTGACCTTCGGGACAGGCGACATCACAGTCGACTACTACTACGACCTCGCCTGCCCGGCCTGCCACAAATCATTCTTGGAGCTAAAGCCGATGCTTCAGGAGGGGATCGATAAAAACGCATTCACGCTGGTGATGCACCCTATCGACTACGTCGAACGCGGTGACCACTATGGGATGGATGCCGCGTCCGCCTCGTTGTGCGCGGCAGAAACCGATCAGCAGGCGTTTTTCGAATTCACTGCGGCCGCAATGGTGCACATCCCGCCGGAAGAGGCGGGCGGAATGTCCACGTCGCAGCTGAGTGAACTGGTTGATCTGGACGACGACTTCGCCGCCTGCGTCGAAAACGGCAAATACGACGAAAAGATCGAAGCGAGCACCGATGCGGTCGCCGACAACTTCGCGCAGTTGCCGACCGTCGAAATGGACGGCTACGAGCAGGGGCCCAACGACGTGGTTCCCAAGCTTGAGGTTCTGATCGCCAGCGCCGACTAACGGGCGCTTGCTGTAAAGGCAGGTCGACGCTACCCGTCGGCCCGCCTTTGAACAGCCTTCGTGGCGCTGCCGTCATTCCGCGACGCATTACTATGTCGGCATGAGCCAGCCCCCCAACGACCCGAACGCGACCCCGCCACAGCCGGGCCCCAACGGAGAGGAACCACCCACTCCTCAAGGGCACACGCCAATGCAGGGACCGAATCCGCATGGCGACGCGTCGCAAAACGGTGACTACCCACGGGCGCCCGGGTACGAGGGACCACCGCACCCGCAAATGCCGCCCCAGGTACAGCCGATGCCCCCGCAGGCAGGGCAGATGCCCCCGCAGCCGGGGCAGGTGCCGCCGCCCGGGCCGAAACCGAAATCGGCGCTACCGATCGTGCTGATCGTCGTCGGGGTCGTCGCCGTCATGTGTCTGGTGGTCAGCGCCGTCGGCATCGGTGTTGGGGTTTTCACCTGGAATCAAAGCCCGCCTGACGCTCCGGTCGGTACCGGTCCGGACCAAACAGACGGCGCAGAAACCGACGTCGACCTGACTTACGGCGACGGCGACCACCACGTCGATTACTACTACGACTTTGCGTGCCCGCCCTGCGGTGACTCGATGCAGACGCTTGCGCCGCTGCTGCGCGACGGCATCGACGAAGGAAAAATCACGGTAACCATGCACCCGGTCGTGATCGTGGAGCGCAGCGACAGCTACGGAGCGAATGCCGCGTCCGCCTCGGTATGTGCCGCGGATGTCGGCGAGCCCGAATTCTTCGAGTTCACGCTGGCGGCCATGGAGCAAGTCCCCGGGAAAGCCGAGCCGGCGCTGTCGAAGACCAAAATGGCTGAATTGGTCGATCTGGGGCCGGAGTTCGTGGAATGCGTCAACAACGCGCCCTACGCGTCACACATCGAGAAAAGCACCCAGGAAGCGCTCGACGGGGGCCTCAGCCAGGTGCCCTCGGTTCGGTTCGATGAGCAAGAGCTCGCGCAAAACGACACGGCAGAGCAGCTCAAAGACCTGATCGAAAACGCCTGATCACCGCGCGACCGACGATCCGCCCCGGATGAGCATCGGCTCATCCAGGGCGTTTGCGTTGATGCGTCAGGAACGCGCGGGGTTCAAGGTGACGTTGCCGTCTTCGTCGACGCTCCAACCGGGGTTGTGCGCGACCTCCCAACAGAAACCCGCCGGGTCGGCGAAGTACGCGTGGAAGCCACCGAAGTCGGCCTTCTGGGGTTCCTTGATGACGGTGGCGCCCGCTTCAACAGCAGTGTTGAACACTTCGATGACCTGGGCTTGAGTGTCGACATTATGTGCCAACGTCACGGCGTGCGTGGCCTTCGCGGGCGACTTTTCACCGACATCCGCCGCCAGTTCCTCGGCCGCGAACAGCGCGAGCATGATGCCGTGTCCCACCTGGATGAAAACGATCTCGCCAGGAACCTCTTGGATGGGTTTCCAACCCAAACCATCCACGTAGAAGCTGCGGGCCGCAGTCAGGTCTTCAACGCCTAGGGTTACCAGGTCTACTCGTGGCCTCACGGTGTCCCTCCAGTTCGTAGCGGGCTTGACGTTGCCGCGGCTAGCGCGTTGTGTCGGGCTAGTCCGTGCGGCAACTGCTGAGTCGGCACATGGTTGATGCCGACATCCTGACCCTGTGACCATGGCACGCGCGAGTTGTGTTGGCGCTGTCGGGATGTGATTTCGTACCGTCCGTTACACCTGGTTGTGTTTCAGCACGCATGTGTGGTTGCTGCGGCGGTCGGATCGTCGATGTCAAGATTCAAGACATGTCCTCGATTTGCATACGTCAGCGACGTTCCCGCGATTTTACGGAATGCGAACATGTCTTGCGCCAGGTCCACGAAACCGACGGTTACCCGGTGAATTGGCCACAGGATCCACGCCGGTTCCTGTCGCCCAGCGACGAAATGGGCGCCTGGGTCGCCACCGACGCCGCCACCGAAACCGACACTGGCACGGCCATCGTGGGGCATCTGGTGCTGAGCGAAGGACAGACCGAGCGCCGCGAGCTGGCAGAGATGGGACACAACATTGATGACGCGGTCGCGGGTATCTCGAGGTTCTTCGTGCGTCCCGACGCCAGGGGCGCGGGAATCGGCGCGGCCCTGTTGGCCACAGCGTCGCGCGAAGCCGCCGCGCAGGGACGCGAACTGATGTTGTCGGTGGTGGACACGGGGGATACGTCGGCTGTGGCAATTTACGAACATCTGGGTTGGCGCCTGATCGCGAGCCTGCCGCTGGACTGGGCGACGAACGGCGCGCCGCCGTTCGTGATGCATTACTACGCCGCGCCGAAATGACTGCCGATTGGGGTGGCGGAGAAGAAGACTGTTGCGCGGCCCCGGCCTGGAACCCAAACCGCGCAACGTGACGGCGAAACCAAACGGTGACGCCATTTCGGCCGTCGAGCCGTCGGAAACAATACCGTGCCGGTGCGACAGTGTGCGCGCACCCGTGGCCGTGCCGGTCACGTCGGCAGGTGTGGGGGTGCCGGCCGGTGTGTGCTTGGGTAGCATCCTGAAACTGTGAGTGCCGTCGAAACCAACAGGCCGAGTAGGACCTTCAATTTCCGCCGCGGACGTATGAGTCGTCGGCAGTTCGAGTCTCTGGATCGGTTTTACCCCCGTTACGGCGTCGCCGATGAGCCGGTGGATTTCCCGTCGATTTTCGGCAACGACCGGCCCGTCGTGCTGGAGATCGGTTCCGGCATGGGCGATGCGACAGTGCAGATGGCGCGGGCCGACCAGCAACACAACTACCTTGCGATCGAGGTGCACCCGCCCGGTATTGCCAACCTCATGGCTTTGGCGGACGAGCAAGAAGTGACGAACTTGCGCATTTACAACGGCGACGCTGTGACTTTCGTGGCGGAACGGATACCCGCCGACTGCCTGGCCGCGATACACGTGTTCTTCCCGGATCCGTGGCCGAAAGCCAAACACCATAAGCGTCGGCTCATCCAATCGCCGCATATCCCGCTGTTGCGGAGTCGGTTGATGCCCGGAGGCGTGCTGCGGTGCGCCACCGATTGGCGCGAGTACGCCGAGGCGATGCTCGAGGACCTGACCGCAGACGAGCAGCTCGTCAACTGCCACGACGGTTTTGCGCCGCGGTCGTCCGTGCGGCCGATCACGAAGTTCGAGCAGCGCGGCATAGAGGCTGGACGGATCATCAGCGACCTTGAGTTTCGTCGCAAGTCCGTAACATGACGGCGAGGCGGTGGCGAGGGATGCGCGCGGCCCTCGGCACTGTTTGGGGCATGTTACGGACATGACGAGATCCTGGCCCCTGTCTCCCGGCCCATGGTTCGTGGCCGGTGTCGCTCAGCCGTAGCGTGTATGGCCCTCGGCTCGTAACCCCTAGTCAATTGCTCTGATGGCCGTTAGTCCTCAGCCAGTAAGCCGTACTCCTAGCGCCAGCTGTCGTGGCTGAGAAACCGCCTGGCCTGTCGGGCGCGACGGCCGTAGGGTGAGCGCCGTCGGCGTGAAGGAGGTGCCCGCAATGAAACAGCCGATCGCCGTCACCGACGACGTCGTGATCCCGGAGGCCGAGCTGAACTGGCGCTTCAGCCGGGCGTCGGGGCCGGGAGGCCAGCACGTCAACACGACCGATAGCCGCGTCGAGCTGTCGGTCAATATCGCCACATGTACCGCGTTCACCGCGCAACAGCGGGAACGTGCCCTCGAACGCCTGGCTCCGCGGCTCAGCGACGGAGTGTTGACTGTCGTCGCCGCTTCGTTCCGCTCGCAGTGGCGTAACCGGCAAGACGCGACGGAACGCATGGCCGATACGTTGCGTAAAGCGATAGCACCGCCCGGGCCGGCACGGCGCGCCACGAAACCGTCGAAGAGAGCTAAACGCAAACGCCTCGACGCGAAGAAACGCCGTGGGCAAGTCAAGAAGCTGCGGCAACGGCCCATCGATTAGCCCCGCTTGTGGGCGCGCACGGGCGTCGGTTCCCGGACTTCAAGACCTGGCAAGGGGCCAACCCGATTGCCAGCGCGTGGAGGCGGGCCGTAGGATGGGTGCAGCCGATTTCCGTCGGCGTAGGAGTGTGGCGCAATTGGCAGCGCAGCGGTCTCCAAAACCGCAGGTTGCAGGTTCGAGTCCTGTCACTCCTGCCAATATCGATGTCTTAAGGGCATGAGAAACGGTCCGAACCTGAATGGGTTCGGACCGTCTTGTTTTTGCTGCCGCTTCATCCATCGCCACGGCATGCCAAGAGACCCTGTCGGCCCTGTGAGGCGGATGGTCATCCTCTTGGGCGGTGTGGGTGTGCATCCGCGTATGCCGTCGGGGACCCCGAGAATGTAATAAAACCCGGCAGCGTGCGCTTGCGCGCAGCGGCCACGCAGGGTCTTCAACGAAAACGAGATGTTGGCCAACGGTCGTGGGGCCGCGCGGTCGAGGCGGGTTCGGCGCGACGTCCACCGCGTCCGTCGGCGCCACCGCGTCCGTCGGCGTTGGCGCTCGTCCCGCGACGAACGGTTAATTTCCGGCCTGCACCAGACCGGACTCGTAGGCGATGATCACCAGCTGGGTGCGATCGCGGACCATCAACTTCGTCAACAAGTTACTGACATGTGTCTTGACCGTCGCCATACTGACCGTCAAGTGCCGCGATATCTCGCTATTGGACAGTCC
>DXIM01000043.1 GCA_019112895.1 Candidatus Stackebrandtia faecavium
GGTAGCGCCGGACCAGGCCCATCTTCTTCGCCCACAGAAGGTACAGCCGAAGCTCATCAGAGTCCTCACTGGACCTCACAGGCTCAGTGAGCTCGACCCCGAGCGTTCTCGCAAGGTCGCGCGACGCAGCGGCGTCCAGATGGCCGGAACGCTTGATACTGCGACCCTTACCAACCCACTCCAGCAGGCTCGTGAGGCGTTGCACCGCGACCGGTTCGGCCGCCAACGCATTGAGTTCCGGCTCAGATGGCAACCGTACCGGCAACTGGGGCAGCGTGCGAAACTCCCCTTGCGACGGGCGACCGTAGCGCCGACGCAACCTATCGCTCAGATCCTTGAGGACCGTCTCGTTGCTGGTGTCCATATTCCGGGTGCCGAGTTCGCAGCCCCACAGCTCGTCGAACTGGCTACTGTCCATCGACGTAATGATCTTCGCCATCGAGTGTGAGGCGGTATCGATAGCTTCCTCGTTAGCGACCAAGGGGCCGCCGCGCGGGTCACGCAGCCCGGTGTGCCGAAAGAACTGCAGGAGGGTGCGCAGGTTCTCCGGCGCCTGAAGTAGCAGCCGCATATCGGCATCGACGTAACGAGGCACCCATTCCAACAGGTAGTAGAAGATGTGTTGGAAATTCCAATGGGTGATGCGACCGTCACTACTGAAGTGCCGCGAATCCATTGCGGCAAGCACCAACCGCGCGTGAAACGGCCGCGAATGCATGATCGCCCAATCGCGGCAACGCCGAGCCAGCAGCTGCCGGGCCGCGCTGTAGGCGTCCCCTTCCTCGATGTCGAAGCAAGTGCGCACGCTAAGTGATCTCTCCTGTGTCCGATTCCGAAGCACATCGTAGGGCGCTCCCGCGAGCTAGGCTGGCGCGGGTGACACAGACGAATAATCCACTTCTCGCGCCGAGCACGCTGGCCTATTCCTATCCTCCATTCGACCTCATCGAGATCGATCATTATATTCCCGCCTTCGAGCTGGGCATGGCGGAGCAACGGTCGCAAGTCAACGAGATCACGGGCAACGCCGATCCCGCCTCATTCGACAATACAATTGTCGCGCTAGAACGTAGCGGCCAGACGCTGCACAGGACCAGCACGGTGTTCTTCACGATGATCGCCACCGGTTCGACGCCGCAACTACGCGAGATAGAAAGCCAGATCGCCCCACAACTGGCAGCCCATCACGATTCGATCTTCCTCGATCCCGCGCTCTTCGCTCGCATCGACGATCTTCATCGCCAAAGCGGCGATCTCGGGCTCGACGAAGAATCGCAATACCTGCTGCGGCGCTACCATCGCGATTTCGTGCGAGGCGGCGCCAGGCTGCCCCAAGAGGACAAGACGCAACTGCGGACACTCAATGAACGCCTGTCGTCGCTATCCACTCAGTTCACACAACGACAGCTGGCGGCGACGAACGCCGCCGCTGTGCGCGTCGACGATCACGCACAACTCGCCGGCATGTCAAACGACGCCATGGCCGCCGCCGCAGACGCCGCCAAGGCACACGGCGGCGACGGGTACCTACTGACGCTGAACAACTTCACGATGCCACCGCAGCTGTCGGTGTTGCGCGACCGCGGGTTGCGGCAGCGACTCTATGAATCGTCGATCGCACGCGGCAACGACGGGAGCGACGCCGACACCAGCCACATCGTGGTGGAGATCGCGCGGTTGCGGGCGGAACGCGCCGCGCTGCTGGGCTACGACCACCATGCGGCCTATGTCATCGCCGACCAGACGGCCAACGACGCGGACACCGTCACGACGATGCTGGCAGACCTCGTCGGCCCTGCCGTGGCCAACGCGCAGCAAGAAGCGCGGGACCGCAAGAACGTTGTGGATGACGAGGAGTTCAAGCCGTGGGACTGGCCGCTGGCAACCGAACTGCTGCGCCGCCGAGAACACGACTTCGACATGGCCGCCACCCGGCCGTACCTCGAGCTGGAACGGGTGCTGCACGACGGCGTGTTCTATGCCGCACAACAGTTGTACGGTCTTGGCTTCCGCGAACGATTCGACCTGCCGACCTACCACCCGCAGGTGCGTGTGTTCGAAGTGTTCGATTCCAGCGATGCCGCCATCGGACTATATTGCGCCGACTACTTCGCCCGGGATTCCAAACGCGGCGGCGCCTGGATGAACTCCTTCGCCGACCAGTCACACCTGTTGGGGAACCTACCGGTGGTATGCAACAACCTCAACATCGTCAAAGCCGGTGACGCTGAACCGACGCTGCTCACCTTCACCGAGGTCACCACGATGTTCCACGAATTCGGGCACGCCCTGCACGGTTTGCTGTCGAACGTCACGTACCCGAGGTTTTCGGGGACGCACGTTCCGCGCGACTTTGTCGAATTCCCGTCACAGGTCAACGAGATGTGGGCGTTGTGGCCGCAGGTTCTGCGCAACTACGCGGTGCATCACGTCACCGGGGAGCCGATGCCGCAGGCAATGGTCGACAAGCTCCACGCCACGCAGCAGTTCAATACTGGCTTCTCCACCACCGAATATCTGGCCGCCGCACTCATCGACCTGGCTTGGCACAGCCTCACGCCCGACGCCGTACCCGATGGCGCGGATCCTCGCGCCGCTGTCGCGCAGTTCGAGGCCCGGGTCTTGGCCGACTCCGGGATCGATACCGACACAATCCAGCCGCGGTACCGCAGCACCTATTTCGGCCACGTCTTCGGCGGAGGATACGCGGCCGGCTATTACTCCTATATCTGGAGCGAAGTCTTGGACGCCGACACTGTCGCCTGGTTCAACGCCAACGGCGGCCTCTCCAGAGACAACGGCGATCGGTTCCGCAACCACGTGCTGTCAGTGGGCGGCGGCAAAGATCCGCTGGAGGCGTACCGGGAATTCACCGGCCACGCCCCTAGTACCGCACCGCTCCTCGCACGCCTAGGCCTCGACATGCAGAAGTGACCTTTGTCGTGACGGCATGAAACTGCCCGCGGCCGACATGGGCCGCGGGCAGTTCACGAATCTTCGACTACTTCAACGTCTTAGCGAAGTCGGGGTTTTCGTCGAGCCAGGCTTTCGCGCCGGCGGCTTCGTCGTCACCCTTGTTGAAGACGAAGTTCTCGAGGTCGGCGAGTTCTTCGTCGCTCATCTTGAACTTCTTGAGCATGTCCGCAACGTCCTTGTGGTCTTCCACAAAGTCTTCGCTGCCCAGGGTTTCGATGGTTTCACCTTCACCCATCGAACCCTTCGGGTCCTCGAGGTCCTTCAGGTCGTATTCGGCGTAGGCCCAGTGCGGGTGCCACAGCGTCACGACGATCGGCTCTTCTTTTTCGTACGCGGTTTCCAGCTCGGTCAGCATGGCCGGCGTGCTGGAGGTTTTGAGGTCCAATTTGCCCTCAAGACCGTAGTCGGGAATCATGTTATCTTCGGTCGCCTTCATCAGACCGGCGCCCTGCTCGATACCGATGATGTTGCCGCCGAGCTCGTCGGCGTTGGCCGCCAAGTCCTCCATGGAGTTGACGTCTTCGACGTACTCGGGAACGGTGATGTTCAGAGTCGCTTCGCCGCCGTACCAGTTACCAAGCTTCTCAACCTGGTCGCCGTACTTGTCCATGTAGTCCTTGTGCGTCTGCGGCAGCCAGGCGTCGAGGTAGAAGTCAACCTCTCCGTCAGCCAGCCCCTGGAAGATGAGGCCTGCCTGCAGTGCCTTGAGCTCGACGTCGTAGCCCTGCTCTTCGAGGATGTGCTTCCACATGTGCGAAGTCGCGACCGCTTCATCCCATTCGATGTAGCCGATCGTGATGGACTTGTCGTCGGCCCCGCCGCCACAGGCCGCGGCCGTAGCAGTCATCGCCAGCGCCGCGCCGATCGCGGCGACCTTGCGAAACAGTTTCGATACCTTCATTTCTACCTTCCGTTTATTCGTTATGCGGCTTTCGCCGCCGGGCACATGTTCGGACCCATGTCTAGGATTTGCTGCGCATCGCCGCGACACGGGCGACTTTGGTCCGTTTCGACAACGAGTCGGTGACGCGGTCAAGGAAGATCGCGATAATCACGACCGCGAGGCCACTGTCGAAGCCTTTCGCCAGGTCAACGTTGTTCAACGCCGCCATGATGACCTTCCCGAGGCCTTCACCGCCGACCATTCCGGCGATGACGACCATGGACAGTGCCAGCATGATCACCTGGTTGACGCCGGCCATGATGGTCGGAAGCGCCAACGGGAGCTTGATCCGGGTGAGGATCGTCGCCGGACGGGCACCGAAGGATTCTCCGGCTTCCACGACCTCGGAGTCCACCTGGCGAATACCTAGTTCCGTCAGGCGCACACCCGGAGGCATACAGAACACGATGGTCGCGATGACGCCGGGGACGTCGCCGATGCCGTAGAACGCGACGGCGGGAATCAGGTAGACGAATGCGGGCATCGTCTGCATGAAGTCCAAAACCGGTCGAACGATCTTAGCCATGGTGGCGTTCTCCGCCGCCAAGATGCCGACGGGAACCGCGATGATCAACGCGAGGATGCTGGCTATCAGCACCAGCGCCAAGGTCTGCATCGACTCGATCCAGAACTGACTCCACGCCACAAGTCCCATGGCGAAGAACGTGATGATTCCGAAGCGCCAGCCGCGCACAAAGAATGCGATCGCGGCGAACACCACCACCATGAGTGTGGCGGGCAAGAACAACAAGCCATCGGTCAGCCCGACGATCATGCCGTCGATGATGTCGCGGCTCAGATCAAAGAAGAATTCCAGGTTTTTGGTGCACCAGTCGACCAAGTCCGCAAAGAACTGGCCGATGGGCATCGGAGGCAGAAGGCTCCAGAAAACGGT
>DXIM01000044.1 GCA_019112895.1 Candidatus Stackebrandtia faecavium
GCGTCCGCATTTTCGACAGGGTGACGCACACAACCGCCATGGTTCCTGAAAAGGAAGGTACTCGGCCCAACTGAGACCCAAAACACCAAACGTCATCGGTCCTATAACAACTGGGCCACAACCTGTCAGGAAGCTGATGCAAAAACGCCCATACCCGAATAATTCGACCATAGCAATAACGACATATCGGATATTTCAGATGCGACAGTCGGCGCTTGCGCGGTGGAAATACGCAAATGGGGTGCACCGCGAACATGCGGTGCACCCCATTCTGCTCTTGCTGTTACACGTGCAGGACGTTCCTCGGCGCCGCGAAATGGCAGGCGTTGGGGTGCTGCGCACCGTCCCTTACCTGCAGTTCCGGCTCTTCTTCACGACAGACGTCGGGAACTTGGTCGACCAGCGGCAGGTTCTTCCTGTCCGCATCGCTGGCCGTTTCCGCCCACACCTGGCGCGCCTTGAAGCAGCGGGTCCGGAAGCGGCAACCGGAAGGCGGGTTCGCCGGCGACGGCACGTCACCTTCCAGCACGATCTCGTCGCGTTCCTCACGCTTCGTGGGGTCGGGAACCGGGACCGCCGACAGCAGGGCCTGCGTGTACGGATGCATCGGCTTTTCGTAGATCTCGTCTTCGGTACCGACCTCGACGACCTTGCCCAAGTACATCACCGCGACCCGGTCAGCGATGTGCCGCACCACCGACAGGTCGTGCGCGATGAAGATGTACGACAGGCCGAACTCGTCCTGAAGCTCCTCGAGCAAGTTGATCACCTGCCCCTGGATCGACACGTCCAACGCCGACACCGGCTCGTCGCAGACCAGGATCTCCGGCCGCAAAGCCAGCGCACGGGCAATACCGATGCGCTGCCGCTGCCCGCCGGAGAACTGGTGCGGGTAACGGTTGATGTGGTCCGGGTTCAAACCGACGACGTCCAGTAGGTCCTGCACCGCCTGCCGCCGACGCTGCCTCGGAACGACGTCGGGATGGATCAGGTACGGCTCGCCGATAATGTCGCCGACCGTCATCCTCGGGTTCAACGAGGTGTACGGGTCCTGGAACACCATCTGCGCAGTACGACGCAAGCGCTTCATTCCCGAGCGGTTGAGCTTCGTGATGCCCTTGCCCTTGACCCGGATCTGACCACCGGTCGGTTGTTCCAAGCCCACCAGCGTCTTAGCCAATGTGGACTTACCGCAGCCGGATTCGCCGACGACGCCGAGCGTCTCGCCCTTCTTCAGGCTGAGGTTGACCCCGTCGACCGCCTTGACATGACCCACGGTCTTCTTCCACACGACGCCCAACCGGATTGGGAAGTGCTTTTCGAGGTTCTCGACCTCCAGCACTGGCGCATTGTCGTCGGTTTCCGCGCCGTCGGAATCAGCAACAGCTTCGGTTCCGGCCGCAAGGTCATCCTGTTTCGGGTCCTCTTCGGAGACGTCCGCCGATTTCGCATCGGGACCGGCCTGCGAACCCACGTTTTTCTCAGTCATCTGAAACAACCTCCTGCCAGAAGTGGCATGCCGACGCACGATCCGCGCTAACCGGTTCGAGATCGGGCCGATCGTGGTGGCATTTATCGCGGACATATCCACAGCGAGGCGCGAAGGCACAGCCCGGTGGGATATTCGTCAAAACCGGTGGCAATCCAGCGATGACTTCCAGCTTTTGGCCCTTGACGTCCAGACGCGGGATCGATTTCAACAGGGCTTTCGTATAAGGGTGTGCAGGAGACGCGAACAGCTCCTCGATCCCGGCCTGTTCGACCGCACGACCCGCGTACATGACCGTCACATCGTCCGCGACGTCGGCCACGACACCCAGGTCGTGAGTGATCAGAATCAGGCCCATCTCCTTTTCCTCTTGGATCTCGGCCAAGAGACGCATGATCTGGGCCTGGACCGTCACGTCAAGCGCAGTGGTCGGCTCGTCCGCGATCAGCACATCCGGGTCGAGCGCCAACGCCATTGCGATCATGACGCGCTGCCGCATACCACCGGAGAACTGGTGCGGATACTCGTCGACGCGTTGCTTCGCCGCGGGAATCTTCACCAGGTCCAACAATTCGATCGACCGTTGACGCGCTTCCTTACGGCTCGCGCCCCGGTGTACCCGGAACAGCTCGCCGAGCTGAAAACCGACCGTCCATACCGGGTTGAGTGCGGAAAGGGCGTCTTGGAAGACCATCGAAATATGGTTGGCGCGAATGGAGCGACGCTGCGACTCCTTGAGTTTCAGCAGGTCCACGCCGCGCATCCGGACCTCACCACCGGCGATATGGCCGGGTGGAATATCGAGGATGCCCATCATCGCCTGAGAAGTAACGGATTTACCGGAACCCGATTCGCCCACGATTGCGAGCGTCTGTCGAGGTTCCAGCGAAAACGAGACACCATTGACCGCACGCGCGGTGCCTTCCCGCGTGTGGAATTCCACTTGCAGGTCGCGAACGTCGAGCAGAGGCGCGTTCGGGTCGTATTCCGGAAATTTCTCGATGACAGAGTGTTCGGAAACGCCTGAAGCATTAGCCATGACAGGTTCTCCTAGCGAAGTTTCGGGTCGAGGGCGTCACGGATGGCATCGCCCAGCAGCACGAAGGACAAAACCGTCACGACAAGGAACACACTGGGGATGATCAACAGCAGCGGATAACCAGCCGTGAAGTGAGGTGTCGCATCCGAGATCATGATTCCCCAGGTGATTTCCGGTTTCTGAACCCCGACTCCCAGGAAGGAAAGCGTGGCTTCGGCCGAGATCATTCCGGCGATGGTCATCGGGACCAGCGACATGACCGGGGCCATCGCGTTCGGCAGGATGTGCCGGAACATGATCCGCGAGTTGGTCGCGCCCAACGAACGTGCGGCCTGAACATAGTCGAGGTTGCGCGACTCGAGCACGCTAGCGCGAATCAGACGCATCGTCGACGTCCAACCGAACAGGATCAGTACCGCCACGGCCGGCAAAATCGCCGCCAAACGCTGCGGGAGGCCGCCCAAAGGCAGGTCACGGAACATGCTCAGCAGGAGCAACGCACCCAGCAGGAACGGAATCGAGTTGAACGTGTCCACTGCACGGGAGAAGATCGTGTCGATGATGCCACCGTAATAGCCGGCCAGAATGCCCAACAGGCC
>DXIM01000045.1 GCA_019112895.1 Candidatus Stackebrandtia faecavium
TCCTGACAGGTTGTGGCCCAGTTGTTATAGGACCGATGACGTTTGGTGTTTTGGGTCTCAGTTGGGCCGAGTACCTTCCTTTTCAGGAACCATGGCGGTTGTGTGCGTCACCCTGTCGAAAATGCGGACGCGGCCTACCCATGGTTTGTTAGTGAGCGCAAGCTGAAGGGGCGATACGGCTGATGACCGAGAGCGACACAAGCGCGTCGGATAATCGGGATACTGACAATCGCGACGGTGAACTGACGATCACCTTGGATCCTGGTGCGCAGGAGATTGAGGGCGTCCCTAAAGAAATTGTGGGTCGTTCACCCGGGCAACTGGCGTGGATGAGGCTGAAAAAAGATCGGGTCGCGATCTTCGCCGGGATACTCGCGCTGCTCATGATCCTGATTGCGTATGCGGCGCCGCTCATCGAAATGATTTACGGGCACAGCGCGACCGCTCAAAACTCCAAGCTATTGGACGGCGACGGACTGCCGCTGGGTCTGCTCAACGGCATCAGCGGGGACCACTGGCTCGGCCTGCAACCCCGCAATGGCCGCGACGTGTTGATGCAGATCATTTACGGGCTGCGCACCGACCTCACGATCGCGTTGATCGCCGCCGTCTTGACGCTGATCGTCGGCGCGATTCTGGGCGCTGTCGCCGGGTACTTCTCCGGCAAGGTTGACGCCGTCATCAACTGGATCACCGACGTGGCCCTGTGCTTCCCGTTCCTGATCTTCGCGTTGGCGACCGTCCCGATCATCGGTGGTGCGATCGCGGGCGAGGGGCAAGTCATTTCGCCGATGACTCGCGCCAGCATCCTCATCGGCACCTTCGTGTTCTTCGGGTGGATGGGTACCGCCCGGCTGGTGCGCGGTGAAGTGTTGTCGCTGCGTGAACGGGAGTTCGTCGAAGCCGCCCGTGCGTCGGGTGCGAGTGCCCCACACATCATTTTCAAAGAGGTGCTGCCGAACGTGTGGGCACCGATCCTGGTGACGTTCACGCTGATGGTTCCCGCGTTGGTGACGACAGTCGCCGCCTTGTCCTACCTGGGTGTGGGTATGCAAGAGCCGGTTCCGGACATGGGACGCATCATTCTCGACGCCGTCGACCACATGGAAGTACCGGGTATGTGGTTCTACTTCGCGTGTGCCGGTGGCTCGCTCTTCCTGTTGGTGTTGACGGTCAACATGGTGGGCGACGCGGTGCGTGACGCCCTCGACCCCAAAGGCTCCCGGTAGTAACCGTCAACAGATCTTAGGCAGGTGAAAGCATGGTCCGCTTTATTATTCGCCGAACGCTGCTGGCGGTTGCTACTTTGCTAGCGGTCAGTGTCGTTTCGTTTTCTTTGTTCTTCGCGGTCCCGTCCGACCCCGCACGACTCATGTGCGCCAAGGACTGTGACGCCGAACAAATCAATCAGACCCGTGAAAACCTCGGGCTCAATGAACCTCTCGTGACGCAGTACTCCGACTACATGTCCGGCATTTTCGTCGGTCGCACGATCGGTAAAGGCGCGATGGCCCAAGAGTGCGACGCGCCGTGTTTCGGGTACTCGTACCGCACCAACGAAGCCGTGTGGGACATGATGAAGGGCGCCCTCCCCACGACCGTGTCAATCGCTATCGGTGCGTGGGTGATCCAAACTTCGCTAGGAGTGGGTTTGGGGGTGCTGGCCGCTTTGAGACGCGGCAAGTTCCTCGATAAGTTCGCGGTCGGCTCGACCATGTTCGGTCAGGCGATGCCGACATATCTGTTGGCGGCGTTGCTGTTGATGATCTTCGTCTATAACACCGGATTGCTGTCCAGACCCACCTACACATCGCCGTTTGAGAACCCGCTCGCTTGGGCAGGGGGCTTGATACTGCCGTGGCTGTCGCTGGCGTTGATTGGCTTCGCCGGCGAGGCACGTATGGCAAGGGCAACCATGTTGGAGACATTGTCGGAGGACTTCGTACGCACCGCGCGAGCCAAAGGCCTGTCGAAAGGCGTCGTACACCGTAAGCATGCATTGCGCGCGTCGATCACCCCGGTTGTGACCATGTCCGGCCTCAACATCGGTGTGCTTTTGGGCGGTGCGGTCATCACAGAATCGGTGTTCGGCCTGCAGGGTCTCGGCCGCCTCACGGTGCAATCGGTGGAGGAACTGAACATGCCGATCGTCATGGCGACAGTGCTGTTGGCGGCGATGTTCATCGTCATATCCACAATGATCGTTGACTTCCTGTACGCGGTCATCGACCCACGCGTACGGCTATAAGGCGGATGGAGAAGCATATGTCTGACACGAGTCAACACACGACCGCCGAGGCCAAGAGCAAGGCAGAGTACCTGCGGATCGAGGATCTTCGGGTTCACTTCAAGACGTCCGACGGCATAGTCAAAGCGGTCGACGGGGTCAGTTTCGGTGTCTCCGAAGGCGAAACACTCGGCATCGTCGGTGAATCCGGCTCCGGCAAGAGCGTTACTGGGATGTCGATCCTCGGCTTGCACGACCCGGAACAGTCGCGGATCTCGGGTTCGGTGAAAGTTGACGGCGTTGAAGTGATCGGCATGACCGACAACCAGCTTCGCGGCCTGCGGGGCAAGTCGATGTCGATGATCTTTCAGGACGCGTTGACCGCGCTCCACCCGTACTTCACAATCGGTGCCCAGATCGTCGAGGGATACCGGCTGCACCACAAGGTGTCGAAACGCGAGGCGAAACAGGTCGCCATCGACATGCTTGACCGGGTAGGGATCCCCGAGCCGGCAAAGCGGTTCAGCCAGTACCCGCACGAATTCTCCGGCGGTATGCGGCAGCGCGCGATGATCGCTATGAGTCTGGTGAACGACCCGCGACTGATCATCGCCGATGAGCCGACCACCGCGCTTGACGTGACGGTGCAGGGACAGATTCTGGACCTGCTCGAGGGGCTGCAGAAAGAGTTCAACTCCGCCATCATCATGATCACTCACGACCTCGGTGTGATCGCGCAAGTCGCGGACCGGGTCATGGTCATGTACGGCGGCAAGCCCGTCGAGGAAGGCGGCGTCGCCGAGGTCATGACGAACCCGCAGCACCCATACACCTGGGGGCTGCTGAACTCGGTGCCTACCCTGCACAGTGACGCGTCGGTCGACTTGCGTCCGATCGCCGGGAACCCGCCGAGCCTGTTGAACGTGCCTTCCGGATGCACGTTCCACCCCCGATGCAGCTACATGCTGGGTGAAGGCAGTGCGTGTGTGACCCAGATACCCACAATGACTGCCCACAGTGACGTTCCGGGCCATGTGTCCGCATGTCACCTGCCGGAAAGTACTCGGCGGAGCATCATCGAAACCGAGGTCCAGAAGGTGGAGGAAGTATGAGCGCTACGGAAGCCGTCGAGGAAACGACCACCGATGGTGCGTCTTCGGGGCCGATCCTCGAAGCAGTTGACCTGACGAAACATTTCCCTGTGCGTAAGGGCCTGTTGTCGTCCAAGCTGATGGTGCAGGCCGTCGACCAGGTCAGTTTCGGAGTCAACCCCGGCGAGGCGTTGGGCCTCGTGGGGGAGTCGGGCTGCGGGAAGACGACCACGGGCCGCATGCTCGTGCGCCTGCTCGAACCGACCGCGGGGAAGCTGCTGTACGACGGCCGCGACATCACGCGCCTCAAAGGTCAGCAGCTGCGGAAGCTGCGGCAGGATGTCCAGATCATCTTCCAGGACCCGTATGCGTCGTTGAATCCGCGGCACACGGTCGGCAAGATCATCTCCACTCCGATGCATGTCAACAGGATCGGCACCAAGGCCACCATCAAAAAGCGTGTCCAGGAGTTGATGGAACTCGTTGGTCTCAACCCTGAGCACTACAACCGGTTCCCGCACGAATTTTCGGGTGGGCAGCGGCAGCGCATCGGTATCGCCCGGGCGCTCGCTTTGCGTCCCAAGGTGATCATCGCGGACGAGCCCGTGTCGGCCCTGGACGTGTCGATTCAGGCGCAAGTGGTGAACCTGCTGCGCGAACTGCAGCGCGAGCTGGGACTGGCGTTCGTGTTCATTGCGCACGACCTGTCCATCGTGCGGCACTTCTGTGACCGGATCGCCGTCATGTACTTGGGCAAGGTCGTCGAGGTGGGTGACCGGCAACAGATCTACGAAACCCCGTCGCACCCTTACACGAAGGCGTTGCTGTCGGCGGTTCCGGACGTGACGAAGCTCGGCGATCAGGGCTCGCAACGGGTGAAGCTGGAAGGCGAAGTGCCGACGCCGTTGAATCCGCCGTCGGGGTGTCGCTTCCGCACACGCTGCTGGAAAGCAAAAGAAATTTGTGCGACCACGGAGCCACCGCTGGAGAAAACGTCGACCGGTGGCGTCGCCGCATGCCATTTTCCTGAGGAGCACTAGCGGTTTAACACGCCGGGATTGCAATTGGCCTGTTACCAGATCGTGCTGGCCCTATGAGGTGGGCCCAGTAACATAAACCCAAATTATTCGAGGTGACGCCTGCCACGCGAGTGGCTAGGACCATTTCGTAAGCCGTATAGGAGCATATTTATGCGAAAATCATTGGCTACGGTCGGTGTATTCGCCTTGATGGTGGGCACAGTGTCGGCGTGTACCACCAACGAAGGCACTTCCGGTGAAGGGGACGACTATAAAGAACACGTCGGTTCGATCGGTACTGCAGAGCAGTCCCAAGGACCGGCTCCCGATGTGAAGGGCGCCAAAGAGGGCGGCACCATCACCTACCTGGCAGCCACCGAGTTCGACCACATAGACCCGACACAGACCTACTATGTCGACACTATGGAAATCGGCAACATGTTTGCCCGCAAGCTGAACCAGTACCGGGTCATCGACGGTAACCCCGTTGTGGTTGGCGACTTGGCCACCGATCCAGGGAAAGACGTCAGCGGTGAATGCACCGAGTGGGAATTCACTCTCAAAGACGGCGTTAAATACGAAGACGGCTCCGAAATCGTGGCCGAGGACATCGCCTACGGCATTTCGCGCTCCTTTGCGTTGAACCAGGGCCCGCAGTTTTGGACCGAGTGGTTGAAGGGCGCTGAGGACTACGAGGGCCCGTTCGATGGTGGGGAGATCGCCCCGGGCATCAACGTCGAGGGTGACAAGAAGATCAGCTTCGAACTCGAGTCCGCGCACTGCGACCTGCCGTACATGGCCGCGATGAGCTCTTCGGCACCGCTTCCGAAGGACAAGGAACCGGACAGCCCGAAGGAGTACGAGCGTAAGCCGTTCGCGTCCGGCCCGTACAAGTTCAAGGAAGAGTGGAACTCCAAAAAGGGCATGACCCTGGTGCGCAACGACGAATGGGACGCCAAGACCGACCCCATCCGTCACCAGTACCCGGACGAGATCAAGGTCTCCTTCGACATGGAGGAGAAGCAGGCCACCGACACGATCATCAACGACGCGGAGAAGGACCAGCACTCGTACGTGACGAGTTTGGCCGCTTCGAAGGTCTCGACGATCGCCAAGAACGAGGAACTGAAGGAGCGCACGCTCGAAGCTCCCGGCATCTTCGTTTACTGGATGGGCATCAACAACCTGAAGATCAAAGACCCGGACGTGCGTAAGGCGTTGAACTACGCGATTGACCGTGTCTCGCTTGTGCAAAGTGCCGGCGGTACGCACGTGGCGCAGCCCGCTACCACCACGCTTTCGCCAACGGTCAATGGCTTCAACGACTACGACCTTTACGGTGGCGAGCGCGGCGACAAGGAGAAAGCGAAGGAGCTGCTGAAGGGTAAGGACGTCGACAAACTGACTTACGCTTACCGTGACTCCGGTGACGCGAAAGACATCGCCACCAACATTCAGGAGCAGTTGAAGCAGGTTGGCATCGAAGTGGACCTGGAGGGCCTGCCGCAGCAGACCGCGCCGGACACCCTGGAAGCCAAGGACAACCCGTTCGACCTGTACATGAAGAACTGGGGTGCTGACTGGCCGTCCGGCTCGACAGTGCTGCCGGTCCTGTACGACGGTCGCCAGATCCGTGACGAAGGCAACACCAACAACATCTTCTACGACAACGAAGAAGTCAACAAGCAGATCGACAAGATCACGCAGATGACGGACCTGGACGAAGCCAATAAGGCTTGGGGCGAGCTCGACGAAAAGATCATGAAGGAAGACTCGCCGCAGGTGCCGCTGTACTACAGCAAGCACTTCTCGCTACATGGTTCGAAGGTTGGCGGACTGTACCTTTCCAGCGTTACTGGAACGGTCAGCCTGACTAACGTCTACGCCAAGTAGTTTCTAGAGCTGCTTAAACAGCATTACGGCCCGGCCGGTACGCACACAGCGTTCCGGCCGGGCTTTTTGTGCGTCCACTCGCGGACCATTGGGAACCGCCGACGTGGATAGGGTGGCACGGTGACGATTGATGCAACGAAACGCGCAGTGTTTGTTCACGCCCATCCCGATGACGAAGTCATCGGCACAGGCGCGACTTTGGCCCGCTACGCGGCCGACCCCGAAGCCCACGTAACGCTCGTGACCTGCACGCTTGGAGAAGAAGGCGAGATCCACGTGCCGGAACTGGCAGGGCTCGCTGCCGATCAGGCCGACCAGCTCGGCGGGTACCGCATCGGCGAATGGCATGCGTCCTGCGACGCGCTTGGCATCACCGACCGTCGCATGCTCGGCGGATACGGCCGGTACCGCGACAGCGGGATGATGGGGACACCCAGTAACGACAAGGATCGTGCGTTTTGGGGAGTTCCTGTGCGGCAAGCCGCAGAGGAACTGGTCGCAGTTTTGCGCGAAGTGCGTCCGCAGGTCGTGGTCACATACGACCCGAATGGTTTCTACGGGCACCCGGACCACATCCAGGCGCACAGGGTCAGTGTCGAGGCCGTCCGTCTAGCCGCAGATCCGCAGGTGAGGCCCGATCTCGGGGAGCCGTGGAAGGTGGCGAAGTTCTATTGGACCGCCATGGCGAAAAGCGCGCTGGCCGAGGGGTTCGAGACGTTGAAGGAATCCAAGGACAACCCGTTTGCGGACGTCGATTCGCTCGACGATTTGCCCTTCGGCTCGGATGATTCACAGGTGACGACGTGTGTCGTGTCGGACGGATTCGGGCGGCATAAGCTCGAGGCCTTGCGTTGCCACGCGACGCAGGTTCCGCCGGACAACTGGATCGAGGTCCTGGCCGCGAATCTCGGCCCGGACTCGTTGACCTCGGAGCATTACATCCTGGCCGAGGGCGAGCGAGGCCCCGGAACGGGCCCGCATGGCTGGGAGTCCGACTTCTTCGACGGTATTGCCACTGTTTGATGCTGCCCTTCCTCCGCGTATCCGGCGCCCGGCGCTGGCTTTAGACTCGGTCGGTGGTGGACAAGAAGGTGGCGCGCAACGACAATCTCATTCGCCTGTGCGGCGGCGTAGTCGTATGCGCAGCGGCGCTGGTGGTCTCCGTCCTCGAAGTGTTCCTCGTGCCGCTACGGCTGTGGTATTCGTACGTGCCGGTGGCCGCGATGCTGGCGGTGGCTGGAAACATCGCCTTTCCGATCGCGATGCGGTATGTGACGCGCGGACGGTTGGTCGTCATGTTGCCCGGACTCATATGGTTCGTGATCGCCATCATCGGTACTAGTCCCACGATGGAGGGGGATCTCCTGATTCCCGCGATCTGGCCCGGCATAGCCATGTTGCTGGCGGGCGCGGTCACGGTAACGGTCGTCGGCTATGTCGTGATGTCCGAGGGGCGTGTTCATTCGAGTTATTTGTGAATGCATACATTTAAACTTGATTTTGTGCGGAGATGGAGGCGTGATGAAGCGTTGGACACCGGTGGCGGTCGTCGCCGTATTGATTTTCGTCATGAACCTGGCTGGGCGCATCTATACCGAGTTTTATGTGTCCGAAGACGACATCAGTACCCAAAACGTGCTCGGAATTGCCGCCGCAGGAGGGATGGCGCTGGTGGCGCTGATCGCCGGGCTGGTGTGGAGCATGCGCGCGTCGATGCGACACCTCGTGGCCTACCTCGGGGGAGGACTGCTCATCGGTACCGCGTTGGCCGTCCTGATCGGCC
>DXIM01000046.1 GCA_019112895.1 Candidatus Stackebrandtia faecavium
CGCTCGACCAGCGCGGCGGACTCGTCCTCGGTCAACGCCCGAAACGGGGGTGACTCGGCGGCGACGATGTCGACACCTGCGAGCTTCTCCTCGAGGTTGTCCTTCAGCTTCGTCACGGTGCTTTCCGAAGCCCCGTAAAGGTAATGCTTGAGGCCGGCGTCGCGTCCCTGGCTCATGGTGTTGAGCATCAGTTCGGGGCCGTATACGCGCTCGGTCATGTTTGTGTGACCGCGTTTGCGGCCGACCATGGCTAGATAGTGCCCGTCGGAGAAGTTGATATCGGCGTCGTTGAGCAGGTCACGGTACTGCTCGTCGCGCATCGCCAGGGACAATGTGTACGCATTGCACAGGTGGGTGCGCCTCGGCTGGCCGTAGCGCGAATTCAGAAGCGCCTGGGTGGCGCCGGACGGCTCGAGGCCGTCGATAAGCACGCCGCAGCAACGAAAGCGGCCGGGTTCACTCGAGTGGGACATCGCTTTCAAACAATACCGTCACAGCGGCCCGCATTGGCGTCGGCGTGATGGCGTCGTGGCTTACGATCGCGGCATGTACGCGGTAACCATCACCACGCCCGGCGGCCCTGAAGCATTGGAATGGCGCGAAGTCCCGGAACCCGAACCGGCGCCCGACGAAGTCGTCATCGACGTGGACGCGGCGGGGGTGAACCGAGCCGACTTGCTGCAGCGTCAGGGGCATTACCCGCCCCCGGCCGGGGCGAGCGTGTACCCGGGGCTCGAATGCGCCGGAACGGTCAACGCATGCGGCAGCGACGTGACGAAATGGCGCGTCGGCGATGAAGTCTGCGCCTTGCTGTCCGGCGGAGGCTACGCGGAACGCGTGGCAGTGCACGAATCCCTGGTCCTGCCGGTGCCGGATAGTATCTCCGTCGCTGCTTCGGCCGCGCTGGTCGAGGTTGCGGCGACGGTCTATTCGAACGTCACGCAGTTCGGCCGGTTGTCTGCCGGCGAGTCGGTACTGATCCACGGCGGCTCCGGCGGTGTCGGCTCGTTCGCGATCCAGTGGGCGCGCGCGATTGGCGCCACCGTCTACACCACGGCGCGCCCCTCGAACCACGAAATGCTGTCCCGTTTGGGGGCCGACGTGACGATCGATTATTCGACCGAAGATTTCGTCGAGGTCGTCGCCGAACACACCAATGGCCTCGGCGTCGACGTCATCCTGGACGTCATGGGGGCGTCGTACCTGGGCAGGAACGTCGATGCGCTCGCCCCGGACGGAAGGCTCGCGATCGTCGGCATGCAGGGCGGACGCAAAGGCGAATTGCCGCTCGGCAAGCTCCTGGCGAAACGCGGCACGATCATGGCGGCCGGTTTGCGTTCGCGGCCGTTGGCGGACCGCGCGAGCATCGTGGCCGGTCTCGAACGGGACGTGTGGCCGCACGTGTCGGCGGGCCGGGTGCAGCCGGTCATCGCTTCGCGGATCCCCATGGCGCAGGCGTCGGTCGCGCATGAGGCCATGGAAAACGGCGGGTACGTCGGCAAGATCTTGCTGACGGCCTGACCTATTCGTCTTTGGGGTCTTCGTTCATGTAGTCCGGGTGTTCCTTCGTCCACGTGTCGAGCGTGTCGTTTTGGAACGCCTCGAAAAGCGCCTGCGCGTCTTCTTGCAGTTGCCCCTCGGTTATGTCGACGTACGATTGGCCGTCGTCGGTTTCGACCGATTCCGACGGAAGCTGGATCATGTCGATGTTGCCGGCGTCGACGCCGCGAAGTTCGAACGCGAAATCGACCGGTTTGGTGCCGCCCAGGTCCAGGATCATCTTGTCGCCGACCTGGTCGATGAGGCCCGGGATCTTCGTCGGTTTCTTGACGTAACCCTGTGCGTCGGCCTCCTTCAGCAACTGTTTGATG
Organism: Candidatus Stackebrandtia faecavium; assembly: GCA_019112895.1. GTDB lineage: Bacteria > Actinomycetota > Actinomycetes > Mycobacteriales > Micromonosporaceae > Stackebrandtia > Stackebrandtia faecavium. Next base: position 1,872 of record DXIM01000046.1, read on the forward strand.
AAGTGCTGCTGCATGCGTTGCCGGCCGTAGTCGCTGCCCCAGGCGTAGCGTTCCCGCACGATCGCCAGCGCATCGTCCGGTTTGTAGCGGTTGCAGCCTTCCTCGTAGTACCCACCGTGGGTCGCGTCGAGGTCTTGTTCCAGACATAGCTCGATGCCGCCGAACGTTTCGACGACCTCGAGGAAGCCTTCGAAGTTCACGAGAGCTACCCCGTCGAATTCGATACCGGTGAGGTCCGTGACCGTGTTGGCGAGGTTCTTGGCCCCGCCTTTCGGGGTTGGCCCACCGAACGTGTAGGCGGCGTTGATCTTGTCGCTGCAGGGGCTGTTTTTGTATTCGCCACAGTCGTCGATGTCGACTTTCAGGTCGCGCGGGATGGACACGACGTCGGCATCGCGGAGTTTCTCGTCGATGTGCAAGATCATGATGGTGTCGGCCCGCGCCGGTTCATCCGAATCGGCGCGCAGGTCGGCCCCGATCATGAGCAGATTCAGCGGTCCTTCGACGTTCGGGTCGCCGGTCGTGTTGCCGAGGATGTCTTCTTGCTGGATGCCGTCGACTTTGTCGTACAGCACGGAGGCGTAAGCAAACGCGCTGGTTGCTGCCGCCAGCATTATGACGCCGACACCGACCAGAAATTTCGCCCACAGTGGCGATTTCGCCTTCCGCGGGGTGAGCCGGTGCGTACGGGGTGTCGTTGCACGCACGGTTCCTACCTGACGTTGATCTACGGGAGTTGTGACCGTAGGTGGATGTCAAGCCAGTAGGCAAGGAACGCAGTGCAACATTGAGCCGGATTTAACTTTGCGCTACTTATCGTGCCTTCTCAGTCGCTAAGGGTGACTGCACTAGGTGTCTGCGCCCTTATTGAGCCAGTCGGGGTTCTTCGCTATCCACGTGTCGAGGTCGTCTTCTCGGATGGATTTATACAAAGCCTCGGCCGCGCGTTCCTGCTCGCCGGGCTGCGTCATGACGAAGGATGTTCCATCGATCTCGGCCGCTTCGGACGGTATCCGTAGCGTCGACAGGGAGGACGGGTCGATCCCACGCATCGCGAACGCGAAATCGACGATGGAATGGCCGCCGAGGTCGAGCAGCATCTGGTCACCGACCGCTTCGATCAACGTCCCGACCTTCGCCGGGTTCGAGATGTAGCCCTCTTCCTTGACCTTCTTCAGCAGTTGCTTGATGAAGTGCTGTTGCATGTTTTGGCGGCCGAAGTCGGAGATGCCCCATTCCTCGGTCCATCCGGGTGTTTCCGGGCCGTACGAGTAGCGTTCGCGCACGATCGCCAGGGTGTCGTCCTTGTTGTACTCGTCGCAGCCTTCCGGGTACATGCGCCCGCCGGAGGGGCCGAGCGGGTAGTCCTCGTTCTTCGCGTGCCGCACTTCCATTTCGAACGGGAGGCACAGCTCGACGCTGCCGAGTTCGCCGACGATGTCGGTGAAGCCCTGGAAGTTCACCATCGCGGCGCCATCGAATTTGACCCCACTCAGGTCCGTGACGGTCGTGGCGAGGTTAGCCACGGATTCCTTAGCGCTGTTGCCGCCGGCCGCGAAGGCGTCGTTGATCTTCGTGTCGCACGGGCTCGTGTACAGGTCGCCGCATTCTTGGATGGTGACGTACAGGTCCCGAGGTATGGAGATGATGTCGGCGTCGGTGAGGTCCTCGTTGATGTGCAGGATCATGATTGAGTCGGAATGCGCTTTGTCCCAGTCGTCGCGCATGTCGGAGCCGATCATCAAGAAATTGAGCGGACCTTTGATGTCCTCACCGGGTTCTGCTTCGCAATCCGACAGCAGGCATTCGGTGTCGACGGCTTTGTTCAGCTTGTCGAGCATGACTTTGGCGTAACCGCCGCCGACCAACGACACGACGAGCATCACCGAACCGAGGCCGACCAGCACCTTCGACCACAACGGCGCGTAATACTTCGATGCGCGGCGTGTGCCTCGTTTGGTCATGCGGAAAACCTCGGATAACGATGGTTCTTGGTTGGACGCGACCACACAGTCTATGTGGTGTGGTGCGCCAGTGGGAAGACTAAACGCATGCGGTTTCTGACGTTCAGGCACCGTAACGAAACGAAATCACCAAGATGATGTCGCGCCTGGTCACCGTTATTCTCCGTCCTTGTTTTCGGAATCGTCCGTTTTGACGGCGTCAGGGTTGTTCTCGACCCATTTGGTCATCTCGTCGTTTTGTATCGCCTCGTACATCGATCCGGCGAGTTCCTTATTCGACACGACCACGCTTTGACCGGCCATTTGGGCGCTGCCGTCGTTAGGGCTGGTCATGAAGACCAGGTCGTCGGACCGCAGGTGAGACATGGACATCGCTGTGTTGATCAAGTCGAAGTTCTTATCGACCTTGACGGCGGCGGTGACCGACTGGAGGAAGGACTTCAGGGCCGGTGGGCTGCTGACGATGCCGGCGCTGGTGGCTTTGTCCATCATCGCCATCAACAGATCCTGCTGGTGGTTCATCCGGGCGAAGTCACCGTCGGCGAACTGTTTACGTTGCCGCACATAGTCCAGCGCGGATTCGCCGTCGAGTTCCTGCTTGCCGGCCTGCCAGGTGCGGGGCGTCCCGTCCTGGCTTTTATAAGTGTGGATCGACGTCAGCTCTTGGGCGCCTTCGGCCGGTTGGACGTCCATTGTGACGCCGCCGAGTGCGTCGACGACGTCTTTGAGGCCCTCGAAATCGATTTCGAGGACGTGGTCGAGATGTACACCGGTGAAACCTTCGATGGTTTGCACCGTGAGCGGATTGCCCCCGTATGCGGGCGCCGCATTCAGTTTCGACATGCCGCCGCCCCACGAGCCATCCTCGTTGGCGGGTATATCGACCCACAGGTCACGCGGCAGCGAGATCAGGTAAGCGCCTTTACCGTTTTCCGGGATATGGGCCATGATGATGGTGTCGGCCCGGCTACCTTCGGTCGAATCCGGGTTACGGGAGTCGCTGCCGAGAACGAGAATGTTGAGTCCGCCGACGTTATCGGGCCGGTCCGTGACGCCTTGGAACGCGTCCATGCGGTTCAGGTCGTCGTTGAGCGACATCGCATAGCTCCATACGCCGATGCCGCCGAGCGTGGCGATGAGCGACACGACGAGACAAGTGATGACTGCTAGCCGGCCGCGGTCACGGGGCGGGGTCGGGCGCCGACCCCCTCCGCCGTAGGTGTTTCCGCTGCGTACACCATTACCAGAGCGCGGCGGCACACTGGCGCTTCCTCGAACCGCTTGCTTACGACCGCTGTCGCTGGAGGGGCCGGATCGGTAGCTAGTCATCCCTCACAGTGTACGGGTGTGAATCACATCGGTGCGAAACCCAAGGCATGGATTGGGGCCGATTGTCGGAATTTCGGCACGGATGACGGCACGCCTTGTCAGTACGCGCCCTTGCGGCGAAGCACCACGACGAGCGTGCGGAACAGGATCTGCAGATCGGCCGCCAACGACCAGTTGTCGACGTAGTAGAGGTCGAGCCGGACGGCGTCGTCCCACGACAGGTCGGAGCGGCCGGAGACCTGCCACAGGCCCGTGATGCCGGGCCGGACGAGCAGACGACGCCGCACGTCACCGAGGAAGTCGCCGTTTTCTGCGGGGAGGGGCCGGGGGCCGACCAGGGACATGTCGCCCTTGACCACGTTGATGAGTTGCGCGAGCTCGTCGAGGGAGGTGCGTCGTAGGAAACGTCCGGCCGAGGTAACGCGCGGGTCGTCTTTGATCTTGAACAGCATCCCGTCGGATTCGTTTTCCATCATCAGCGCGGCTTGCCGTTCTTCCGCATCCATGTACATCGTGCGGAACTTCCAACAGTGGAAGGTCTTGCCTTCCATGCCGACACGCGGTTGACGGAAGAAGACAGGGCCGGGACTGGTGGCTTTGATGCTGATGGCGATACCGATCAACACCGGCAACAGCACGATGAGGCCGCAGAACGACGCGAGCCGGTCGAGGACGGACTTGACCATCCATGAGAAACCGGCCAGCGTGGGTTCTTCGACATGTAGAAGCGGCAGGCCTTCGATCGGCCGCACGTGGACGCGGGGGCCGGCGATATCCGTCAACTGCGGGGCGACCATCAGGTCGCGGCCGGTGCCTTCCAGCTGCCACGCGAGTCGACGCAGCTCGCCCGGTTCGGTGCTGGCGCTGCCGCACACGGCCAACGTGTCAGCTTCCAGGTGCGCGGCGAGCTCGACGATGTCGCGGTTCGCGAACGTCGGGACCGGCGTTTCGAGTCCTTTGACGGAGGCGGCGCCTTCGGTGAGGTAGATGCCGACTGGTGTGAGGCCGGCCTGGCTGGTGCGCGTAATGACTCGATGAACCTCGAGGGCTTCGGGATAGGAGCCGACGAGCAGCACTTTTTGTACCGCTCGGCCTTCTTTGCGCAGCAGGTAGAGGAAACGCCGCAGCACGAACCTGAAGATGCAGATGTTGATTCCGGCTATGAGCAGCGCCGAGAACGTCGACATCCGGGACAGGTCTGTCTTGAACATGAGTGCGGCGACCGACACGATCGACACGACCATGACGCTGGCGCGCACGAGGCGTTTGAACTCGTCGGTGCCGATGCCGAGGTATCGGCGGTCGTAAGCGCCGTTGCCCCACAGGACGATGACCCAGGTCAGCGGCAGCAGCCAGTAGGCGATGATGAAGAAACGCGGCTCGGCTGTGGGACCGATGCCTTCCTGCCACGTGATGAATCCCGACATCGGGGCCGAGGTGAGTGCGACGGATAGGACCGAGGCGAACAACGCGCCGATATAGTCGCAGACCACCAGGGCCATTGCGTACGGACGATGCCATGTGGACGCTCGCGAGTTACGGATCCAGGAGGAGCGGGGTACTCCGTTGGTCACTGGATCTTCGACGTCCACGTCCACTCGCGTTTCGGTCTGGCGGCGCCCGGGGTGCGGACGCTGCAGGCTTGTCGTCACCACACATCCTTAATACCGTCCGACTCGTTGTCGGTCGGTTTCGCCACTACATGGTGCTCGTTACGGCGCACGAATGCACCTTAGTCTGTCATGCGGGTACCTCGCCCGATCGGGGACTGCGCGACCGCGTTCGGTGGAAGCTGGGGTGTCGATCGCGGTGCGTCATTATCGCGGTCCCGCACGCAAAGTAAGGTCGCGGGAGCGAAAGTGTCGCACGATACGAGGTGAACGCAGTGAAGGTCGTCGTCGCTCATAACAGGTATTCTTCCGCGCAGCCGTCGGGCGAGAACTCTGTTGTGGATGCCGAGTTGGCGCAACTGAGTAGCGTAGGCGTCACGGTCATACCTTTCATCCGTTCCAGTGACGAAATTGCGGACATGTCTGCGATGCAGAAGCTGGGGATGGTGGGCTCGCCGATTTACGGGCGCAAGGCGCAAAAAGATCTTGCCCGGGTTATCGAGACTCAGCGTCCCGACCTTATTCATCTGCACAATCCGTACCCTTTCTTGTCGCCGGCGGTGATCGCTACGGCGCAGGCCCGTTCCGTGCCGGTCGTGCAGACGGTGCACAACTATCGTCACGAATGCCTCAACGGTCTTTATTTCCGTGACGGTGCCGCCTGCCATGACTGCCGCGGTAAGACTTTCGACTTGCCGGGTGTCCGGCACGGTTGTTATCGCGGTTCGCGCGCGCAAAGCCTCGTCATGGCGACCGCGCTGAGCGTGAATCGCCGCAACCTTCAGGGCGCGGACTGCTATATCGCGCTCACCGATGCGATCGCCGAGCATCTGCGTCGCTTCGGGGTCGATGATTCCCGTATTCGGGTCAAGCCGAATGCGGTGGCCGATCCCGGGCCGCACGACATCGCCGGCGACGGTTTCGTCTCGATCGGTCGGTTGTCGGAGGAAAAAGGCATCGGTTTGTTGTTGGACGCGTGGCGACGTCACCCACAAAACAGTCTCGGGACTTTGACGGTGGCCGGTGACGGGCCGCTGCGTGGCGTGGTGGAGGCCGCGGCGCGCGAACGCGACGATGTTCGTTATGTCGGTCAGGTGACGCCGAAGCAGCGGGACGAACTGCTGGCCGACAGCGCGGCGTTGATCGCATCGTCGCTGTGTGAGGACGTCCTGCCGACCGTCGTTATTGAGGCTTTGGCCAGCGCCAGGCCGGTCTTGACGACCGATTTGGGTGGCCCGCCGTCGATGATCGGTGAGGCCGGGCTCGTGTGCGAGCCGACCGTCGACGGCATGGCAGAGGCTTTGCCGCTGATGCGTCAGCGCGCGCGAGACTTGGCCCCGGTGGCGCGCAAGCGCTACTTGGACACTTTCACGACCGAAGTCGTCATGGCCCGGCACCTGGATATTTATCGCCGCGTCGCTGCGGGGGAACCCGTGAACGACGCGGCTTGAGCGTCTCGGAAGGTCAGGATGCGGACGCCTTGAGGGCGTCGCGCGCGGTGAAGGCGATGCTGGCCAACAGGAAGAGCCCGTTGGTGGCCGTGAACAGCACCATGAACCAGATCATCCAGGGCGGGTGTACGACCAGCACCAGCGGCATCAGCAGCACGATGGCGCCTGTGTCGCGGATCATTTTCCCGGTTTCCACGACCAGGTTTTTCGACGTCAGGATCGAGCCCGAGGATTCGCCGGTCTGTAGTACCGATGTTACGAGATTGACCATCCACAGTGATGCGAAGACGGCGACGAACCACACGGGTGTTTCGGGGTTGTACGCGACCGCCACCGCCGATACGGCCGCGACGAAGCCGGATTGCGAAACGACGTCGCACAGGACGTCGACGCGCGCGCCGGACGGTGACCCGGTACCCGTGACGCGCGCCAGTTGACCGTCGGCGCAGTCCAGCGAATAGGCCAGCTGCCAGGCGATCGCGACGATCAATGCGATCGGCCACCACGGCAGGTCGCCCGCCACCGCTGCGGGGGTGACGGCGATGACGCACGCGGCCGCGCCGATGGAGAACACGAGGTTGATCATCGTCAGCCCGGTGGGTGACAGTCCCAAGCGGTGGCCGATGAGCGCGCAGCAGGCCCCGATGCGTTGATTGATGTGGAGCGTGAAGAGGTTTCCGCCGCGGTTGGCCGACAGAAAATCTGTATAGCCGGGGCGTGCGGCCGCGGTTTCTTGACTCATGGGTTCCCTTAATCGGTTTGGCTGTGCGGCCACGGCGCTTGCCGCAAGCTTCGCTGTCCAATACAAGTTACGACAATGGCCTGTGCGCGCGTAGAAGTGGCGGGATGATGGGCAGCCATACCTGTGTTGGCACCGATCTTTTCAGTTTCGGTCGAGTTTTTGGAGGTCCTGGCGATGCGCATCAAGGACGCGATGAGTACGGCGGTGGTGTCGGTCGGGCCGAACCACACTTTGCGTCAGGCTGCGGAGCTCATGTCGAGTCGGCACGTGGGCGCCGCGGTCGTCATCGACCCGGAATCGGCGGGGCACGGAATCCTGACTGAACGGGACATTTTGCACTGTGCTGCCAAGGGTCTGGACCTGGACGCGGAGACCGTCGTCGGGCATTTGACGTCTGACCTCGTTTACGGCGATCCGGAATGGGGCTTGCGGGAGGCGGCGCATGTCATGGTGCGCGGCGGTTTTCGTCACCTCGTCGTCGTCGGCGACGAGCAAGTGGAGGGTGTCCTGTCTGTCCGGGACATTGTTCGAGTGTGGAGCAGTGGCCTGGCGGATTTATCGGCGGCAACCATAGGACTCTCCGCAAGTCCATGCTTTGTCGACATTGCGACAAAACTCCCACCTAATGCCCCATAACGGACTATTCGACGAACTGTAGGGTAGCCAACACATCACTTGGCGCTCTACGGTTGTGTTCTGGCGAGCACACCGGGGAGGTCCGTATGGGCGAAGACGTCCAAGAACAGGTATTTACGCATGCAGATCGGCGAAATCATCGAGTAAAGCTTCGTCGATGCCTGGATGCCATGTACCTCATGTCGGCTGAGGACAGGTTCGACGTCGAAGGCACTTTAACCGGTATGGAGCTGGAGATCTGCCTTATCGATAACGGCGGACAGCCAGCGCTCAAGAACCATGAAGTGCTCGATCGCATGGCGCAACGCGAATCCGCCGACGGATCCACATTGCAAGATGAGCTCGGCAAATACAACCTTGAGCTCAACCTGGCTCCACAAACGATTGCTGGCCGTGGCCTCGGGTCGTATGAGAAGCAGCTGCGTTCCTGGCTCAGCGATGTCAACGTCAGCGCCCAGCAATCTGAGTCCAATGTAGTTCTCGTCGGTACTCTGCCGACCATCACCAGCGAGCATGCCACCCTCGATTCGTTGTCGACTGGTTCGCGATACAAGCTGCTCAATGATCAGATCCTCGCCGCGCGCGGCGAAGAAATCGACCTCGATATTCGCGGCGTGGAGCATCTGCGCCAGCAGGCCGACTCGATAGCCCCCGAATCAGCCAACACCAGTGTCCAGTTCCATCTGCAGCTGTCCCCGCAACGTTTCGGCGCGCAATGGAACGCCGCACAGGCAATAGCCGGTGTTCAGCTGGCGATGGGCGCCAATTCGCCCTACCTCTTCGGTTCTCGGCTGTGGGCCGAGACCCGGATCGTCCTGTTCGAACAGTCCACCGATACCCGCTCAAGTGAGTTGCGGGTCCAAGGCGTGCGACCGCGCACGTTCTTCGGGGAAAAATGGATCGGCTCGGCCATGGACCTTTTCGAAGAGAACCTCCGCTACTTCCCGCCGCTGCTTCCGTTGTGCGACGACGAGGACCCGATCGAGGCACTCGTCGACGAGCGGACCCCGCAATTGGGCGAGCTGCGGCTACACAACGGCACCATCTACCGCTGGAACCGTCCCGTATACGACATCGGCGAGAACGGGCCACATCTTCGCGTGGAGAACCGGACCGTGCCGGCCGGGCCGACACCCGTCGATATTTGCGCCAACATGGCGTTCTACCTGGGCTTGTCACAAAACCTCGCCGAAGAGGACGACCCGGTGTGGAGAAAACTGCCGTTCTCCATGGCCGAGCGCAATTTTCTGGCGGGGGCCCGCGACGGTATCGATGCGAGGCAGGTGTGGCCGGGGCTCGGCGACATCGCCGCCACCAAGCTGGTCGCCAACGTCTTGCTGCCGAAGGCGGAGCTTGGACTTGCCCGGTTGGGCGTCGACCCCGAAACCGCTCGACGCTATCTGTCCATCATTGATGGGCGGTGTGAGCGTCGTCAAAACGGCGCATCGTGGCAGGTCAACTTCGTCGATAAGCTCCAAAACGAGCAGCGGATGCCCCGGTCGGAAGCATTGCGCCGCATGCTTTTGCAGTATCGCGAATACGCCGACGCCAACATCCCGGTCCACGAATGGCCGGCGTTACCTCAGTGACCGCACCACCGTGTGCTGCTCGACATATGGGTGATAACCGAGCCAACGATTGACCGCGAGCATGGGCGCATTGCTCGCATCGTTATCGGTGTAAGCCACGACCGCCCCTTGCGCGTGGGCCAGCGCCATTGACCTAGCCTTCATCGCTTTGGCCAGGCCGCGGCCGCGGTGGTCGGCCAGCGTGCCCGTCATGCCGGTCCAGATTCGTTCACCGATGCGGTCCTGCCAGGTGAGCCCGACCGCCTGATCTCCGTCGAACGCAACGATGCTGGAGTCCATGTCGTTGCGGGGATTGTCGTAGAACTGCGATTTCCATTCCTCGTACGGCAGGGAGACAATCGGCTCATCGGCCGGGATGTCGGAGACCACGGCCGACTCCAATTCGAAGATCAACTCCGGGTCATCGACCTGCCGGAAATCGCGGAACTGCACGCCCTCCGGTGCCGGCGGCGCGGCTGCAGCGTCGGCAAGGTTCAGCCGCGAGATATGGGCGGTGCGGGTCTTGACGAAACCGTGCTCGTTGGCGAAACGCATGCCGTCGTCGCCGGTTACGTAGCTGGTGACGGCATGAAACGGAAACCGAGACACGTGCGGCATGACGCGATCGAGGATGCGGGTTCCGATGCCTTGCCCGCGATATCGGTGGTCGACGATGATGCCGACCTTGCCTGAATCGGTGTTCCCCATCTCCTCGTGGGGCCCCGCTACCGCGCGGGCGATGACCTCGCCGTCGGACTTGGCCACCAACGACAGCAGATCGGGATTGTTCTGGTTCTTCTTGGTTGAGTAGCGCAGTGCTTCGACGCTTTGCAGCTGAAACGGGTAAGCCTGGATGCTGAGGTCGATCATGGCCTCGGCGTCGGTATCGATGTTCGGTTCTTCGATCGAGATCGGCATCGTTTCAGTGTTGACGCGACAATTGGGGGCGGCAAGCGAATTAGCCGAACGCGCGGGTGTGCAACGGCGGGGAAAGTTGAATCGGCCCGGGGTACTCCGTCATATCGGTAACTTCTGCGGCCCGGGCGGGCGCCGCACGCCGACAGAAACGGGCCGCGCCCAATATGAACCCCCAGAACTCGGAAACCGAATCTCCGGTTCCGCCTTTCTCAAAGGGGGCAGCTCACGAGCGCGACCCGTTCGCTACGGTCAATCGTTTTTATCGGTGCCAGCGTCGG
>DXIM01000047.1 GCA_019112895.1 Candidatus Stackebrandtia faecavium
AGGACGAAGTTTCCACGCTCACGCCTGTCTCGGTCGTTTTATGTGCCCACCTGCCATTCGGGCAGGGTTATACACACAATTTCTTACACACTCGACACTTATTTCTGCCGAGTAAATTCATCATTACACACCGTAAAAACGGACATTCAACGCGGGGTGTCCAGAAAAGTCACAATGCCGCGCGATACGCACATCTGCATGGGAGCTGGCACGCCCGCTGCCACGATTCGGAACGACGCGCCACCGCGAACACCGCCACGACCTTCTCGGGATCGAGGACGGGACGGCCGCGCCCCAACTGTCGCAGTCGTCGGCGCACCGCCCAAGACGGCACCACCGTCACACCACCGGAGCGTCGCCAACCGTATCCCCCAGCATTACCGAACTCAGAATGCCCGCCTACGCGACACTATCTGCGTTCCACATTGCTACGACCTTCTCGGCATCGTCTAGAGCATCATCGACCCGGTCAGTCAGCTCCGCTGACTCTGCGAGGATCTTCCGTGTCATGGGCAACTGGACCATGAATCGGTCGTCCGGATTCACTTCATCGATCAGTTGAGCTTCGTTTTCGGGATCGATCGCCACACGCAGCAAAGCCTCGCCAGCCAACGGCCCGAACGGCGAATTCGCTCCCTCGTAATCCTGACGCGCTTCATTCACAAAACTTCGAAGGCTCGCAGGCGAAGTATCTTCCGCGAACCTCTTGCCTGCACAGGTAACAAAAACAGCCGACACATAGTCGGGATCCACATCGTCATCGATCTGGTTGTGCAACTCGCCAGCGGTCTCGTTGTGTCCCAACAACATGAGCTTAAGAACGTCACGGTATTTCATCGTTTCTCCAGGCGGGAAGGCTGAAACCCTTGGCCGCCCCAGGCGCCATGACCCTTTCGCGGTTTACCCGGCTTCCGCGGTCCATGCTTCGGCCAACAACCGCGCGCACAATCTCCTTGAAATGCTTAGCCTGATCCACGCTTCCGTCCCTTCGTCTTAGTGACCCGTGACAACCCTTCAATCGCCACGGTCCGTCAACGACAACACTCCAGAACCAGCAAAGCCGGGCCCAGACGCCGTTGTCTGGGCCCGGCTTTCGTGTTGCCGGTGGCTGGACCGCCGCTAGTCGATGATCAAACGGTAGTTGCCCACGGACTCGCCACCGTCGTTGCCAAGGGTGATCGCGCCGGCTTTCAGCGCCGAGAACGGAACCTTGGCTTCGGCCGGCAGCAGCTTCTGGATGTCGAAGAACACCGCGCCGTTAAGGTTTTCGGGCGCGCCCCCGACAGCCTCCGCGTAGTACGGGTTCTCGCTCAGCGCAGGCCTATCGCCGTAGCCGGGCGTACTGGCCGACACGACGGTGCCATCCAGTGAGGTGTCCAGTGCCGGGCCGGCCAGGTCCAGCAATGCCTTCAATGCGTGGGCCCGCGTCGGCGAATTCACATCGAGCGAACCTTGACCGGTCGGGACCCCTTCGACGATGCCGCTGACGCCTATGGCGCCGCTGGTGCCGGACATCATGTCGAACAGTTTGTCCAGGAAAATGTTGTCGAGGTCAGTGTTCATCCCGAGCAGTTCATTAAGGATGAACAGCGCGACACTGTCCTTGGCATCTTCGGGGACCGCCAGCACGCCGGCAATGTCAGATTCCGGCACTGTCGACAGCTGGTCGAGCATGCCGTCTTTGCCGTCGGGCACGTTCTCGGCACCGAAGGTGTGGCTGACGCCTTCGATCCCGAACTCCTGCGCCTTCGCGCCGAACGCCACTTGGCCCTGCATGAGGTTGTCGGGGATGTCTGCCAGGTCAAACGGAATGTCGGCCTGGAACTGTTCCGGTATGCCTTCTTTGAGTATCGCGTTGGCCTGTTCAAGATCGGCCCAGGCCGTCAGAATCTGGTCCTCGCCGAGGAACTCGGAGGCTTCCGCGTAAGTGTCGGACTCTGCCAGCGGAGCCTCTTCGGCTTCCGCCGACGCCGCTTCCGCCGCGGCCTGAGCGTCCTGCTCGCCGAAGGCGATCGTGGCGTACCCGTCGTTCAGTGTGAAGCCGATCTGGTCAATACCGTTGGCTTCCTGCAACGCTTTCAGGCCATCGTTGGCCGCGTCATCGTCGACGCTGGGGACCGTAGCCAGCGCGTATGGGGTGTCTTGGTGCTGCCACATCGCGATCGATGCGCTGGGGCCGAGCCAGGATGTGAATTTGCCGTCGGCGAAGTCTTGATTGCCGGTTTCGAGCAACTCGAGGAACGACATGACTGCTTCCTGCGGCTCGTCACCGATGCCGGTCTCGGGAAACTTCGCGACTAGATCGAGGGCTTGTTCTCGCTGTTCGTCGCTCACGCCGAAGTCGAGCGTCGCGAAGGCGGCGGTCGTTTCGGGTAGACGCTCCTGTGGGTCGCCATAGTCTCCATCAAGGATGGTGGTCGCCCAGGCTCCGCCTGCGCCAATCACGAGCGCGAACGCGGTGGCGGCACTGAGTATGAGTTTCTTCGGGCGCCGGCGTTTCCTTGTTCCGTGGGTTCCACCGGCGAGGACATCCTCGCCGGACCCAACCGCTTCGGTCGGGTGTGAAAGGGGGTTCTTCACAATATGACCTTTCCAGTGTGAGGGACATGACCACGCTAGGGGCGGGCAGCTGGAAAGGACATCAATTCACCCAGGCAAATTTAGGAAATTTCGCACGCACGAATGAATGCATTCATAAATGCCCAGGTAATTGGTAGGCACACAAATTCGACGACCCGACTACCCTACCGGTCAGTAACCACCACATAGGCACTCACCAGCGAAAACATACCTTCGTATCTTCCGTTGACACGCAAGGGCGGCACCCCTCAAGAATACTCACCAGTAACACTCCATCTAGTCCCGACGAATGCACGCGCCAACCCGAACGATTCAAAGAAGAAACCGCCACTGCGAAATAGCGCCCCGCCGCTATTCCCGCAAACTCAACGAAACGCCCCTCCGAAGAAGTTACGAACATGACAGTCCAGCAAGTCACCGCCTGCATCCGGCACGCTTCCGCCGACCGCCCACTTCCGGCTGCGGACTGCACGGCGTCGAGTCGTGAATTCCCGCAGTCCCGTCGACCGGGACCTGAACCCGAAACAGCGTCACGTACACACCGGACTGTAACGTGTACATTCCGGCAAGTCATGACCGGCGAATAGTCCGAACTGGATCATCGAGTCATGGTTTCCCAACGGTCACTTGAGATTGCGACGAAGCGGACTGATACGTGGTTGCCGTCCCATATCCGACTTGCCCATAAAAGCCACCAACCGTCGCATTAGGCACGTTGCGCGGCCAACTCGTGCAGACAATGTTATGAGCTCGGAATTGAGATAACTCCCCCGACCTGGGTACCGTCAGTGAGTGATTAAGTACCGTTTTGTGGCGCCGGCGCTTGCTGCGACACTACTGGCCACCACAGGCTGCACCCAGATCCAGGCAGAGTCCACAGCAGAGAAAGAACTCAACTGCCTCAACACTGTCGACGGCCCCGGAGACCTCGAGATCACCGAATCCGTACTGACCCCGATCGGCGACGACGGCGCGTCCTACGGCGTGAAACTGACCAACAACAGCAAAACGAAAACCGCGATGCTCGCGACGGTACGCATCACCCTGATGGGCCGCGACGGCGAAGCCGTCACACAGAAATCCGATGGCTCGGCCGCACAAGACCACGGCACCTTCGAATACATCCCTCCAGGGGAGAGCAAATACTGGGCCGGAACCTGGACCGAACCACTCGCCAACGCCCCGGCCGACATCGAGATAGATTTCCCGGAGCTGAAACACCCCAGCGTTGACGGCAAAACCTTCTGGTGGCCGCACGACGACGTCGAATACCCGGACGAAGTCAAAGGCGAGTTTAAAGACTTCGACAACCCGAGCAAGGGCACGGGAGGAACCATTATCGCCGATAGTGAATCCGACTCGCACTATTCTAACGCGACAGCAATAGTGTACTTCTTGGACGATGATGGCAAACTCGTTGGCGGCCAGGAGATCGGGCCGGGGAGCCAACACAGTACGCAGGCGATCGATCTCGGATCAGACGAAACCGAAATCAAACTCAACGACGCCTTCCCCCAGGGCGCACCCTCGAAGTACGAAGAAGCAAAGGTCCAGTTCACGAACTCGCCGCCGTGGAAAGAAGTCGCCCCCGAGTGCCCGTTCGCCTACGACTCACCGCAACCGGCATAAAACGCGGCGGACCCTCAAACACGAAGCGGGGCAACACCTCATTCGGTGTTGCCCCGCAAAAGCCTGCGCTGTATCGCGCCGCCGACGTTAAAACTCCAGATTCTCCAGCACGCCCTGGCATCCCTTATAGACCGCGCTGATGTACTGATCCTTCTCACGCTCGCAGCCGACCTGGATCAGATGGTTTCCGTCGAAGAAGTACTCGGCGTCGTAGCGACGCACCTCGCCTTCCTCACCCTGCGGCAGAGGCTCATTCACATACTTGTGAATACCTTTGCGCCCGTTCGCCAACGCAATATACGGCTGGCTTTTTTGCTCATTGCCGATCGTCTGATCGAACTCGCCGACCTGCGCCATCAGCTCTTGATCGTTCATGTCGGACGTGTCCACATCGAGCACGTAAGACACCACGAATATGCGTTCGGCGGTTTCGGAAGCGTCATAGTCGAGGAACTGTGCCTCGTAGTTATCCGTCAGCGGGTTCTGCACCTGTGAATTCCCGGACTTGCTGAAGCCCTTGGGGGTATCGAAACTGACCGGCAGCGGCTTGTTCTTGTACGGGTCTTCCTTCTTCTTAGTCTCCGACGACGTGTCGTCGCCGCCCGTGCAAGCCGCCAACCCGAACGCCAAAACGCCGGCCACAAAAACCGAGACCACGTTGCGTACGCGTCGATGTGCAGTAGGTGCCACAGTTCTTCCTTCAAAGGGGGGCAAACGTGATGCCACGATCATACGGACTGCCTGCATGGACTGCCATCGGCCTATCGGACCAACGCATCCGTCCGCGCGCGACGCTACCGGTTTGACCAATTGCGTCACATATCCACCCATACGACGGCCTCAGCGGATCCGGCACGCACCGGTATCGTGTTGTCTACCCGTCCATAGAATGGGTATGCGGACCCTCACGGGAGACGGTAACCCCCTACCCCGTGCCGCACCACCCCGACGCCCCGCGCGTGAACCCCTAACGCCTGGAAGGACCCCGTCTCGGCATGTTCAGCCCTGCGCCGCAGCCTGCAGCAGCAACCGCGAGCGTGCAATGAAGCCGTCTCACCCGGACAGGAAAAAACCACGCAGCTGGCCGAAAGCACTCGACACCCCGGTGAAACGGCGTCTAGTGCTGGGCGGGGCATCCGCGGTCGGCATCGCTGGAGTCGGCGGCTGGATGTCGCTGCCGTCGGCGTCGAATCCGAGCACGCAGGGCACCAACCTCATCAATCATCTGCACATCATCGCGCACCCCGACGACGACCTGTACTTCTTCAACCCGGACGTCAAAACGTCCGTCGAAGCCGGGCACGGCATCATCAACGTCTGCATCACCGGCGGCGAAGGTAACGGCAAGAACGGGAACGAGAAAGACTTGTCGACGAACTTCAACGGTTACGTCGCGTCCCGGTACGAAGGGCTGCGCGCCGCATACGCCGAGATGGTCGAAACCAACCGGCACGCGAAATGGCGCCGCGAAATCCTCAACCTCGGTGGCAAAGAAGTCGAGCTCGCCACGCTCGAAGAAGCGCCCCAAATCCATCTGGTCTTTTTGAACCTGTGGGAAGACAGCGCCAAATCACCAGAATCCACCGGCAAACGTCTCCGCCACCTGTGGAGTGAGCAGACGCACGCGCACGACACCCTCACTCCCGACGGCGGGCCCATCGACAAGCCCACCACCTACAGCAAAACCGAACTCAGTGACACGCTCGTACGGCTGCTCGAGATGTACCAACCGGTCGTCGTGCGGACCCTCGACCCGGACCCGGATCCGCAGCAACACAACGCCAACACCCCCCAGTACTCCGATCAGGACGGATACTCCGACCACGTCGACCACACGACCGTCGGACTGATCGCGCTCGACACCGTCGAAAAATGGCACAAGCAAGGCGGCGGCCACAACACGATCGTCGAGGCCTACCGCGGGTACTACAACCGCCGCTGGCCCCGAAATCTCAGTCCGAAAGCGCTGAAAACCAAAACCCGCTACACGGACATCTACGCCTGGAACGACAACCGTTCCTGCGACGTGAAAACCGGCTGCGGGGACCTCAAAATCGGCGAACCCAGCATCGGCAACGCATTCGGCGCCAGCACCGTGCACCGGTACCCGGCGGCAACGAACTGGCTGCAATACAACGCAGACGGTGCCCCGTTCGCAATCACGTCGCAACGCGGCGGGCTCGTGCGCTACCGCAAGGAAAGCGGCTCCGAATGGGTCCGCACCCGCGACAATGGCAGCCCAAAGCTACTACCCACTGTGCAGCTCATACCTAACAAAGCCGACGTCTGGTACGCCCTCGGGGTCGAGGCCACAACAGGCACGACACCGGCCGAGCACGAACGCAACATCGTCATCCGGCCGTTCACGTTCACCGGTGCCAACGGGACCTGGACTAACCTCGGCAACCCTGAATCCGGCGCATCCGACCCCCGAAGACGACGCAGCATCGGCACGCCAACCGCCACACTCGACTCCGACGGGATGCTCGTGGTCGCGGTGCGCGACGCCAAACGACACCTCGCCGTGTGCAAACAGGAACGCGACAATTCCTTCACCGACTGGCAACGCGTCGACGGCTCCACGATCCAAGACGGACTCAGCGCCGTCACCTCCACAGACGGATACCTGGAGATCTTCGGGGCCGCTAAAAACGGCGTCGCACGCTGGTGGCAGGAACCCGACGACAACGAATGGCACCACGAAGTCATCGACACGACCGCTCCGGCCGGGCCACCGACGGCGATAGCGCTGCCGGACGGCGGAACCATGCTGGTCGTTCGCCGCTCCGAATCGTCGGGCCTCAGCGCGTACTACCGCGGGCACGAAGAACAAAACTGGGATACCGCGGGCCACGACCTCGACGGCGAAGGCGGTGCCGGCACGGTAGCTGCCGCCGCCCCGCCCAATTGGGACGGCAAAGTCGCGCTCGCTTCCCGAAACGACTACGGCACCGTCAGTTTCGCGATCGTGGACACGGCCGCGCGCGCGATGGAACTCGAATGGGGCTCCTACGGCCCGCACCTGATGCATGCGCCGAGCTTGGCTGTGTCGCCACAAGGAAAGGTCACCGTGGCCGCGCTCGCGACCGACGGTGACCTCTACCATGCGAGCCAGACCGAAACCGGATTCGCGCGGCCCAAAGAATGGAAAAGCGCGACCGAATCGGTGTGACGGCTACGCCGAAGCGTTACGCCCCATACCGCGGTACTGCCAGCCCGCGTTCACCCACAACTGCGGGTCGAGACTGTTCATGCCGTCCAGAATGCGGCGGTGCGCCACCAGGTCGCCCAATGCCGCGGGCTCCAAGTGACGGAACTCCTCCCACGGCGTCAACACACACACCAGGTCTGCGCCGGTGACGGCCGAACGCAGATCCTGCGCGTACTTAAGCTGCGGTTGCGCGACCCGGGCATTCTCCATACCCATCGGGTCGTACACGGTGACGGTGGCGCCGCCGGCCGACATGCGGCGCGCCACGTCCAGGGCCGGCGAGTCACGGATGTCGTCGGTGTCGGGTTTGAACGTCGCGCCCAAGACCGTGATGTTGAGGCCGCCCAGTTCCGGGCCGGCGGGGCCGTTGCTGCGGTCGGCCATTTCGGCGGCCAACCTGACGGCTCTGGTGCGGCGGCCAATGTTGATGTCTTCGATCTCGGACAGGAACCGCATCGATTCACCCGCGCCGAGCTCGCGCCCACGCGCAGCCAACGCCCGCAGGTCCTTCGGAAGACAGCCGCCGCCGAAGCCGATTCCGGCGCGCAAGAACTTGTGACCGATGCGTTCGTCGAAACCCATCGCCCGCGCCAACGCGGTCACGTCGCCGCCGGTGCGGTCGCATAGGTCCGCCATCGCGTTGATGAACGAAATCTTCGTCGACAGGAACGCGTTCGACGCGACCTTGACCAGCTCCGCGGTAGCGAAATCGGTGACGACGAGCGGAACCTCGCGGTCTTCCTGGGCGGCGAGCTCGAACACGCCTTTATGGGCAGCTTCCAGCAGGTCCTGTGCCCATTCGGTTTGCGCCGCCAAAACCACGCGGTTCGGACGCAGCACGTCCTGCACCGCGTTGGCTTCCTGCAGGAACTCGGGGCTCCAGGCGACCTCGATCCGCACGTCACCGGGGGCGTGTTTGTCGATCAGCTGCTGCACCCAGGCGGCGGTACCGACCGGGACAGTGGACTTACCAACGATCAACGCTTCGCGCTTCAGTTTCGGGACCAGCGACGTCACACACGCTTCCATGTATGACAGGTCCGCCGAGTCCGAGTCGCGCCGCGACGGGGTGCCGACGCAAACGAAATGCACGTCGCCGAATTCAGCAACGTCGTCGATGTCGGTCGTGAACCGCAGGCGTCCGTTGTCGAGGTTTTTGCGCACGAGCTCGCCGAGGCCGCGCTCGTGGAACGGCAATTCACCGGCCGAGAACTTCTCGACGCGGCCTTCGTCGACGTCGTAACCCAGCACTTCGTAGCCGAGTTCGGCGTAACAGGCCGCATAGGTGCCGCCCAGCGGGCCAACCCCCAGGAAGGTCAGTCGCGGACGGACCGCGCCCGAGGTAATGATCGACTCGGCTTCATGGGGCAGGTTGGCGCTGCACATAGTCGTCCTCACGCATGGATGGGAATTTGGCGTAGCAGTAAATTCTAACGAATTCACAGTTCTTTCAGCACATTCGGTTCGAGCTTATGGAACAGCCAACGGCCGAAGAACAGGACCGCGATCGCCGTCGCCGCATTGATGAGAACGAATGTGAGCGAGAAGTAGCGATCGTCCGCTATCCAGGCATAATGATGCAATTCGATGACGCCGACGAGCGGGTTGAGATGATAAATGGTCTTCGCCAGATCCGGGAGCTTATCGAGATCCATGATTTTCCCAATCGGGTAAATCACGGGCGTGGCGTAGAACAAGATCCGCATCGCCAAGCGCATGAACCGCTGCACGTCGCGATACAGGACGTTGACGGACGCCAATATAAACGCGAACCCGGTCAACAGGACCGCCTGCAACAACACGGCTACCGGCAAGACCAGCAAATTCCAGCCGAATTGTCCGCCGCCGAAGATGGCGAAACCGATCAGCACCGGCAGGCCCGCCAGGAACTCCGCAAAACGCGCGATCACTCGGGCCACTGGGAACAACTCCCGCGGCACGCGCATCGTCGTAATCAGGCTCGCCTGCGACGTCAAACTCGTGGCGGACTCGGACATGGCCTGGTTCGCCCACATCCACGCGAACATCCCCGCCACGATGTACAGGCCGAACGTCACGCCCTCGGGAAGGTCGCCTTCGCGGGCATAAATCAGGCCGAACACGAACCAGTAGATCGCGGCCATACCGAGGGGCTCGATCAGGGACCAGAAATAGCCCATCACCGTTTTTTGATACTTGACGGCGAGGTCGCGCTGGACCAACACCCTCAAAGTGCGACGGTGGCGCCACATCGCGCTGAGGCCCAAAGTCCTGGGGGTCCGGCGCTTGGAGGCCTGGATAGTTCTAGTCGAGGTCATTGACAAAGTCCACAATCCTGTCAAGGAGCACCGGAGCATCGAGGGCGAGGTGCTCCAAAATGGTGTAGCGACCGGGGCGTGTCCGCGGGGCATACGCGACGATTTCCGCGAACTGGTTCACAGTAAGCCCCAGATCCTGAGGCGTGCGCGGCAGGTCATGTCGACGCATCGCTGCCGCCATCTCCGCGAACAAGCGCAAATCGCCGCGCAGGTGGGTCGCGAACAAGGCCCCCACACCGACCTGCTCGCCATGGGTGGCGTCCGAACGGTGCAGCTCCTGCCACGCGTGCGAGATCTCGTGACACGCTCCGCTGCACGGCGTCGACTCGCCCGCCACCGCCATCGCGGTACCGCCCAGAATCAACGCGTTCGCCAGACACGACAAGAAGTCGTCGTCCCGCACGCTACCGGGGTGACGCAGCACCGACTCGGCCCCGGCGCGTGACAGCGCGAGCGCCAACCCGTCGACGGCTTCGCCCGTAGCCGCGTGGCTCAACGACCAGTCGGCTGTCGCGCTCAAGTTCGACAACACATCGCCGACCCCCGAACGCAGTTGGCGGCTCGGGGCACGCCGCGCAAAATCGAGATCCACGATCACCGCGATCGGAATGTGTACGCCGTACGAAATCGAGTGGCCGTCGCGGTCCAACGACGCTACCGGGGACGCGATCCCGTCATTCGCCAGGCTCGTCGACACCGCGACCATCGGCAGACCCCGCTGAAAAGCGGCGTATTTGACGGTGTCGACGACCTTGCCACCACCGATGCCGACCACGGCATCGAAATTGCGTGAACGCAGCTTCTGCGACAACGCCAACGCACCCGCGTGCGTCCCGGCGTCGCTTTCGATCGTGATGACTTCGGCACGCTGCAAACCGGTGCGGGCCAGCTCGGCCGCTTCGGCCCCGACGCCCGGCCCCACGACTATCGCGACGTCTCCGCCCGCGGAAATCCGTCGGTCGGCCAGCAGGTCGCCGAGGTGTCGGATCGCGCCAGCGTGCACCTCGACCGCAAGCGGCGAAGCGAGAGTGCGTGCTAGCAGCGGCATGCAACCTCCCGCGCCACGGCCAGGTCGGCGTGATCGTCGACCTCGACCCACTCTGTTTCGCCGATCGATACGGCGTGCAGGTTCGCCGGGGATTCGTCGGCGAGAAGCTGGAAACCGTCCTCGTAGTACAGGTCCGGGTTGTTGCGCCACGTGCGTTCCAACGCCGACGTGAGCGCGTCGGCGATACCGGAATCGATGCGGGCGACCCCGATGTATTCGCCGAAAGCCGACTCGACCGGCATGTTCTTCGTGATTTTGGAGACCGCACCGGAGGCGTCGGCGCGCAGTTTCATAGCCTCGTCGGTGAGCCGTTTGACCGCATCGGTCGCGAGCGAGATCCCGTCCTTATCTGCGGCAATCAGCGTTTTCTCGACCGAATCCGGGTGGACCGTGTCGCCGTTGACGAGCAGCGCCCCGTCCGCGTAGAAGTCCCGCGCATGCCACAGCGAGTAAGCGTTGTTCCAGTCGACCCGGTCGTTGTGGATCAGTTCGATCGTCAAACCGAAGCGGCGACGCATCGCGTCGAGCCGCGCCTCGATCGCGTGGGCGGCGTAACCAACAACGACACCCACCTCGTCAATGCCGGCCGAAGCCAGGTTGCGCAACGCGATATCGAGGATCGTGGTTTCACCGTCGACGGGAAGCAAAGTTTTTGGAAGGTCATTCGTGTCCGGTCGGAGACGTTGACCCTGGCCTGCAGCCAGAACCACACCACGCACGTTCGCACTCCTAAATAAGGCACAGCGGTTAGAAAACGCGTGCTCGGCGGCTCCACATCGAGGTTGCGATCCTGCCTTGGCGAGCACAGGCGCCAATGCTACAGCCCCTCCCCAGCGCGGCGGACTCCTCCTTCCCGGAGTGAGACGACGGAAGCTTTCAGGTGCAAGCGATGCAAGCGCAGCGGCTATGCGGGTTCGTCGATGCTTTCATGCGCCTGGGCTTGCTCGCGTTCCCATTGCCGCATCAGGTCGGCCATACCGCGCCCGAGGAAGCTGTAGAAGTCACGCATTTCCGACAATTTCTTGCCCGCGTTGGTGTCCTGGCCGCCAACTGCGACGATGCCTTCGTCGGCCGACGCCGCGAGCCGCTCGATGAACCCCGCCTTCAGCACACTCGTGGTGAACCAGCTTTGATCGGTGACACGGTAACGGTCGCGCCGCGAGTTCGGCACGGCTTCTTTCGTCAACATGCCGATATGCGTCAAGTATTTGACTGCGTTCGAGATCGCCGCCGGGCTCGCGCCGAGCCGTTCGCCCAGCTCGGAGGCCGTCAGCGTGTCCTCCTCGGAGACCATTTCGAGGATCAGCACCCGGGCGGCCATGCGGGGGAAACCCCAGTCGGCGAAGGTGGCGGCGATGTTTTCGACTAGCGCACGCACCGCTTTCTCGTCGCGTTCCGGCACCTGCGCAGCCATCGCCGCCACCTCCACTTTGTCTCAAACGAAACCCTGCGTGTCTATCCAGCGGCGAATCTTCACATTCTTATGAAGAGAAAACACACCGTGAATTCATAGGATACCGACTGGTCAGGGCACCACGGCGCCACGCGAGGCTAGTCGAAGAAGCGGCCGCTGGGCTCGCCCGGATCCTCCGGGATGCTCGGGCCGCCACCGTCATCACCGCCGCCGTCATCACCACCATCGTCGCCGCCGTCATCACCACCATCGTCGCC
>DXIM01000006.1 GCA_019112895.1 Candidatus Stackebrandtia faecavium
GTGTGGGAAAATGCGCGCGATACCAATCGATCCCGCGGTCGTAGTTCACATCGAAGTAATCAAGACTCGAGTAGAGACGCGGGGCCAAGACCGCCGGGTGTTTCGCCAGTGCGCGACACAGCAGCGAAGCGCCGCAACGGTATCCGCCACACACCAGATACTTGGGCAAGGCGCGGGGGCCAACCGTCAACCGGCCCAGGGCATGTGTGCCGGCTTGCCTTGCCCGTCGCAGCGAACCGCGAATTTGTATTCGTTCCTGTGGCAATACCTGTGCTGCATAACGGTCGTACGCAGCTTCCCCCCTTCAGCTGTATCGCTGTTTAGACGTTGTCGGCGGCTTCTTCTGTGGGCGCGTATGCCTCGCGCGATATGTGGTGCAGCAAAGCGGGCAGTAGCGTGCGGCTCGCCGCGTCGAGACCGGTGCCGCCGACGGCGCGATCGGACAGGTAGCGGATCGCCAAATCCACCAGGTAAAACGATGCGATCGTGCGGGCTATGTCATAGGGGACATTGAAGGGGTCGAGTATGTGTGGTGCCTCGTCCAGTAGCGTCGCGACCGCCGTGTCGGCGCCCGTCCCATGCGTGACGACGTCGTCTTGAAGCGCGTAATGCAGCGCATCGAAACCGACCGGCACATTGGATGCGAAGCGCTCGAAATCCCACAGCAGTACCGTGTCCTCCTGCATTGACATGTTCCACGGTGACCAGTCGCCATGCCACGCACCGAATTGCACCAGGTGGTGACTGTGGAGTTCCAGGAGTTTCCGGGCCGCCTCTGTCAGCGTCACCGAGCCCGCGTTGGTGCGGTCGTGCAGGAGAGCCAGCTTGCCGTGAAGCTGCGCGGCGTAGGGGCTTTCGCCCACGGCGGCGATCTTCGTCCCGCGGCACGTGGCCAACTCGTTCATCGCCGTCGCGAGCCTGACGTAGTCGAGGCGTTGCGGCCGACGCCAACCCGGCAGGGCCTCCTGTACCAGCAGGTTGTGGCCGTTCCAGGCGCCCGCGTGCAGGATGCGCGGGAATTGCACATGAAGCAGCGACGTGGGCGCCAGTTCGCGCAGCGCCGCGATCTCGTTCGCGACGAGCTCGTGCGTCAACCAGTTGGCGCCGAGCTTGGCGAAGGCGATCGTGTCGGCCGTCGAGTTGAGCACCTGCAAAACCGGTTTGCGGTTGGTGCGCGCCGGACCGATCGCGATACCTATGTAGATATTCGTGCCTAGAGTGGATCTCAAGTGGCTTTCGATATCCGTCCCGTCCACCGGCGTGACGATCCGGTCCGGAAGGAACACCGCGTCGGTGCCGGTCGCGAAGGCGGCAACCGCGGCAGCGCGTTTCGTACGAGACAGGAAAGACGCCGGGCGCGCATACCGCAGCAGCGCGGAGATCGCGAGTTTGCGGGAGTCGGCGGGAACAAGAACACGCGGCGTCGCGCGGTTCGGGACGGCGATGTGCTGCACGCGCCGACCACGGGCACGCCCACCGCGGGGGTACAGCGTCTGCATGACGTCGTCCATGTGGGCGTGGCTCTTGACGGCCGGAGCCGAGGCTTCCTGCGTGATCATGCGCCCACCGCCTCGGATGCGTGGTGAACACTGAGGGCCGTGGGCCCGACGGATGGAGGTTGCGAGCTGAATTGCGGGGTCCAAGTCATCACAATCGATTCAACGATCCCGATGCCGGTTTGGTCGCGGCGTGAACACGAGGAGTTCGGTTCATGTCGCGCTGTGTTCAGCGCATGCCTCTATCCGTAGCGGGCGGTGCCGCGGTCACAGCCGTTCGAGAACCATCGCCATACCTTGACCGCCGCCGACACACATGGTTTCGAGGCCGTAGCGTCCACCCGTGTGCTCGAGCCCGTTCAACAGCGTCGTGGTGATGCGCGCGCCCGTCATGCCGAAGGGGTGGCCCACGGCGATCGCTCCGCCGTGAACGTTCAACTTCTCCAGCGGCACGCCGAGATCCTTATAGGAGGGGATAACCTGCGCGGCGAACGCCTCATTGATCTCAACCAGGTCCATATCGTCGATGGTGAGGTCTGCATTGCGCAGCGCCTGCCGTGACGCATCGACCGGTCCCAACCCCATGATTTCGGGAGACAGCGCGGTGACACCGGTGGACACGATGCGCGCCAACGGCGTGAGCCCGAGGCGCTCGGCGAGCGTGTCGCTCATGACGACGACCGCGGCGGCGCCGTCGTTCAACGGGCAGCAGTTGCCGGCGGTGACGGTGCCGTTGGGGCGAAATACCGGCTTCAGCCCCTGCACACCTTCCATAGTGACGTTGGGGCGGGGACCGTCATCCGCGGACACCACAGTGCCGTCGGGAAGCGTTACCGGCGTGATCTCCTTGGCCCAGAAACCATCCGCGATCGCCGCCTGTGCCAGGTTCTGCGAACGGACACCGAACTCGTCCATTTCCTCACGCGTGACACCGCGGACTGCCGCAAGGTTCTCAGCGGTCTGCCCCATGGCGAGGTAGATGTCCGGTAGGTGCCCGTCGCGGCGCGGATCGTGCCACGAATCAGCGCTGGCTGCCGCCGCCTCCGCCGAGCGCTCCTGCGCCTGCGCGAACCGTGGGTTCTTCCATGAACCGTCGACCATCTCGGCCGCCTCCGGCGGCAACGCATCCGAGTTTCCGCGCGCGTAACGCGAGACGGCCTCGACTCCCGCCGAGACGAACGCGTGGCCCTCGCCGGCCTTGATGGCGTGGAAAGCCATGCGGGTCGTCTGCAGCGACGAAGCACAATACCGCGTGAGCGTCGCGGCAGGAAGACGGTCATAACCGAGCATCACGGCGACGACGCGGGCCATGTTGAAACCCGCCTCGCCTCCCGGAAGCCCGCAGCCCAGGTAGAGGTCATCCAGAAGCGTCGGATCGAGTTGCGGGACTTTGTCGAGGGCAGCACGGATCGCCCGCTCCGCGAGGTCGTCGGGACGTAGCTGTCGAAGCGACCCTTTGACGGCACGGCCGATCGGGGTGCGGGCGGTGGAGACGATCACGGCTTCTGGCATGGCCGCAGCATAACGGGTGCCGGCTGCGGCCAAAACCGTGAAGAACTATTCGAGGGCGGCGACGTCGAAACTGAAACCGAACGGCGCCGGCAAGCCCACGACGCCGGCTGTGTCCGACTGGGCGACCACCTCGTATCCGCCGTATGCCTGCAGGTGGCGCAGCAAAATATGGTGGGTGTCGGCCAGCGCGATCACCGAAAGATGCCACGGGATTTCGGCCTGGGCGTAATCGTCGAGCCGGCCGGCGATATTGCGGGTGTCGGACACCCACACGTCGCCCACGAGCAGAAGGTTCGCGGCCGGTACCGGGCCTTCACGCTGCGCGGTGTGGACCACCACGATGTCCGGCCTGCGCATGATGGTTCCGTAGCGGCCGCAGTAAATATCGACGTGAGTGTTGACGGTGCGTCGGTCCTGAGCGTGGTCCCGGAAAGCCGAGACCAATTCCAGGCACGTCGCCATGTGTGCGTATTGCGGTTGAAGAGCCATAGGTGGTGCTCCTGTTCGACAAGCGAGACGGCGCCGAACCGCGGGCACAGCGGGCGGGAACGAGGAGGCGACGGACGCGAAATGGTCAAACAGGCAATATGTGGCGGCGATGGCCGCTGCGGCGGCGTCGACGGAAAACAACCGGACCGGTTGCTTCCGCGCACAACATACCCACCGGGTGTGACATTGGTGTCCTCCAACGGACGCGCCATCGCCGGTGAAGCGGTTCCCTCGGCGGCGGGACCGTCGGCGCCGCGGCAGGGGATTGCATGGAGCGGGCAGTGTCGGGACACGAAGGCTGCGCCTTAAGCTTTGGTCATGCGTTACGTCAATTCAGTGATCGACCTCATCGGTGACACGCCGCTCGTGCGGCTGCGGCATGTAACCGCCGGGATCGAGGCCACCGTGCTGGCCAAGGTGGAGTACGTGAACCCCGGTGGCAGTGTCAAAGACCGCATCGCCACCCGGATGATCGAGGAGGCCGAAAAGTCCGGCAAGTTGCAACCGGGCGGCACCATCGTGGAGCCGACGAGCGGGAACACCGGCGTCGGTCTGGCGATGGTCGCGCAGGAGAAGGGCTATAAGTGCATCTTCGTCTGCCCGGACAAAGTGTCAGAAGATAAGCGCAACGTCCTCAAGGCCTACGGGGCCCGAGTCGAGGTCTGCCCGACCGCTGTGGCGCCGGAAGACCCGCGGTCGTACTAC
Organism: Candidatus Stackebrandtia faecavium; assembly: GCA_019112895.1. Lineage (GTDB taxonomy): Bacteria > Actinomycetota > Actinomycetes > Mycobacteriales > Micromonosporaceae > Stackebrandtia > Stackebrandtia faecavium. The sequence continues at coordinate 4,203 of DXIM01000006.1, forward strand.
AACGTCTCCGATCGCCTCGTGGAGGAGATCGAGGGCGCCTGGAAGCCCGACCAGTATTCGAACCCCGCCAACCCGCGTTCGCATTACGAGACCACCGGCCCCGAACTGTGGGACCAAACCGACGGCAAGATCACCCATTTCGTGGCGGGTGTCGGTACCGGCGGCACAATTTCGGGAACGGGCCGGTACCTGAAGGACCAGGGCCCGGTGAAGGTCATCGGCGCCGACCCGGAGGGCTCGGTGTACTCGGGCGGCACCGGTCGTCCGTACCTTGTCGAGGGTGTCGGCGAGGACTTCTGGCCCGCCAACTATGACCGCAACATCTGTGACGAGATCGTCGAGGTCTCCGATGGCGCTTCGTTCGAGATGACTCGGCGGCTCGCGCGCGAGGAGGGCCTGCTCGTCGGAGGGTCCTGCGGCATGGCGGTTGAGGCGGCTCTGGAGGTCGCCCGTAAGGCGAAACCGACCGACGTCATCGTGGTACTGCTGCCGGATGGCGGCCGTGGATACCTGTCGAAGATCTTCAACGACGGCTGGCTGACCGAATACGGCTTCCTCAGTGCCGGCACCGTCGACACGACAGTCTCCGACGTGCTTGAGGCCAAACAGGACTCGATCCCGCAGCTGGTGCACGTGCACCCGAACGACACGATCCGCGAGGCGATCGGCATCCTGCGCGAATACGGCGTCTCCCAGATGCCAGTGCTCAAGGCCGAGCCGCCAGTCATGACGGGCGAGGTCGCCGGTGCGGTCGCGGAACGCGACCTGCTCGACGCGCTGTTCGCCGGCCGTGCGTCCCTACACGACCGGGTCGAACAGCACATCGGTCCGTCCCTGCCGATGATCGGTGGCGGGGCGCCCGTGTCGCGTGCGGTGGAGCTGCTGGCCAAGGACGACGCGGCGACCGTTCTCGTCGACGGCAAACCCAAGGGCATTGTGACCCGTCAGGACCTCTTGACATACGTGCAGTCGGTGTAGCTCGACACTTCAAGCCGACAGCGCCGCAACCGGTGCTGTCGGCTTTACCATGCCTCGATGGCATTCGAAGCGGACCACGGTGAGGTTGAGCGGGCCGGCGCCGGTGTCAGCGTGATCCACGCGGAGCCGGCTGCCGCACGACCGTGCCGGCGGGCGGTGGCTGCCGGGGCAGCCGTCGCCGTCGTGGTCGTGGTCGCGGCTTTGGCGGTTTCGGCCGAACGCGTGGCGTCGGTGAACGGCGCCGGTTTCACTACGGTCGCGTTCGCAGTGCTCGTCGGCGGCTTGCTGGTCGTCGCCGTGGTGCAGGCGAGGTCCCGTGTCCGGTGGCGCAGCAGCTTCGAGGTGGCGGGGGATCGGATTGTGTTTCGGTCCGGTGTCGGTCCGGCCCAGTCATGGCGCCGCGATGACGGCGACGGGGTGGAGATAAGAGGCGGGCGCGTGTTGCCGCGCCTGTACATCGCCGACTCACGAGCGGATGTGAGTGTGTGGCGGATGCGTGAATTCCCGCTCGAGGAACTGCGAGCCGCGTGCGTGAGACACGGCTGGTCGTGGCGGGAGAGGCACTCGGTTTTCGATGCGCAGCGTCGGCCGTCCCACCGGGACGCGTCGTCAAAGACGGGTGCGGGGCAAATCCCACAGTCCAAGGGGGAAAGGATTCGACCGCCCAAGCCGCAGCGTTAGTGTGAATTCGTGAATTTCGAACCGCAAGACCCATTCGAAGACTTGCTGGCTGCGAACCGCAAGTTCCAAAAGTCGTTCGCGTTGGGAGGTTTCGATGGTGTCGCCCGCGCGGGTGTGGCGATCGTGACCTGCATGGATTCGCGAATCGACCCGATCGGGATGGTCGGTCTCGTTCCCGGTGACGCGAAGATCCTGCGTAACCCCGGCGGGCGGGCGACAGATCAGGCGCTAGTTGCGCTCACCTTGGGCGTGAACCTGCTGGGCGTGAACCGCATCATGATCATCGAGCACACCCGCTGTGCGATGACCATGGCCGATGAGCACACGATGCAGGGCAGGCTCACGAACGCCAGCGGCGTGGATGCGTCGTGGATGTCGATCGGCACGATTGCCGACCAGCCGGCCGCGATCCGTGACGATGTGGCCCGGGTGCATGCCCACCCATTGATCTCGGACGACATCGAGGTCGGCGGTTTCCTCTACGACGTCGACACCGGCGGCTTGCAGCGGGTCGAATGACAGCGACCGCTGCCGAACCGGGCGAGGCTTTCCCGTGAGCACGTCGGCACTGCCCGAAGCCCTGACGTTGCCGGACGGTACCCGCGTGCGGGCACGCAGCCTGCGCACAGTTCCCGGTGGCGGGGTTTTGCCGACGTACGGCCTGTACCTGGGCACTGCGCGCACGCGCCGCCGGTTCGCTGCCGCGATGCCGTGGCATCAGGACTGGATCTGGTGGCGCGATTTCGGCGTGCCGAAGGAGCGCGCGGCTGCGGTCTCGGCGATCACTTCCGCATACCGCGCAATGCATCGTGGGGAACGCGTCGAATGTGCGTGTCCGGGCGGTGTCGGACGTACCGGCACAGTCTTGGCATGTCTTGTCGTGCTCACCGGATGCTCGGATGCAGAGGCCGTCAGTTGGGTGCGTCGTAACTACACGAAGCGGGCTGTCGAAACGCCGTGGCAGCGTCGTTGGGTGGCACGGTTCGCTCGAGGGTGACGCAGCCGGTGCGCGCTGCCGTCGGTGCCCCACATGATTGGCGGGCGGCGGGCGCGGCGCATAGGCTGGCATGGGCGTTTATCAATTTTTGTCGGCGCGGCGCAATACTCGATGCCCGCGCCAGACTCGGGTCAGGAACGGTCAAGGTAGAAGTATGTGGATACCGCGTCCATACGCGATGGATGAGGCGGAGTTGCGGCCATTGGTGGATGAGGTGGGTTCTGCCGAGCTGATTACTGTCGGCGCCGACAGCTTTCCTATCGCCACGAGGTTGCCGATCATATGGCGCGAGGGCCGGCTGATTTTCCACATGGCCGCCGCGAATCCACAGTGGCGAACTATTGGCGAGGCCACGCCGGCGCTCGCGGTCGTCACCGGACCCGAGGCCTATATAACCCCGAGCTGGTACACGGAGAAGGAAGAGCACGGCCGTGTCGCCCCGACCTGGAATTATTCGGCCGTTCATTTCCGGGGCCGAGCCACGGTGCATCGAGACCCGGACTGGGTGCGCGCTGCCGTCTCGGACTTGAGCGACCTGCACGAGCGACGGCGGGACCGGCCGTGGTCGATCGAGGATGCGCCACGGTCGTATGTCGACCAGCAGATGGCCGCCATAGTGGGCGTCGAACTCGCCATCGAGTCCATCGAGGCGAAGGCGAAGCGCAGTCAGAATCAGTCCGACACCAACCGCGTCACCGTCATCGAGAACCTGGATCCGGGCGGTTACCGGGGTGAGCGCCGTATGGCGCAGCAGATGAGTGCCGACCTGGGCACCGAATAGACTGCGTGGCAGCAGTATGAGGGCGGGCTTTCAAGACTGCAACACGGGCACTACTCGAACTGCCAGGTGGCCGAAAAATCACCGAGAAACCCGTCCATTGTGACCGATTCAAGATGCTGTTGGTCGGGGCGCACCGTGAAGGATACGAATCCGGTGGTCGGTTCGTTCACCGTGACGTCTTCGCCCTCGATGTTGTTATCGACGGTGGCAACCCCGGTCGTGCTGCCGTCAGCGGTCACAGCGTCGAAATTCGACGCATCCAGGCCGATGTTCGCGGGCCCGTCGGATTCGTGCTGTACCAGGTGAATTGCGACCATGCAGACCACTTCGCCTTCGGCCAGCGGAAACTGCGGGTTCCCGGTCGTTTCGGTGGGGGCCTGGATGGTTATGTCGACCGGGGCTCCTTTTATTTCGAAACGCGCCGTTTCTCCGAAGGTGGCTTTTCCATCGGTATTGGGCTCGGCGTCTGCGGGGAGCGTCTCGCCGTTGGGTTCTGCCGAACCGGGCTTGGAGCCCGGAGGTGTGCAGGATGCAGATTTTGAGGAGTCTTGTTGTCCTTCTCGCGATGCCGAGTCCGGCGCCGTCTCGCTGTTGCAGCCGACGAGTGCCAAAGCCATGACCACTATGGCGGTCGGGGCGCCCAGGAGGCGGTATTTTTTCATTCGGCGAGATTAGCAGTTGTGTATTACTGGATGTCTAGTCGGTTTCCTGTCCGGACTGTATTCAATGACCATTGAGAATGGCGCCATCGTTAATGGTCATTGATGGCCCACAGTGCCCATCGTCCGAATTCATTGCGAAGACCGAAAGTGGCTCTTTGTAATATTAGAAAATACGAATTTAGGCCATTTGTCCCATTACCCTCGCGAAGGCCGACCGGGTGAGCGCCTATCGGATGGAAGAGACTCACTCGATAGCGACGAAACCCCGCGCACGTGCGAAATAGAACGCGATCGGACCAGCCCCGATCCGTTGCCGGGAGGTCTCGGCCAGCGCCACCTCGTCGGTGATGATTCCATCGACACCTCGAGCGACGTAGTCGTTGAGCAGGTCGAGGTCGTTGACTGTCCACACGTACAGTCCGCGGCCGTCGCGTCGCGCCTCGGTGCGAATGCGGTCGGTGTAGGACCAGTCCTCGATGACGGCCGTACTGTCGGAACTGCCTGCGGGAAGACCGCCGACCTGGAATCCGACGACGTGGGCGGTGTCACGGTCAGGGTCGATGCGTCCGATGTCGTCGATGAGGTCGCGGTCCAGCGACTGGATCATGTGGGTCTTGTCCGGGTCGAGACGGTTGAGCTCCTCGACGACTCGACCGGCGAACCCGTCGGGCTCCTTGCCGTGAGGCTTCACCTCGACCAACAATCGCACCCCCTGCTCGTCGGCGGCGGAGACGAACTCGGCCAGCGTCGGTAGGTCGGCGGTGCGGCCGTCCTGCCGCAGCGTGAGCGAGGTGGCCTCCGCCTCGGTGAGTTCGTAAATGTTGCGACTATCGCCGGTCATCCGACTCAAGGCGACGTCGTGGAAAACGACGATGCCGCCGTCGCGCGTCTCTTGGATATCGGTTTCGACCATGTCGGCGCCGGCGTCGGCGGCCTCGCGGATCCCGGCGATGCTGTTTTCGACCGCTCTGGCTGGATAACCCCTATGCCCGATAATTTCCGGGGAGTTGCCAGCAGCGAAGGTGGCCGAATTGACGGCGCCCACGACCTGGGGTGACGCGAAAAAAGCCGCCAGCACGACGAGTGTCAACGCGGCTGTGCGAGTGCGCGCTGCGGAACGGTCCGGTTTGGGGCCGGCAGCGGGTAGGCCGTGCGTGAGGCGCACGTAGGCGACGAAGAAGAACGACAGGAACGCTGCCGCGGCACCGGTGACGAAGAACCGGACGAGTTCCAGCACTCCGATCATGACCCCTGCGCTGGCGTGCGTCTGCCAGATCGCGACCGGTGCCGCCCCGATCCCGACAAAGAGAGCGAGCGTCAGCGAAGCCACTAGGACAGCCGTGAACATGACCGTGCCGAATCCGATCAGGGTCCGCCACGTCGTCATCCGGAAACTGCCGCGCAATGCCTGCACGATCGTGGTGTCGTCGCGGCAGACGAGGGCGGGGAACAGCACGGACCGCAAGATCAGGTATACGATCGCGGCGCTCGCGACGCCGTAGACGATTCCGCCCCACGTCGTTTTCAGCAGCTCGCCGCTGACAAACTTCGGTACGACGACGTGTGCGGTCAGGACGGAGGAGAAACCGACCTGTGATACGGGCAGCAGCAGGGTCAGGTACGGGATGAGCAGCGGGCCCTGCCGGCTGGCGGCTTTACGTGCCGTCGCTTTCGACTGTTGCCAGACGTTGGTGAACGTCAGGCGCTTGCCATCGAGGGCGAGGTGAGCGATGACCGCGAACAGGGTGATCTCGGTGAGGATCAGCACGGTGGCCGTCACGGCGATGCCCAAGAAAACGAGTAGTACTGCCGGCGAGGTCGCGACCTCGCCGATCGTGTCCTGGTTGATGCCGCGAACGCCGACAATGTGGAGCGCGCCGCGCAGCAAGGCCGTCATCAGCGGAAGCGTCCACACGAGAGCGCCCTGAATGCACAGCATCCCCACGATGACGGCGAAACGATGCGCGCGCAACAATTTCACGGCTATGGCCACTGCCCGTGCGATCGTCACACGAGTGCCATTGGGAACCTTGGTGCTCACTGTGCCCGATTATGCACGGACCGCCGGTGACGTTCCTGTCAGGTGCGACATGCACGCGGGCGCCTCGTGATGTCCGGATTCGTTGCCAGGCATCGATAGTGGGGCGCGATGATCATTGTTGCGGGAACATTGACGGTCGAACCGGCCAGGCGCGAGCAGTATCTCGCCGGCTGTATCGACGTCGTGAAACAGGCGCGGCGCGCGCCCGGTGGCCTGGATTTTTCGATAACCGCCGACCTTATCGAAACCGACCGCATTCACGTCTATGAACGTGGGGAGACGCCGTAGGCGGTCGACAGCTTCCGTGGCGAAGGCGAAAGCGACGCCGCGACGGACATGATCGTCGCGGCGTCGGTGTGGCAGTACGAGGTCGGGCATGCACAAAACCTGACCGGCTGAACGGTTATGCGCCCGGCAACGGTTGATACAGCATCCAGCGGTGTCCGAACGGGTCGATCAGCGAAGCGTTACGTCCGCCGTAGGCGTTGTACGGTTCCCTCTCGATGCGTGCACCGGCATGACGGGCCCGCTCCAGTGTCGCGTCGGTGTCGGTGACCGGCAACATGAGGCTGACGCTGTGGTGGTCCGCCGTCGGTCCGAGAAGCCCGAAGTCGGCGAATTCGTCGGCGAGGTACAGCGTCGTGCCGCCGAAGTCGAGCTCGGCGTGGCCGATCGAACCGTCGTCCATCACGTACGGCTCCTTGACGTGTTCGGCACCGTAGACGTCGCAATACCAGGCGATCGCATCCGCAGCGCCGCGCACCGCCAAATACGGCAACGCGGCCGGTCGCGGGAAATGATTCACGCTGTCGTCGATGTTCGACGTGTGTGTCGCGGCCATACCGCCTCCTTCTATGCAGGCGGCAAGCCTAAGTCCACACGCCAGCCGAGGTCCCGTTATTCAGCCGCGGAGTCGAAAATCAGATCGTGCAGGCGACACCGGTGGCATGGCTGGGGCAGTAGCCACCTGGATTGTGATGCAGATACTGCTGGTGCTCGGGCTCGGCGTAATGAAAGTCGTCGCGCAGCTCAATCTGTGTCGTGATCGCGCCGTGCCCGGCATCGTTCAGCGCGGTGGCGAAGTGGTCCCGCGAGGCCTGCGCATGTTTCCACTGTTGCGAAGTGGTGGCGAAGATCGCGGAACGGTATTGCGAGCCGATGTCGTTGCCCTGGCGATTGCGCTGTGTCGGGTCGTGCTTCTCCCAAAAGATCTTGAGAAGTTCCTCGTAGGACACGGCCTTCGGGTCGAAAACGATCTGGACCACCTCGGCGTGCCCGGTCGTTCCCGTGCACACGAGCGGATAGTTGGCGGGACCGTCGCCGCCGCTGTAGCCGACGGCGGTCGAGTAGACCCCTGGGGTCTGCCAAAAGACTCGTTCCGGGCCCCAGAAGCAGCCCATCCCGAAGATCGCGCGCTCGTAGCCTTCGGGCCACGGCCCCGACAGTGGTTTACCGAGTACCGGGTGAATGTCCGTCATGCGTACAAGTATGCGTCGCGGGTCGATGTTCGGCTACGACGCGGGCCCCGAAACGACATATGTGGGTGAGCCCACGTGCACTCACCCACATATGAATGTTCGTTCGTTGTTTGACGAAAGTTATTGGCCATCTTCGCTTGGCATGTCGCTGGTGACGGTGGCGCCAGGGGCCTCACCGATCAACGACTGGCCGAGCTCCTCGCTGATCTGGTCCTCAGACGGCTCGCCCGGTGCCTGTTCCTCGCCCGGTGCCTGTTCCTCGCCCGGTGCGGTCTCGTCGCCCGGTGCCTGTTCTTCACCTGGTGCGGGTTCGCCCGGTGCCTGTTCCTCACCCGGTGCGGCCTCGTCCTGCGGCGCAGTGCTGTCCTGGCTCTGCTCGCCGTCATCGTCCGGCACCAGCGGCTCGCTTGCGTCGCGTCCGCCTTCTTCCTCAGTGGTTTCTTCGCTGCCGGTCTGGTCCTCACCTGCAGGGGCTTCTCCCGTCTCGTCCTGAGGGGAGGTGTCGTCCTCGGCGGTGAGGTCGTCTTCGGCCAGCGGGTCTTCGGCTGCCGGGTCGGTTTCTTCCGTCGTCGTGTCGTCCATGGGGACGTCTTCTTCGGTGCCGTCCTGGGGGACGTCTTCGAAGCTCATGTCGGGAAAGTCCATGGTTGTACCTTTCTGCGTGTCGAGTCGTTGCCGGTCCAACCACGCGCAGTATTTCGGCCTGGTGTTCGGCGAAACGCCTTAATGTATTTAGGGATGAAAAAAGGTGGATCCGTCAAGTAGATCCACCTATGGCGGAGCCAGTACCTATTCGAGTCGGAGGTAGTGGTTTAGGCCGAAGCGTAGGGGTCGTTGTCTGCGACGCCGTCCTGGTTCTTGTCCTCAATGGTGGCGTCGTAGGTGCCGTCGTAGTTTGTGTCCGCGTAGTAGGTGTCAGTCACGCCGTCACCCGTTTCGTCGTAGCCCGCGACGTCTGCGGTTCCGTCGCCGTTGCTGTCGATGACGAACTCTTCGGCGTAACCGTCTTCGTTGCGGTCGTAGAGCTCGGCGTCGGTCTGACCGTCGCTGCCGAGGTCAACGGAATAGGTGTCCGCCACGCCATCGCCGTCGTTGTCGTAGACATGGACGGTGTCGTCGACGCCGTCGCCGTCAAAGTCGTCTACGTAGGTGTTGTCGCCCATTGAAATCCGTCCTCAGGTTTTGGTGGTCGTTGTGTGCAACGCATTCGACTTTACGGCGCTGCCTGCAGGGATTGAATCATGAATTCGTGCCACCGTTTTCGACGGTCGATGGGGCCCAGCTCCGACCGTTAACGGCGTCACTGGGCGCCCGCTGCCGGAGGCGAGTCGGCTAGCGTAAGGACTTATGACATCGACTAACCACGGATTCGCGACCCGCGCCATCCACGCCGGCCAAGAGGCAGACCCGACAACCGGTGCGGTTGTCACGCCGATCTACGCCACCTCGACCTATCTGCAGGACGGCGTCGGCCAAATGCGCAACGGGTACGAATACAGCAGGACTAAGAACCCAACCCGGCTCGCGCTCGAAGAATGTGTCGCGGCGTTGGAAGGCGGCCGCCACGGTTTCGCCTTCGCGTCCGGTATGGCCGCCGAGGACACGCTCCTGCGTGCAGTGTGCAAACCGGGCGACCACGTGGTCATTCCCGACGATGCCTACGGTGGATCGTTCCGGTTGTTCGACAAGGTCACCAGCCGTTGGGGTTTGACGTACACCCCTGCTGCGGTATCCGATGTGGAGTCGATTAGGAATGCGATCAACGAGAACACGAAAATCGTGTGGATCGAGACGCCGACCAACCCGCTGTTGAACATCGCCGACATCGCGGCCATATCCGAAGTGGCCCACAATGCCGGCGCGCTGCTCCTCGTGGACAACACCTTCGCGTCCTCGTACCTGCAGCAACCGCTCTCCAGCGGCGCCGACGCCGTGGTCCACTCGACCACCAAATACATGGGCGGCCACTCCGACGTCGTCGGCGGGTGCCTCGTCGTCAACGACGACGCCTTGGCCGACGAGCTCGCGTTCTACTCCAACTCGGTCGGCGCCGTCGCCGGCCCGTTCGACGCCTGGCTGACGCTGCGCGGCGCGAAAACCCTTGCGGTACGTATGGAACGCCACTGCGACAACGCCGAGCGCATCTGCGAATGGCTCAACAGCCGAGACGAGGTGTCGACCGTGCTGTACCCGGGCCTGGAAAGCCACCCTGGACACGAAATCGCTGCCAAACAGATGCGTCGGTTCGGCGGCATGGTCAGCTTCCGGATGCGTGACGGCGAACAAGCGGCGCTGAAGGTCTGCGAAAACACGTCCGTGTTCACTTTGGGCGAATCGCTCGGCGGCGTCGAATCGCTGATCGAACACCCCGGCCGCATGACGCACGCCTCCGCCGCAGGGTCGCCGCTCGAGGTCCCGTCGGATCTCGTGCGTGTGTCGGTCGGCATCGAAGACGTCGACGACCTCATCGCTGATCTGGCCCAGGCGTTTTCGTGAGCTGGCAACGTGCCACCGCGCGCCAGATCGCGCGAGCGGTACGACGAGGGGATGCGACGGCGTCGTCGATCGTGGCGGAACACATCGCCGCGGGCGATGAAACCGCCGCAATCTCGGGCGCCTTCACCGCGACCCGGGCCACGACCGCGCTCGCCGAAGCCGCCATGATCGACGAACTGCCGGACCTGGCCAGCTTGCCGCTGGCCGGGGTCCCGGTCGTGGTCTGCGAACGGTTCGCCATCGCCGGGCAGGCCACGCGCCACGGCTCCGAAACTACGCGCCAGGCCGTCTCCGCTACCGACCACGAGATGGTGCGGCGCTTGCGGGGCGCCGGAGCGGTCGTGCTGGGCTCGACCCGCGCCAGCGAATTGGGCCTGTGGGCTGCCACTGACGACGGCGACGACCCGTTGGCAAACCCGTGGCGTGCTGACCGCGGAGTCGCCGGCCCGTCCGGCGGCGCGGCGGTCGCGGTGGCGGACGGCACCGCGCCGATCGCGATCGCCACGGACGGCCCCGGAACGGCCGGCGGCGCGCGAACCGTCGCCGCGGCCTGCGGTTTGGTGGCCGTCAGCCTCGAACACGATCCAGCGGCTCAACGCCGGGATCCGCAACCGTGGCTGCAGGGCAACACCGGGATTCTGGCGACAACCGTGGAAGACGCGGCCGAATGCCATGCCGTGCTGTCGCGCACGCCGTCCTACCACATCAACGAGCCGGGACGGCTGCGCATCGCGGCTAGCGATAAGCCGCTCGTTCCTAAAGTGCCGGGCCTTCAGGGGCAGCTATTCACATCGGACTCGGACACGGTCAAGTCGCTATTGGACGTGGTTCGGAACCTGACGGCTATCGGCCACGACACTCATCGGGCTGCTCCCGCGCTCGGACCGCGGGCGTCCGGTGCATCGTTCAGCGCGTGGGCGGCCGCGGCCCACGAACGTTCCCGGCCGTACACGCGCACTCGGCTGCAACGCAGGACACGTCGCCTGGCGTCGATCGGTGAACGGTCGGCGAGTACCTCGCCGTACGGCGGTCTGCTGGGCGACGGAGTGCGGACACGCAACCATGCCCGCGAATGGTTCCACGATTACGGCTTCGACGTCCTTGTGACCCCCGCCCTGGCGGGGCCGCCTCCGGTCGCTCAAACGTGGTCCCAGCTGGGCCTGCGCGACAACATTCGCACCAGTGCCAAAGCCGCGGCGTTCACGGCGCCATGGGGGCTGGTCGGTTTCCCGTCGCTCGTCGTGCCGGTCGGGCAGCGCGGCGACGGCCTGCCCGCCAGCGTGCAGTTGGTGGCGCCGCCCGGGCGTAGCGGCGTTCTGTTCGACCTGGCGGTGCAGCTGGTCGACCTGATGCGTCCGCGCCGCTATCCGCCGTCGATGACGTTGTAAATGTGACACGTCGACTCGAGGGGGTTGTTGCCGCCGAATCGGAATTGCGTGGGGCATAATCACCACTCGTGCGTCAATCCCTGCGCAACCCCGCACGAATCGTGCCGTTGGCCTTTTTGAGCGCCATCGCGGTTGGTACCGCATTGCTCCTGTTGCCGATTTCGAGGAACGGCGACGACTCCGCTCCCTTCGTCGAAGCCATCTTCACCGCTACGTCGGGTGTGTGCGTGACAGGACTGACCGTCGTGGACGTATCCACGTACTGGTCGGGGTTTGGCCAGCTGGTGTTGATCTGCCTGGTGCAGATCGGCGGGTTCGGCATCATGACGCTTGCTTCGCTGTTGAGTTTGGCCGTGGCCGGTCGGCTGGGTCTTCGAGAGCGGCTCGCGGCCCAGGTGGAAACCAAAGGCATCGACCTCGGCAACATCAGGAATGTTGTCTTGAGGGTCGCGGTTGTGGTCTTCATCGTGGAGAGCGTGGCAGCCGTCGTCTTGAGCCTGCGTTTCTATCTCGGATACGGATACGAGTTCGGCACCGCAGTGTGGCACGGCATCTTTCACGCGGTTTCGGCTTTCAACAGTGCCGGTTTCGCGCTGCACACCGACAGTCTTGAAACCTTCATCCACGATCCCGTCGTCACGGTGCCTGTTGCGGTGGCCGCGCTGATCGGCGGCATCGGTTTCCCCGTCATCGTCGAGCTCGTTCGACGCACGTTTCGTCCATCAAAATGGACGCTACACACGAAGATCACGTTGATGGGCTCGGCGGTACTCCTCGCCGTCGGGTTTGCGACCTACCTCGTCGTCGAATGGGACAACGCGCACACGCTGGGGCCGATGACGCTGCTCGAACGCGTGCATGCCGCGTCCTTTTCGGCGGTCATGCCGCGTTCCGCGGGCTACAACATCTTGCCGATACCCGACCTCAAGCCCGAGACTTGGGCCATCACCGACGTGTTGATGTTCATCGGTGGCGGCTCCGCGGGCACAGCGGGAGGCATCAAAGTGTCGACGTTCTTCGTGTTGGCGTTCGTGATCTGGGCGGAACTGCGGGGCGAACCCGACGTGTCCATGTTTGGTCGCACGATTCCAGCCGCCGCCCAGCGCAGCGCGTTGACGGTCGCGCTGCTGGGTGTCGGCTGTGTCGCGGTGGGCACCATAGCCCTCATGGCGGTATCGAATCTGCCCTTCGACGTGCTGTTGTTCGACGCCACGTCCGCTTTCGGCACGGTCGGTTTGTCCTCCGGAGCCACGGGGGCACTCAACGACTCCGGCCACCTGATCTTGGTGGCGTTGATGTTCACCGGCCGCGTCGGCACCGTCACTTTGGGGGCGGCACTGGCGCTGCGTGCGCGGCATCGCCGCTTCCGTTTCCCCGATTCCCGTCCGATCATTGGTTGATTCGTTAAGCACCAGGAGGATTCACATGTCGCCGAAACGTAGACACTCACACGGGCACGACACGGTACTCGTGATCGGTCTCGGTCGTTTTGGTGGAGCGGTCGCGGAATCGCTCGTCCGGATGGGCCATGAGGTGCTGGCGCTCGATGAGCGCGCCGACCTCGTCCAGCGCTGGTCGGAAACGCTCACGCACGTGGTTCAGGGCGACTCGACCGACACGGTCGTGCTCGAACAGCTAGGGATCAGCGATTTCGACCGTGTCGTCGTAGCGATCGGCACGGACATCGAGGCGAGCGTGCTGACGGTGCTGGCGGTCGAGGAGGCGGGGGTGAATGAGATCTGGGCGAAAGCCATCACGGCCAAGCATGGGCGCATCTTGCAACGTGTGGGCGCAGACCACGTGGTTTACCCTGAAGCTGCCATGGGCGAACGCGTTGCCCATTTGGTGACCGGAAAAATGATCGACTTTATGGAGTTCGATGACGGATTTGCAATTGTCAAGACTCGTGCGCCCGAGGACTCGATCGGCCGCACATTGGCGGAATCCGCGTTGCGGTCCAGATACGGCGTGACGGTTGTGGGAATCAAGCGGGCCGACGAAGATTTCACCTATGCGCGCCCCGAAACCAGCGTCGTCGAAGGCGACCTTCTCATCGTGTCCGGGCCGACATCTAACGTGCAGGAATTCGCCGCCGTCACCTGAACACTGCAATGATTACCATTTGGTAACTGTATGAAAAAAATGCCCCGCGGTCTTGGCTTACCCCCCGCAGACACGTAAGGATATCCCGACAGGCCGTCAGCAACCGGGGCGGTAACCCCCGCGCGGTGCCCACCACCGCCCCATACCAGAATGCGAAAGGCTCACCCCACAATGGCTAAAGGCGAGGCAACTTCGCGCCGGACCTCGGTGCGCCTAAGGCTCATGTTGCCCATTGCCGCCGCGATCGCGGGCGTCCTGGCGCTCGGCACCATCCAGGTCGGCGGCGCGTTGCAAACCAACAGCGATGCCGCCCGCGCAACCGTCCTGGCGGACCTGACCACGTCCACCGCGAAAATCTTGCACGTGGGGCAAGACGAAGTAGCGGCGACGGCGCAAAGCAACGCCGACAACGGCGACTCCTACGGCGAAGAGCTTGACGATGCGAAAGACCGCACCGACGAGTTCATTGAAAAATTTGTCAAATCCTCAAAGGATGTCCGCAAGCAGGTTCCGGAACTGCGCGCCGTCCTCATCACCGCCGAAGGCGCTGCGTCCGAGATCGAGACCGCGCGCGAAACCCTCGACCAGTTCGCTCAAGGAGAGGGGAACTTCTCCGACCCCGAGGTGACGCACGGGCTCGAGGTGTACCAGTCGATCGCGCACCGAGTGCTGGACGTCGCCGACGCGCTGCCGAACTACATCGCCGACCCCGAACTGGCACAGCAGGCGCGCGCCCTGTCCTCGCTCGCGGGCGCGAAACAGGCCGCCGGTGATCAGCGTTTTGTCGTCGGAAACCTCATGTCCGCCTCATCGTCGCAACCGGACGTCACTAACCGGCTCGCCCAGTACACGTCCGTGCGGGACGAACGCCTCGGCGAGTTCTACCGGGCCGCGAACCCGCGCGCGAAGGGGCTGTACGCGACGACCGTCAACGGTCCGCCGGTACAACGCTCCACTGAGATCGTCACGATGCTGCTCGCCGGCAAAACCCCCGATTACAGCCGCGGCGACTGGGAATTCGCACAATCCAGCTACGTCGACAAGCTGCACCAGGTCGAGACCCAATTGGCTGAAGACCTCGGCGATTCGGCCGCACACATGGAGTCGCAGGCACAGCAGGACGCCATCGTCACCGGTGCGTTCGTTCTCGCTGTCGCCGGTTTGGCGTTCGCGACCGCGACGCTGCTGGCGTTGCAGATCAGCCGAAGGCTACGCCGCCTGCGGCGCAACGCGTTGACGACGGCGGAGGAAACCCTGCCCAACGCTGTCGCCGAAATGACGGAAGCGCGCAGCGAGAAACAGGTCAACGACGCTGTGTTCCTGGCGGAATCTGCCACAGTGCTGACCGAAAAACGCCGCTCGTCCGACGAGGTCGGGGCCGTGACCCAGGCGTTCGACCTGGTCAACCGGCGTGCACTGCGTCTCGCCGCGGACCAGGCGCTGCTGCAGCTCGACGTCGCCGCCATGATGATCGCGCTAGCGCGACGCGGCCAGAGCCTCGTGCAGCGCCAGCTGCAGATGCTCGAAGAGTTCGCCGAGATCGAGCGCGACCCGGAAGGCAGGCGCCGACTCAGGACGCTGAACCACCTGGCCTCACGCATGCGGCGTAACGAAGAGAACCTGCTGCTGCTCGCCGGCGGCGACCCCGGACGCCGCCACAACCATGCAGCCACGGCCGCGACCACGGTGGCTGAAGCCGCAGCCGCGATCGAGGACTCCGACCGCGTCGTGATCGAGGACTCCGGAAGTGCGCGCATCGCGGCCAGCGCCGTCGGAGACGTCGTCCACTTGCTGGCGGAGCTGTTGGAGAACGCGGCGCTGTTCTCGCCGCCGAACACCGCAGTGCGCGTCGGTACGCGCCACACGGTGCACGAGCTTGTCATCAGCGTCCAAGACGAAGGTATCGGTCTGACACCCGAACAAGTGGAGGAGATCAACGAGCGCCTGGCGGAACCGTCGGGACTGACCTCGTCGCTGGCGGGAACCATGGGTCTGCTCGTGGTTGCCCGGCTGGCGGCGCGCCACAACATCGACGTGCAGTTGCATTCCACGTCGAGCAAGGGAACTTTGGCGGTCGTGCGCATTCCGGACACGCTGGTTGAAGGGGAGGGCTACGGTGCCGTGCCGCAGCAGCCGCGCTCCGGGATGCCGGCGGACGAATTGCCGACGACCGGTTCGCCGCTGGCGTTGACGGCCGAGCCCTCGGCGGGGCCGCAGACCGGCACGGGCGATCCCTCGACGGGGTCGAACGCGATCATCGTGCCGGACGCACACCGGGGCGCCAGCATCGATGCTGCGGCGCCAGCGTCTTCGCGTCCTAGCGTCGGCACTGGTTCCGTCCCCGCGACGCCCGCCGGGCAGACCGGCTGGTTCATGCCAGCGACTGGTTCCGGCGATTCGCCGTCCCAAGCCCCGGGATCGCTCAGCTGGCGCTCGGCCGCCGGCGATATTGCATACGACCAGGCGAGAGAGGCGATTGCGTCACAACACCAGTCCCCGGCAAATGGCGGTTATAACGTGAATGATGGAAACTTGCCACAACGTCGCCCCGGCGCACGGTTGCTACCGGGCTCGGTGAGCGGCGACGAGCCCAGCCCAAATCCGGGTGGTGGTGCCGATAACGAAGCGCTGGACCCCGACGAAGTGCGCACCCGGCTGTCCGGGTTCGCGGGTGGCATTGCCGCCGCAGAATCGTCGGGAACCGATAACTTTCGGTAGCACGAGACCTCGTTCTACGTCCCCCTGAGTGATTAAGGACTATGCACTGATGACCACATCACAGCAAGCGGGCCAGGTCGGTGAGCTGGATTGGCTGCTTACATCGTTCGTCCAGAAGATTCCGGACGTGGCACACGCATTGACCGTCTCGGTTGACGGTCTGGCGCTGGCGGTGTCGGCCGGCCTGCCGACGGACCGCGCCGACCAGCTGGCGGCGATCACCAGCGGTTTGGCGAGCCTCACCACGGGCGCGGCGAAGGTGTTGACCGCCGGCAGGGTGCGGCAATCCGTGGTCGACATGGATGAGGGCGTGCTGTTGCTGATGGCTGTCGGCGACCGGGCCCAGGTCGCCGTGTTGGCCCGCGCCGGTTGTGACCTCGGCCTGGTCGGTTACGAAACCGCCCTGCTGGTGAAGCGAGTGGCGGCCGCTCTCGACCCGGGAGTCCGTCGCGGCGGAATGTCGTGACACCGCCACGGTGAAGTTTCTCGACGAACGGTGAGGCGCCGGGATCACCCGAGGAGTACGGGCGCTGCCCAGCGCACATGTCCCGGGCTTATCGGCGCGTCCGGTGGTACTTGAGCGTCGATGCCTCGAGCCGACGCGAGCCGGAGAGCGTCGGCACGTGCCGACGGCGAATTCGCCTCCCGCGGGTTCGCAGATGAATTTGTGACGTTATGAACATTCGTATGGCCGTTTCGACACGCGCGGCCGAAGCGACGTGGAGATTCGCATCGGGCATGCGCTGCCAGCTTGAGCCACAGCAGGCCATCCGCTCAAAGCCTGCGATACATTGCGAGCTGGACTGGCCGTATCGATATGGAACCCGACGGAATGTCGAAGGCGGTGACGGGCTATTCTGCCACCGCCAGCCATACGTGAACATTGCGAAGATGTTTCGGCCCCAAGAAGTGGTTGGCTAGACAGAATTCAGGAGGCCCGCAGGTGACAGCGGTTTCGCCGAAGCCGATCATTGCGCGACCGTGGCCGGTCCGCCGAGAACCCAAGGGTTCGTGGTTGGCACGCACGTTGCGCACGACTGACGCCAAGCAGATCGGCTTGATGTACATAGTCACGTCGTTTTTGTTCTTCGGCATCGGCGGCTTTATGGCGCTGCTGATGCGGGCAGAGCTTGGACAGCCCGGTCTGCAGTTCCTGTCCGTGGAACAGTTCAACCAGCTGTTCACCATGCATGGCACGATCATGCTGCTGCTGTTCGCGACGCCGATCGTGTTCGGGTTCGCCAACTATGTGATCCCGCTTCAAATCGGCGCGGCCGACGTGGCGTTCCCCCGTCTGAACGCGTTCGCCTACTGGCTTTACGCCCTCGGCGGCTTGAGCGTTCTATCCAGCTTCGCGACCCCCGGAGGCGCAGCTAGTTTCGGGTGGTTCGCGTACCAGCCGTTGTCGGACGTGGTGCATTCGCCGGGAGTCGGCGGCAACCTGTGGTTCGTCGGTCTGGTCGTGTCCGGTCTGGGAACGATCCTTGGTGCGGTCAACATCATCACGACCGTGCTGACGCTGCGCGCGCCCGGTATGACGATGTTCCGCATGCCGATCTTCACCTGGAACGTGCTGATCACGTCCCTGCTGGTGCTGATGGTCTTCCCGATTCTGACGGCGGCCCTGTGTGGCGCGTTGGCGGACCGACTATTGGGGGCACACGTTTTCGCCTCCGAGACCGGTGGGGCGATGCTGTGGCAGCACCTGTTCTGGTTCTTCGGTCACCCCGAGGTGTACATCGTGGCGTTGCCGTTCTTCGGCATCATCACGGAGGTCATCCCGGTCTTCAGCCGAAAACCAGTGTTCGGTTATAAGACGTTGATCGCGGCGACGCTGGGTGTGGCCGTGCTGTCGATGTCCGTGTGGGCGCACCACATGTTCGCGACCGGCCAGGTTCTGCTGCCGTTCTTCTCCTTCATGTCGTTCCTCATCGCCGTGCCGACGGGTATGAAGTTCTTCAACTGGGTCGGCACGATGTGGCGTGGCCAGTTGACGTTCGAGACACCGATGCTGTTCGCGATCGGCTTCTTGACGACCTTCCTGTTCGGTGGTCTGTCGGGTGTCTTGTTGGCGAGCCCGCCGATCGACTTCCACGTCACCGACACGTACTTCGTCGTGGCGCACTTCCACTACGTGCTGTTCGGAACGATCGTGTTCGCCGTTTACGCCGGTGTGTACTTCTGGTTCCCGAAGGCGGCCGGCCGCATGTACGACGAGCGGCTCGGGAAGGTCCATTTCTGGTTGACCTTCATCGGTTTCCACACCACGTTCCTCGTCCAGCACTGGCTCGGTAACGAAGGCTTCCCGCGTCGTTACGCCGACTACCAGGCAGGCGACGGCTTCACGACTTTGAACATGATTTCGACAGTGGGCGCGTTCATCCTGGGCGCTTCGACGCTGCCGTTCATTTGGAACATGTTGAAGTCGTTCAAGGCCGGCCGCATCGTCACCGCGAACGACCCGTGGGGCTTCGGTGCGAGCTTGGAATGGGCGACGTCGAGCCCGCCGCCGTTGCGTAACTTCGACCGGATGCCACGCATCCGCAGCGAGCGTCCCGCGCTCGACGAGAAGTTCGGGATGGCGATGGAGCGCGCGAGGCTGGAGAAAGCGTCGGCCAAGAGCGACAGCGGTGACGATCCCGACGGGGCGAAGAAAGACCCCGAGGAATAACTAAACGTGGAAAACGAGGAATCGAGGTGACTACGGTCGCCTCGATTTTTCGTTGCGCAGGTGGTTTAGCCTCGGGGCATGTCTGGATTGAAGCTGTGGTTGCTGCCGTTGCTGTTCGTCTTCGGCGGCGCCTCTGCTCTTCTGGTTTCCGTTGTCGCGGCGAACGCGTCCCAGTCCACCTTTGCACCGACATATTCGAATCGTGCCGTGATGGTGACAGTGGTTGTATTCGCGCTGTTGGCGATCATTTTTTTCATATCGGGCGCGCGCGGTTACCTCCTGTCGCGCTGGGCCGGAATCCTTCAGGCGTGCCTGCTGCTGGTCGGGGTCCACGCATATCTAGCCGCTGACCAGTGGTTCGCCCCCGTCAGCGACACGCCCGATATCGCGGGCGTCGACCGTTTCGCGGTCTACAACCCCCTCGTGACGACCGGTGCCTGCCTCATCGCTTTGTCGGTGGTGCCGTTTTGGTGGCAGTTTTCCAAGGCGCGGCGGCAAGTCCAGTTGGGGCGCGAGCTTCGACGTTCCAAGGAGCGTCAACATGAGTCGATCCGAGAAACAGGGTCAGGGCGAGCCTTACTTTCTCGGTTCGCGCCATTAAGCTTGTGTTATGGCACGAGCACTGATCATTGTTGACGTTCAAAACGACTTCTGCGAAGGCGGATCGATGGGCGTTGCCGGCGGTGCCGCCGTCGCGCGAGACATCTCGTCGATGGTGGCGGCCGAAGCGGACCGCTGGAACCATGTGGTCGGTACTCGCGACTACCACATCGACCCCGGCCATCACTTCTCGCCGGAACCCGATTTCGTCGACACGTGGCCGCCGCACTGCGTGGTCGGGACCGAGGGCGCCGCATTGCACCCAGACATGACGGCCCCGATGGAGGCTTTGTTCGATAAGGGCGCCTATTCGGCCGCCTATTCGGGTTTCGAAGGCAATGCGGGCGAAGTGTCGTTGGTGCGGTGGCTGCGCGACCACGATGTCGATGCCGTCGACATCGTCGGTATCGCCACGGACCACTGCGTGAGGGCAACCGCCTTGGATGCCGTTGAGGAAGGTTTCGACACCACGGTGCTGCTAGATAAGACCGCGGGCGTCGCCGACACCACGACGGAAACGGCGCTGCAGGAGATGACTAAGGCCGGCGTGACTTTGGATGGTAAGCCGCGCGTCGGCGCCTAACTCATCACGACGGGAACACTGGGGTCGCCGGCCGACAGTTTGAGCCCTTCCCACGGGATCGAGATCAGTCCTTCCCGCAGGTGTTGCCGCGAATCGTCGAGATTTGGCAGATCGGCGACTGGCTCTCCGTTGCGGATCAACGCCGTCTGCAACGGTCGGTCTCCCGGCTGGCTGCGCGGTGTTCCTTGCGAAACCACGACCTCTTCGATCACGGTGCCGGTGGGCTTATGACGTCGGATCGCCGTCTTGCGTCCACCGACGGTCGCCTTATTCTCCGAGCGTTTCACTACTGGCCGCCCTTCCACTTCGACCAGCTTGTACACCAGGTTCGCGGTGGGGGCTTTCGACCCGGTCACGACGGACGTGCCGGCCCCGTATACGTCCACGGGGGATGCGGCGAGCGCCGCTATCGCGTATTCGTCGAGGTCGCCGGAGACCACGATCGCGGTTTCGGTGGCGCCGAGACTGTCGAGCAACTCGCGGGACTGATGCGCCATGACATCGATATCGCCCGAGTCGATGCGAATCGAACGCAGTTTCGGGCCAGCCACGGCGATCGCGTTCTTGATGCCCTGACTGATGTCGTAGGTGTCGACGAGAAGGGTCGTGTCGACACCCATCTGGGCGACCTGCGACTGGAAGGCGGCGACCTCGTCGTTGTGGAGCAGCGTGAACGCATGCGCCGAAGTGCCGACAGTCGGAATGGCGTAGCGGCGTCCGGCTGCGAGATTCGATGTGCTGGCGAAACCGGCGAGGTAGGACGCGCGGGCGGCGGCTACGGCTGCTTCCTCGTGGGTGCGGCGCGAACCCATCTCGATGATGGCGCGGCCCCGCGCCGCCGTGACCATGCGCGCCGCGGCGGAAGCGACCGCGCAGTCGTGGTTCATGATCGACAACAGCAGCGTCTCGAGCAGAACGCATTCGCCGAAGGTCCCGGACACCGTAACGATTGGTGATCCGGGGAAGTACAGCTCGCCTTCGGGGTAGCAGTCGATGTCGCCGCGGAAGCGGAAGTCGCGTAGCCATGAGGCCATTGCGTCGTCGACGATGCCGCTATCGCGCAGGAACGCGATGTCGTCCGGGTCGAAGTAGAAATCGGCCAGACTCTCTACGATTCTGCCGATACCGGCGACGACTCCGTAACGGCGTCCTGGCGGCAGCTTGCGCGCGAAGACCTCGAACACGCATTGCCGGTTGATGCTGCCGTCCGCGAGGGCAGCGGACACCATTGTGTATTCGTACCGGTCGGTGAGTAGAGACACCGACGTGCCCGTAGTTGCGCTGTTCGACATGATCACGAGCCTACTGGCGGCGACTTCAGTCTGCGGTGTCGGCGGCCGTATCGATGATCTCCTGTGCGATGAACAAACGTGTGCGTTTCGGCGATTGCAGTTCTATTAGGACTCCGTTGGTGACCAGTCTTTCTACATGAAGCGTCGCGGTACGGTGCGTCACGTCGAGGAGCATGCGGGCGTGAGGGATGGTCATGGCGGGCGTGGTGAACAGTGAGTCCACCAATTGCGGGAGCATCGCCGACGCTCGCGTGGTGACCAGTTGGTGCCGGTACTTCTCCCTCAACTGGTGGAGGCGTTGCGCTCTTGCAGCAGCGTCGGCTGCTTGGCTGGCTACTCCGACAATGAAGAATTCCAGCCATTGTGACCATTCTCCGTGGGTCGATACTCTGAGCAACCTCTCGTAATACTCGTCCCGCCTGGGTTCGATCCATGCAGAAATGTCGAGAAGTGGCGCAGGCAGCAATCCCCATTCGAGCATCAACAATGCGATGAGCAGGCGCCCCACGCGCCCGTTGCCGTCAATAAGCGGGTGGATGGCCTCGAATTGGTAATGGAGGAGCCCGATACGGACAAGAGGAGGAAGCTCGTCGGCCGCATATAGGTACTTTTCGAGTGCGTCAAGGCTTGGCCACAAGTGTGCGATGGGAGGCGGAACGTATGTGGCATTACTGAGTGTGCATCCGGGTGGACCGATCCAGTTCTGGCTGCGTCGGATCTCGCCTGGCGTTGCGTATCCGCCACGTACGCCCTGCATCAAAGTTTCGTGTGCCTCCAGCAAAAGTGGGATGCTCAGGGGCAAGCGCCGGTCGGGGGCCGTGACGCGGTTCAAGGCGCTCACGTAGTTGAACACCTCTTTGAAGTCGCCGCTGTCTTGAACGGCATTGAGTTCAAACAACGCCAGGTCCGATTCGGATGCCTGGGTTCCTTCGATACGGCTGGAGAGTACGGCCTCGCGCCTGACGATTGGGGCGGCCAGGATGTCGCTGACGATTCGGAGCGCTACGTTAGACGCTGAAAAGTAGCACTGGATCGGATAGGAGCTACTTCGGTAGCACTCGGATTCTTCGACAGTGACATCAACGCCACCGCCGACATGACGGTTGGTACTTCTCCATGAAAATCCGTGCTATTCACACGTGCCACTGCGTGTCACCGCGTGGCAGGGTGACGGGGACTGGACGAACGCCGTCGGCGGTACAGGAGGCAGACATGGGTGGAGTTCGCGTGGACGCGCGGGTCGCGATCGATCCGGACGCGGTGGTGGCCGATGTCGACCCCCGCATGTTCGGTTCATTTGCGGAACACATGGGGCGCTGCATCTACGGCGGCATCTACGACCCCGACGATCCCAGCGCCGACGCGGATGGTTTCCGCGGCGACGTGATCGACCTGGTGCGCGAGCTCGGCGTGAACGTGGTGCGCTACCCCGGCGGGAACTTCGTATCGAGTTATCGATGGGAGGACGGTGTCGGCCCGCGCACGGCGCGTCCCAACCGTTTGAATTTGGCGTGGCGTTGCCTCGAAACCAACGACTTCGGGCTCGGCGAGTTCATGTCGTGGACCAGGAAGTCCGGGGTCGAGCCGATGATGACCGTCAACCTGGGCACCCGGGGCGTGACCGAGGCGGTCGACCTTATTGAGTACTGCAACCACCCAGCCAATACGTACTGGTCCGACCTGCGGCGCAATCATGGTTTCGAGGAACCCCACGGCATCAAACTGTGGTGCCTCGGCAACGAGATGGATGGGCCGTGGCAGGTCGGCAGCAAGACTCCGTACGAGTACGCGCGATTGGCAGCAGAAACCGCAAAAGCGATGCGCATTGTGGACCCCGATATCGAGCTCGTTGCCGCGGGTAGCTCGAATTCGAAGATGCCGACATTTGGCCAGTGGGAGTCGGAGCTGCTCGAACACGCCTACGACCATGTCGATTACGTGGCTTTGCATCATTATTTCGATCCCGACGCGACCTCGGTGCCCGAGTTTTTGGCGTCAGGCGCCGTCCTGGAACGCTTCGTCGACGACGTCGTAGCCACCTGTGACCACATGCGCGCCCGGCTCGGCCGCAAGAAGCGGATGCGTCTCAGCGTTGACGAATGGAATGTGTGGCGGCAGTCCCGTTTCACCGAGCCCACGGATCGGGCCTGGATCGAGAGCCCGGCCCTCATTGAGGACGACTACGACGTCACCGACGCGGTCGTGGTCGGTGATCTGCTCATTTCGTTGTTGCGGCACGCGGACCGGGTATCCATCGCGAACCAGGCCCAGTTGGTCAACGTGATTGCCCCGATCCGTACCAGCCCCGGGAAGCCGGCGTGGAGGCAGACGATCTTCCACCCGTTCGCGTTGATGGCGGCCTGCGCGAACCAGACGGTCCTTCATACCCGGCCGCAGTCGCCGTGTTACGACGCCGGAGACGTGGCCGACGAGGTGCCGTTGGTGTCGACGACGGCAACTTGGGACCCGGACCTGCGCGCGGTGACGCTGTTTGCGGTCAACCGAGACGCGCAGCAGCTGTCGCTGTCGATCGATGTGAAGGCGCTGGGGGAGAAGGCCCGCGCCTGGGGGCACGAGGCGGTGTCGTCGTCGGTGTCGACGGACGGGATCCCAGTCGCCATGGGCGAGTTGACGGTGGAGGGGGGCGAATGCGTGGCGCGGTTGCCCGCGCAGTCGTGGAATATGTTGCGTTTCGCCGTCCCCGCTTGATGCTCGTCGCCGGAGGGTGCTCTTGTATCGTGTGGGAAATCAACTGCGCCATCGTGCGCTTTCTACTGAGGATTCACATTTTATGGCTCTGGAACGCCCCACTATTGAAAAAGAAAACCGTCAGGCACCCCAGTACTTGGAGATCGATGATCTCGTTGTCGGCGACGGCGCCGAAGCGAAGGTCGGCAACGAGGTGGATGTCCATTATGTCGGCGTGTCGCTATCCACTGGGGAAGAATTTGACGCCAGTTGGAACCGCGGCGAAGCCTTCACGATCCCGTTGGGGCGCGGCGTCGTCATTCCCGGCTGGGATCGCGGCCTCGTCGGAATGAAGGTCGGTGGCCGCAGGAAACTCACCATCCCGCCGCACCTCGCGTACGGCAATGCGAGCCCGACCCCGGCGATAAAACCGGGCGAAACATTGATCTTCGTAGTGGATCTCATCGACGTTCGGTAGCGACGGCAAGGGGGCACATGGACAGCGACGAACTGCTCACGGTAGCGGCGGACTGGGTCTGGAAACCACACGATGCCGTGCGCGTCGACGCGCACGGCATCAGGCTGCAGGTGTGGCGGGGCGAAGCCACCGTGCTGTCCACCTCGGGGAACGAGGATGCGCCCGGCGTGCTGGTGGAGCGGGTGTTGGCGTTGGCGCGCGAATCGGCGGCCAGGGCCGTCCTGTGGGCGGTGCATCCGCTGACGCCCGTGCCGGGCCTGGCTGACGCGCTCACCGCGCGGGGTGCGACCGTCGCCGAAGAGCTCGACATCAGCGTGCGTGACCTGTCGCGCGGCGTCGACGAGCCCGACATGCCCCCGAACATCACGGTCGAACGTGTCGACACGCCACAGTCTCTATCGGATATTTACACGGTCGATCACCTGGTTTTCGGTTTCGCGTTGCCCGACGCCGAGTTTCGCCGCAACGACATCGCCCTGCTGCGCGACGAGGTGGCGGCGGGGCCGAATCGGTCCGACCTGCGGTACGTGGCGCGGGTCGACGGCGAGCCGGTGGGCAGTGCCGGGATGACGCTCGACTCCTCGGTGGCGAAACTGTGGGGCGGCGCGGTCCTGCCCGCGTATCGGCGTCGCGGCGTGTACCGGGCGCTGTTGTCGACACGTCTGGCCGAGGGCGCCGCGCGGGGCGCGACGATGGCACTGGTGAAGGGGCGGGTCAGCACATCGGCGCCGATCTTGAAGGGTGTGGGCTTCACCACGCGAGGTCGTGAAACTCACTATCGAATCGCGCTCGATGACGGCTGAACGCCTGGTCATTTCGTACCGGTCATGTGTAGCCTTTAAGACGTGTTGCGTATCGATCATGCACTTGTGAGGGCCATGGTGGCCCACGCGCGTGCCGATCACCCGGATGAGGCTTGCGGCATCATCGCCGGGCCCGCCGACAGTGGAGTGCCAACACGTCACGTGCCGATGGTGAACGCGGAACGAAGCACCACGTTCTACCGTTTCGACCCGACCGAGCAGTTGCGGTTGTGGCGGCAAATGGACGATCAGGATGAAGTCCCGACGATCATCTATCACTCTCACACCGCGACGGAGGCTTATCCGTCGCGCACCGACGTGTCCTTCGCCGGGGAACCGGACGCGCATTACGTGCTGATTTCGACGCAGGATCCGCAGGTGGCGGACGTGCGTGCGTTTCGCATCGTTGATTCACAAGTGACTGAAGAAGCCATTGAGGCGTACGGCGAGGTCCCGGACCGTAAAAACGGCGGGGATCCGTACGCATGTCAGTCCTATAAGTTCGGTCACAGCCCGGACGTCGTCCTCTACGACTGTTAATGCCGCTGCGCGCGAGCGCGCGTGGCGGGTTTCTGCAATTCTCGTTCCTACACAAAGGACTATCTATGTCTATTGAAGTTCGCATACCCACGATCCTTCGCCAGCACACCGGCGGCGAAAAAGTCGTCACCGGCTCCGCAACTACCGTCGGTGACCTCTTCGACGATCTCGACACCCGCCACAGCGGACTGAAGGGCCGCGTCATCACCGACGACGGCAGCCTCCACCGTTTCGTGAACGTGTACGTCAACGACGAAGACGTCCGCTTCACCGGCGGCCTCAAGACCGAACTCTCCGATGGTGATTCGGTCACGATTCTGCCGGCCGTAGCCGGCGGCTAGATCAACTGTTGGGCACGCAGACCTCCTGCGTGCCCACGACTCACGACCGTCTGGAAACGACATGACCCGTTACGACAGCATCAGCGACAGCATCGGCGAGACACCTTTGGTCGGCCTGCCTCGGCTCTCGCCGTCGAGCGACGTTCGCCTGTGGGCGAAATTGGAAGACCACAACCCCACCGGCAGCGTCAAAGACCGGGTCGCGCGATACCTCATCGGTGAGGCGGAAAAGACGGGCGACCTGAGGCCCGGCGGCACCATCTTGGAACCCACAAGCGGCAACACCGGTATAGCCCTGGCGGCCGAAGCCCGCCGCGGCGGCTACCGGCTGATCTGCGTCATGCCGGAGAACACCTCGACCGAACGCAAACAGCTGCTCGACGCGTTCGGGGCCGAAGTCATCTTCTCGCCGGCCGAAGGCGGCTCCAACGCCGCCGTAGCCAAGGCGCGAGAACTGGCGAAGCAGAATCCGGAATGGGTGATGCTGAACCAGTACGGCAACGCCGCGAACACGATGGCGCATTTCGAGACGACCGGCCCCGAGATCTACCGGGACCTGCCCACGATCACCCATTTCGTGGCGGGCCTGGGCACCACCGGCTCGCTCATGGGCACGGGACGGTATCTGCGCACGCAACGCCCAGACATCGCCATCATCGCCGCCGAGCCGCGATACGGCGAACAAGTGTACGGCCTGCGCAACCTGGACGAGGGTTTCGTCCCGGAACTGTACGACGAATCGGTGCTGGACCGGCGTTTCTCGGTCGGCTCCCATGACGCGCTACGCGGCACGCGTCAACTGCTCGACGTCGAAGGTATCTTCGCGGGCCTGTCCGCGGGAGCCGTGCTACACGCGGCCCTGGGACTGGCGCGGGAAGCGCAACGCCGTGACCAACCAGCCGACATCGCGATGCTCGTGGCCGACGCCGGGTGGAAATACCTGTCGACAGGCGCCTATTCGGGCGAGATAGACGACATCGCCGACACACTCGACGGGCAACTGTGGGCATAAACTGAGCCGATCAGGGTATATACCTGCCAAAACATTCTCATGTTTTGGCCCTTTCGCGAGTATCGGGAGGTGAGGACTGTTGGTAGAGTCAGCCGACGTGAGTAGTCAAACTCCAACCCAAACCCAGCCGGCGGACACACAGGCGGCAAGCCGAACCGGGCGCATGCCCAGGCTGGCCCCGTCCGGAACGTCCGGCTCATCATCCGAACCGATCGAGCCGGTACAGCGGCTGAGGCAGCGTCGACTCATAGGCGTATGCGCGTGGGCGCTGTTTCTGGCACTCGCAGGCTTCGTGCTGGGCGCCATCGCCATGATTCGGCTGATGGGGCCGACGCCGGTATGGTTCGAACCGACCTTCAGCGCCGTGGGCGTACTCGGCTTGTTCATGGCGATCGCCGCGTTCGTCACGGTCCAGTTCCGACGGCTGCCGTGGCAGCTTCTGGGCGCCAGCACGCTGACGCTCGTGGCCGGAATCGTCCTGTTGACAATGATTTAGTTCGCGCCCGCGGAGCGCGTCGACAGCCCCACGACCAGCACATATATGCGCTAAGCGGCTGCGGCATCGCTGGCTGTGTCGAGAGTAACGATGTCACTTTCGTGACATTGCGGACTATAGGCACAGCCCCTGACGGGGCGACGCGTACCCTGGCCAGTCATGACAGATGCCCCAATCGGGATCTTCGACTCCGGAGTCGGTGGACTGACGGTTGCTCGAGCGATCCAAGATCTGCTGCCCAACGAGCGCCTGCTCTATTTGGGGGACACCGCGCGCGCGCCGTACGGTCCCCGACCGATCGCGCAGGTGCGGCGGTTTTCGCTGGAAATCTGCGACTACCTCGTCGACCAGGGAATAAAAATGCTGGTCGTAGCCTGTAACTCCGCTAGCGCCGCGAGCCTGGCCGATATCCGCGAACGTTTCGACATACCCGTCGTCGAAGTGATCCGCCCCGCCGTGCGTCGGGCGGTGTCGGTGAGCAAAACCGGCAGGATCGGGGTCATCGGCACCACTGCCACCGTGGCCAGCGGCGCCTACGCGGACGCATTCTTGCCGGTACCTGACGTGGAAGTCACCTCGGTGGCGTGCCCCGCGTTCGTCGACTTCGTGGAACGCGGCATCACGACCGGTCGCCAGCTGCTCGGTCTCGCTCAAGGCTATTTGGATCCCCTCCAACGCAAAGACGTCGACACGCTCGTGCTCGGCTGCACCCATTACCCGTTGCTGGCCGGACTGATCAGTGTCGTCATGGGCGACGAAGTGACCTTGGTATCGAGCGCCGAAGCCACGGCCGCGCACGTCTACCGGCTGCTGAACGAGCACGACATGTTGTGCGACGAGACGGCCCCGTTGCCGACTCACCGTTTCGTCGGGACCGGCGACGGCGACGCTTTCGCACGGATGGCGAAACGTTTCCTTGGTCCGCAGTTGGCCAGTGTGCAGACAGGTATCACGCCGTGGGACGCCAACGACGATGTGGAGGTCGTCAAGTGAAGAAGAACGGGCCACGACGAGGCGTTATGGGGCACGCTTGTCATGACGTCGTCATGCGCGGCCCGGAGGTTTCGTGACATGAAGCTAACTGTGCTCGGCAGCGCCGGCAGTTTCCCGGCGCCGGATTCGGCTTGCTCCGCGTACCTGGTGCAAGCGGAGGGTTTCACGCTCCTGCTTGATTTCGGTTCCGGATCGTTGAGCCCGCTACAGCGCCATGTCGACCCTTATTCGATCGACGCGATCGTCCTGACCCATCTGCACGCCGACCACATCATGGACGCGTGCCCATATGTCGTGATGCGACGTTACGCCCCGGGCGCGCCGTTTCCGGTCGTGCCGTTGTACGGTCCGTCCGGGACCGCCGACCGCCTGGCCACGGCCTACGGGGGTGAAGGCGAGCATGGTTGCCGTGCATTGTCCGATGTCTATGACATACACACGATCGAGCCTGGCCAGATTCAGTTGGGCCCGCTGACGCTCACCTTCAGGCGCGTGTGCCATCCAGTGGAGACGTTCGGCGTGCGCATCGAGCACGAGGGCCGCAGCCTCGTGTATTCCTCGGACACGGCACGCTGCGACAGCATCGACGAGCTGGCTTCCGGTTGCGACACATTCCTGTGTGAAGCCTCGTATTTGGAGGGCCGACCGAACCCGCCGGAGGTGCACATGACCGGCCGCGAAGCGGGCGAATGCGCGGCCGCAGCGGGCGTGGGAAGGCTGCTGCTCACACACTTGGTGCGTCCGTGGGGCGACGAGCAGCAGACCTTGAGCGAAGCCAAGTCCGCCTACAACGGCCCGGTGGCGGTCGTGCACCCGGACGACGTTTACGAGATTTAATCCAGCAGTTTCGCGAATTCGCGGAGCGCTTCGCCCCGGTGGCTGATCGCGTCTTTGGCTTCGCTGGACAGTTCGGCGGCTGTTTCGGAATGGCCGTCCGGCACGAAGATCGGGTCGTAACCGAAACCGTTGGCACCTCGTGGTTCCCGGATGACACGGCCCGGCATACGGCCGAACACGATCTGTGTTTCGACGTTCGGTTGGGCGAAAGCCACCGCGCACACGAATGCGGCGCTGCGGCGCTCGTCCGGAACGTCGCCCATTTGGTTCAGCAGAAGCTCGAGGTTCGCGGTGTCATCGCCATGCGTGCCGCTCCAGCGCGCCGACAATACGCCCGGCATACCGTTGAGCGCGTCCACGGCAAGGCCCGAATCGTCGGCGATGGACGGCAAACCGGTGTACCGCAGGGCGTCGAGGGCTTTGGCTTCGGCGTTACCCGCGAAGGTCGCCGCGGTCTCGGGCGCCTCCGGGTACGGGTCGACGTCGTCGAGGCCGACGAGCTCGATCGACGGGTGGTCGGCGAGGATGCGACGAAGTTCCTCAAGCTTGCCCTTATTGCGGCTGGCCAACAAAATTTTCATGACAGCAGCGCCCTCACCTGTAGACCCGTCAAGTCCTTGCAGCCCTTCGCTCCCAGGTCGAGGAGCGAGTCGAGCTGGGCACGGTTGAAGACCGCTTCTTCGCCGGTGCCTTGCACCTCGACGAAGTCGCCGTCGCCGGTGCACACGATGTTCATGTCGACGTCGGCCGTGGAATCTTCCGAATAGTCGAGGTCGAGCATCGGGGTGCCGTCTACGACGCCGACGCTGACGGCCGCGACCGAGCGGGTCAGGATCTTGTCGGGTTTGCGCGCGATCTTTTTATCGGCGATCCATGTGACGGCGTCTTGCAGCGCCACGTATGCGCCCGTGATGGCGGCGGTGCGGGTGCCGCCGTCAGCCTGCAGCACATCGCAGTCGACCATGATGGTGTTTTCGCCGAGTGCTTTCAGATTCAGGCAGGAGCGCAGCGCGCGCCCGATGAGTCGGCTGATCTCGTGGGTGCGTCCACCGATCTTTCCTTTGACGGCTTCGCGGTCGCCGCGGGTGTTGGTGGCGCGCGGAAGCATCGAGTATTCGGCGGTGACCCAGCCGTTCCCGGAGCCGCGGCGCCAACGGGGCACGCCCGTGTCGACGCTCGCGGTACACAGCACGCGGGTGTCGCCGAATTCGACGAGGACCGAACCTTCAGGATGTTTGGTCCAGTTTCGGTGGAAAGTTACGGGGCGCAGCGCGTCTGACGCGCGGTTTTCGGCTCGACTCACCTGGCCAAGGCTATACGTCGGCGGGGACATTGCGTGTTGGCGGGGCGTCTGGTGCTTCGGGAGGAAATGTGTAGGCACGCAAGTGGCCGTACCGGTGCGATCGGTACGGCCACTTTTGGCTTTGCCTCGATCGGTGAACCGGGGGAGCGATCGAGGAAGCCCGTAACGTTTATTGAGTTATATCCGTAGAGAACGAGCGACACACAACTTGCGGTTAATCATAAGCGGAAACGGGTCGGTTTTGCCAAGGGCAAAAGTAGGCAACTTTCGCCGCGCATTAGTGCGCATCTTTGTTCTATCTAATTCAAGACCATGTAAAAGTGCAGGTCAGTGTCGGTATGTGTGGATGTGTCCAAGGTGTTTCCGTGTCGTTATCTGCAGCATTGATGCGTGTCGATTATTGACGGATTATTGATAATATTGACTGCGATATCGCGCTGTAATCAAGCGATTTCCTTAAATATACTTTCCATATGTGTGGATCGGTGTACTCGCTGGTAACACCGCATATTTGGACGGACTTGGGCCCTCCGCTCCGGGGGAAATCGGGGGCACGGCGGGGCCATCGGGGCCCGAAACACGCCCGCCGTTACACTTTCGAATAGAGCGCGAGTGGCGAAATTGGCATACGCGCAAGGTTTAGGTCCTTGTGTCTTCGGACGTGGGGGTTCGAGTCCCCCCTCGCGCACAGTGTGGCCCCAGGTCAAGAAGGTAATGTCGCTTCTGACCTGGGGTTCTTCCTTTTGCTCCGTTGGTTTCGGACCATCCCCGCTCGCGCGGGGAGCACCTTCTTTTGAACGTATGCCGCTAGTGCGTGCCAGGACCATCCCCGCTCGCGCGGGGAGCACTGCGACATGATCAGCGACAGAGTCCGCTCGACGGGACCATCCCCGCTCGCGCGGGGAGCACATCTGCGTCAACACGAACGCGTTAATCAGCGGAGGACCATCCCCGCTCGCGCGGGGAGCACACCCGCCGCCACAACCAGGGCCACCCTCGTAACCGGGACCATCCCCGCTCGCGCGGGGAGCACGACTTGTGCAGCTGCGCGGCAGCCAGCACGGTCGGACCATCCCCGCTCGCGCGGGGAGCACCCGGCATAAAAGACGACGAAGACGAAGACAGCCGGACCATCCCCGCTCGCGCGGGGAGCACAACTGGACAACACAGAAATGACCACAGTGATGAGGACCATCCCCGCTCGCGCGGGGAGCACGGGGGGCCGGTTTTCGGTCGCGGCGTGTCCGGTGGACCATCCCCGCTCGCGCGGGGAGCACGGGCTGACGCGCGTGTCGATGGGCGCTGAAGCGGGACCATCCCCGCTCGCGCGGGGAGCACCAAGTTGTGTGCTCGTGAAGTAGAAGGTGTGGAGGACCATCCCCGCTCGCGCGGGGAGCACACTTGCTGACCTGCGGTCCTACCGGTGAGTAACCAGAGTTTTCACCAAGATCATTTCGTGTCCTGTTCGGGTATTCGACTGTGGGTCCACCCTAGCGCCCGCTCCGCGCGCTCAGTTTGCGGTAACCGGACCTCAGTCATCGAGCGTCGCAAGGACCTTCGTGGCGAGTCCGGCCGGGACGAGGCCGGCGTCGGAGAGGTGGTCGAGTGGGAGCCACGTCGGCCGGTACATGTTCGTGGGGCTGCAGATTTCGGCTTCGGGGCCGCCGAGCCGAGGTTCACCGGTTAGTGCGGACACGAGGAAGTAGTGCTCGAGGCGGCCGCGGTTCTCAAGCGTCCACAAAAAGCGGTCGATGGCTGTCGCATCCAGGCCGGTTTCCTCGCGAAGCTCACGCGCGCACGCGTGTTCGGCGGTCTCGCCGGGTTCGATGCCGCCGCCCGGCAGGTTGAAGTACTGCGTGCCCGGTTTACTGCGGTGCATGACCAGGATGTTGCCGGCACGGACGACGACGGCTACGGCGCGGGGCTTCATGCCCTCAGTATGAGCCCGAGGGATGATCACCGACCGATGGGGACTCGGCGTCGAACTTTTCCTCGACCTCCTGTCGACGGTCCATCTTCTCCGGCAGTAGCTTCGTGACGGCGTAGACGACGGCCACTCCCGCGATCACGATCATGCCGCTGATCTGGACCATGCCGAGCCAGTCGTGTTGGAAGGATTCCGGCACTCGCCGGGTCGGCACGGCGATAACGCCGATGAAGGCGCCCAGGAGGCCGCAGTATGTGCCGATCATGTTGGCGGCGTGCCCCCGAATGTTGCCGCGTCGGGGGTTCCACAGCGCGAGAGTCAACGTCACGATCGTCAGAGTGCTGAGGCCGTGGATCCAGGAGAATTCGCCGGGTTTCGGTTCCTGGATCCAGAAGGACCCGATCGCCACGAAGTACATCAGTCCGGCCCAGACGCGGCCGATGACGCGGTGTGGTCGGTCGCCGCGGCGACGACGCACGATGTTCAGCACTCCGACGACCATGGCGAGGCTTGCCGCTATGGCGTGCGACGCGATCAACAGAGTCCAGCCGAGGTCCTGCATGGTTCCGCCTCAAAAAGAAAGATAGTTGTACTATCCGATAGTAACGCTATCTATAGTCGTGCTCGGCGGCGGTGACGCAAGACCGATCGAGGAAGAAAACCGATACCTCGACTGACACCCGCCTATTTAGCGACCAGACGCTGCAACACCATCGCCAGCGCGCCGGCGACCGCACCCCATACCGCGTTCAACAGCAGCAACGGGATGATCGAAAACGGCATCGCCAGCGGCCCCTGCAACTGCCCAGTCAGGATCGGCGACAGGATCGCGCTGCCCACCGCCACGATTACGGCATACGCAACACCGGCACCGACCAAAGTGATGAGCGGGTCGCGCACCTTCCCGAAACCGGCGATCAGAACCCATACGGCGGTGATGGCGACCGTCAACAGGATCGGTGTCGCCGGTTTACCGAATGCATCGGACAGGCCGAGAATGGAAAACAGTGGACGCACCAGCGCTATCAGCGCGAAACCCAGAATCCAGGGCCAATTGAGACGTTTAGTTACGGTCATGGTTGCCATGGATCCAACGTTATGGACGCCGGCCAGGGCCTGCATCGGCTTGGCGTCGTCGTTATCGCGTTGCGGATACGCTGCGAAGCGACCCCACGCGTCGCTTCCCGTCGTAGTCGGCAGCTCAGTCGCGCGGCGGTCCGCTGAGCCCGGAACGGTGCGCTATCACCGCCAGCGCGGTGCGGTCGCGGGCGTTCAGTTTCGCGAGCATCCGGCTCACGTAGGTGCGCGCTGTCGCGGGACTGATGAACAGTGTCTTGGCGATCTCGTCGTTAGTGTCGCCGTGGCCGACGCGCGCCAACACGGCCAGCTCGCGTTCGGTCAGTAGCGCCAGGCGCGGATCCGGTTCCGGCGGCTTCGGTGCCTGAGCCAGCCGTTCCATCACGCGCCGCGCGATGCTGGGGGACAAGGCGTTGCCGCCTTGCGCGGTGGTGTGGACTGCGGTGCGCAATTCCTGCGACGGCGTGTCCTTGAGGAGGTATCCGGCCGCGCCCAAGGCGATGGCTTCGTCGATGTCGGCGTCCTCGTCGAAAGTCGTGAGGATCAGGACTCGCGTGGCGCCCAGATCGGGGTCGGCGCGGATCCGCGCCGTCGCATCGAGGCCGTTCATGCCGGGCATACGGATGTCCATCAGCACGATGTCCGGCTTGTGTTGACGAGTCAGCGACACCGCCTGCGCACCCTCGGTCGCCTCCGCGATGACGCGTAGACCCGGGTCGATGTCCAGCAGCGCGCGGATACCGGCGCGCACGAGATCCTGGTCGTCGACGATGAGCACGCTGATCATGAGGTTCCCAACGGTATAACGGCTTGCACGACGAAATCGGATCCGCTGCGCTCAGCGGACAGGGTCCCGTTCAAGGCGTCGGCGCGTTCCCGCATGCCCGTGATCCCGTGCCCACGACCGACGGCCGAATCGGCGCCGTCGTTGGTGACGGTCACGAAGAGCCGTGTATCCCGCGTATACGCGGCGATGTCGATCGTCGACCCGGACGAATGCTTCATCGCGTTTGCGACAGCCTCCTGCACGATGCGAAACGCCGCGGCGTCGACCTCCCGCCGCAGCTCGCCGACGTCGATGTTCACGTTCACGATGTACCCGGCGTCGCGGCTGGTGCGGACGAGCCAATCGACGCTGGCCAGTGACAGGACCAACCGGGCATCGTCGTCCGAAGTGCGCAGCCACGCCACGGTGCGCCGCAGCTCCCGCATCGTGTGCGAGGCGGTGTCCTTGATGAGCGTGACCGCGCGCAGCGCGGCCTGAGGGTCCCGCTCCAACGACTCGCGCGCGACATCGGCGTGCAGCGAGATCACCGAGGTTGTATGGGCGATCGAATCGTGGAGATCGCGCGCGAGCTCGAGCCGTTGCGCACGCATGCGCGCGTCCGACTCCTGCCGGTATTGCTGCTGAGTCAAGTCGGCGATTCGGCGGGCGCTTTCGGCTGCGGCCGCGCGAGATCGGACACTGTCGCCCAACGCGATCGCGCCGCCCATCAACAGCACGTGACCCGCCAGCTCGTAACCGACGACATAAGACACGTCCTGCCCCTCCGCGAGTCGGAAGAACAACGAAACTGCCAACACGAGCACGCTGGTGAGGATCGCCCAGAAAAGGCGCCCGAACTGGGCCGCCGAAAACAGGGCCGCGGCGACCGGCACGGCTATGCCGACGGCCGGATAGCCGGCCGCGTAGTACGCGAACAGGCCGAGCACCGTGACCGCGAGCACGACGAGCGGATAGTGGCGCCGTGCCAGCATCAACGCGCCGAGACCGGCCGCCCACAGGTACGCGATCGCGTCGGGTCCGTGGCTGCCGCCCTGGTTCGCCGAGATGACGACCGACAGGACCGCGAACACACCGACGCCCAGGAGGGTGTCGACGCCCCAGCGCGGCAACCGGTTCGGTGGGGACAGCCAGCCACGGTCGATCATGGAATCAGCTTACGTGCCGAGCGACGCGAGACAGTCGTTCAGAAGCGACCGCGATGATCGCGTTTCGACGTACCCGTTCGCGCGCGTTGACGGATGCGCCGACATCGACGACTCCATAGCGTGGAACCCATGCCAGACATGATTTCCGCTCGTGATTCGAAACCGCCGAGGTTGGGCTTGTCCCTGCCGTGGATCGTGGGCCTCGCGTTGCTGGCGGTGCCCAGAGTCGTATTGCATGACCTCGGAATCATCGAGGAGGGGACGTTCGTCAACGGCGTGTTCGTGTTCGTACCGCCGGCGGTGTGGGTGGCCGTCGCGGTCGGGAAGCGGGTCCCGCGGCCGTTCGTGACGCTGCTGTGCGTCGGCGCGATCTACGGCGTCCTTCTCGCAGTGGGCCACCAGATGCTGTGGCACGTCAGCTTCGGCGATGACGCGCCCGCGCTCGGAGGGAACCTATCCGGGCTGGACCCGGCGGTCCAAACCGTCATCATCCGGGTATTCGCGGGCATCAGCAGCCTGTTCACCGGTGTGCTTGTCGGCGCGGTCGCCGGCCTGGTTGCGTGGGGCATCGCCGGGTTGCGTCGCGGTGCCCGCCGAACGGTGTTAGCCGTGCCCGCGGGGCCCCCGCACCACCGGGTACGGCACGAAAGTCGTGGACCGTTCGTCGATGCGCAGCTGGCGGCCGACCGGTGGAAACGCCCGCTGCGGGCAGGCGGTGCGTTCGCAGATCTTGCAGCCCATGCCTATAGGGGTGGCGCCGTCCGCGTCGTGAAGATCGAGGCCCTTCGAATAGACGAGGCGGTTGGCGTGGCGGATTTCGCAGCCGAGACCGATCGCGAACTCCTTATCGGGCTGACGGAATCCGCCGTGCCGGTAGCTCACGGTCTTGGCCACCCACAGGTAACGCCGTTCGTCGGGCATGCGCGCCATCTGCACCAGGACGCGATTGGGCTGTGTGAACGCCTCATACACCGACCACAGCGGACACGATCCGCCGGAACGGGAGAAGTGGAAATCGGTGGCCGACTGGCGTTTCGAAATGTTCCCGGCGCGGTCGACGCGCACGAACGAGAACGGGACGCCGCGTTCCCTCGGCCGCTGCAGCGTGCTCAGCCGGTGGCAGACGGTCTCGAAACCGACCCCGAAATGCTGCGCCAGCTGTTCCACGTCGTAGCGGTACTTTTCGGCGCGGGCACGGATCTGGCGGTACGGCAGGACGAGCGCGCCGGCGAAATAATTGGCCAGGCCGATGCGCGCCAGCTGTGCCGAATCCTCGCCCTCGAAGCCCGCCCCGGCCGTCAACGAGTCGATCAGCCCGCGATGCTCCAGCAGGGCCAGTTGTGTCGCCACTCGGAAGCTCTGCTGGCCCGGCGTCAACCGCGCCGCTAGATACAGGATCCGTTGACGCGGTTCCAGACGGTGCTGGATCGCATCGTCATCGACGATGACCGTGCGGATCCCATGCCGGCGGGCGAGGACTTCGATGAGCCGGTCTCGTGTGGAATGCGGTTCCAGCTCCAAGGCATCCGCTTCGGCCTCCGCGGCCTCATCCAACTCGGCGACATAGTTGTGCCGGGCATAGAAGAAGTCTCGTACTTCCTCGTGCGGCTGCGGCGACAGCACCGGCGCGCTGTCAACGTCCTTGCCTGCGAGCAGGGCTGCCGTCTGGTCGACGGCGTCGCGTTGCCTCCGATGCAGCGTCACCAGCGCCGAGGCGATATCGGGCAGCTGCGTCGTCAAGTCGGCAATGTCGGCGTCGCTGATGTCCTTATCGGGCAGCCCTTCGCGCAGCGCGAGCCGCACGTCGGCGACGAGCTTTGCGGAATCCTTGGCGGCGAAGAAATCCGCATCGACCCCGAACTCCTCAGTGACGCGAAGCAGCACGGCAACCGTCAAGGGACGCTTGCCGCGTTCCAATTGGTTGAGGTAGCTGGCCGACAGGTCCAAGCGTTCCGCCAGCTCGGCCTGATTCAGCCCATGGTTTTGCCGCAGCCGGCGCAACCGCGAACCCACGTACATCTTGGTCATGTCGGCATCTTAGCTAAGGGGGGAATTCGCAAGATTCGCAAAATAGTGCCACCGGCTTCGCATTCTTGGATATTTGGAGGCGTTGACCTCTAGTGCCTTGTCGTCAAGTATCGAACTGTCGACTTCGCAGGATTGGATATTGCACGCATGCCCGAATACGTGGTCCGCAGCTATCGCAGCGACGAGCCTTTGGCGCGGGACGCAGAATTGGCCCATCGGATCGCCACCATGGCGCTCGACCCGGCGCCCGTCGATGAGGACGTGACCCAGATGGTCATCAACCGCATCATCGATAACGCCGCGGTCGCCGCGGCATCGCTGTCGCGCGAGCCCGTGGCGGTCGCTCGTGACCAAGCCCTGAGCCACACCGCTTCGCCGGGCGCCACCGTTTTCGGCTTGCCGACGTCGGCGCGCGTATCCCCGGAGTGGGCCGCCTGGGCGAATGGTGTCGCCGTTCGTGAACTGGACTACCACGACACTTTCCTTGCTGCCGACTATTCGCATCCCGCCGACAACATCCCGCCGCTGTTGGCGGTGGCGCAGCATCGTGGTGGCGACGGCGCGAGTCTGATCCGCGGACTCGCCGCGGCATACGAGACACAGATCGCGCTCGTTCGGGGAATCTGCCTGCACGAACACCGGATCGACCATGTCGCGCACCTGGGGCCGTCGGCCGCCGCGGGACTCGGAGCGCTGTTGGGATTGGACGTCGACACGGTGTATCAAGCGATTGGGCAGGCCCTGCACGTCACGACCGCCACTCGCCAGTCCCGCAAGGGACAGATATCGACGTGGAAGGCGTACGCGCCCGCGTTCGCGGGCAAGATGGCGATCGAGTCGGTCGACCGCGCGATGCGGGGTCAAACCTCGCCGGCGCCGATCTACGAGGGCGAAGACGGCGTGATCGCACGCATGTTGAGCGGTCCCGACGCCCGATACACCGTCGGACTTCCCGGCCCGGGCGAATCCAAACGGGCCATCATGGACAGCTACACGAAGGAGCACTCGGCGGAATATCAGGCCCAGGCCCTCATTGACCTCGCCGTCAAGCTGCGCGGCGACATTGATGATTTCGACGCCATCGACCGCGTCGTGATTCACACGAGCCACCACACGCACAACGTGATCGGCTCGGGCGCCGGAGACCCGCAGAAGTATGACCCGAAGGCGAGCCGCGAAACGCTGGACCATTCGATCCCGTACATTTTCGCGGTCGCGCTTCAAGACGGCGCCTGGCACCACGTCGACTCCTACACCCCGCAGCGGGCAGAACGCCCAGACACGGTGGCGCTGTGGCACAAGATTTCCACAGTCGAAGACGCGAAATGGACGGAGCTATATCGGCACCCGGACCCCCTGCAACGCGCATTCGGCGGCCGCGCCGAGATCACGATGCGCGACGGATCGGTCGTGTCAGGCGAGCTGGCGGTCGCCAACGCTCACCCGGCCGGGGCGAGGCCGTTCGCGCGCGACCAGTACATCGGCAAGTTCCGCACGCTCACCGAAGGCGTTATCGCGACAGCCGAACAGGACCGTTTCCTGGATGCCGTCGAGAAACTGCCGCGCCTGGCTTCCGGCGAACTCGATGCGCTCACACTCGACGCCGGCATCGCGCCCGTCGAGGTCACGAAAGGACTCTTGTGATGGCCCGTTCCACCCGTACCGCCGAGGCGAAGCGTCGCGTGCTGCGTGACGGGCTCGCAAGCGGACAGCTGTTGCGGATGCCGGGCGCGTTCAGTCCGCTGGTGGCTATGGCGATCGCGCAACGCGGCTTCGACGGCGTATACGTCTCCGGTGGGGCGTTGGCGGCTGACCTCGGGCTCCCCGACATCGGTTTGACGACGCTGACGGAGGTAGCCGGTCGGGCAGGCGTGACAGCCCGCGCCACGGACCTGCCGTCGATCGTGGACGCCGACACCGGTTTCGGTGAGCCGCTCAACGCGGCGCGAACCGTGCAGACGCTCGAAGATGCGGGCGTGGCCGGCTGCCACCTGGAAGACCAGCGCAACCCGAAACGCTGTGGGCACCTGGACGGCAAATCGATCATGCCGCTCGACGACAGCGTGCGGCGTATCCGGGCCGCCGTGCGAGCGCGCCGCGACCCGAATTTCGTTATCTGCGCCCGCACCGACGTGCGCGCTTCCGAAGGGGTCGACGGTGTCATCGCGCGTGCGAGGGCATACGCGGACGCGGGTGCCGACATGTTGTTCCCGGAGGCGCTGACCAGTGCGGAAGAGTTCGCGCGGGTGCGCGCGGCCGTGGATATCCCGATCTTGGCCAATATGACGGAGTTCGGTAAGTCACCGCTGTTGACGACTGAGGAACTCAGCGACGTCGGCGTCAATGTGGTGATTTACCCGGTGACGATGCTGCGTCTGGCGATGGGCGCGGTCACCGACGGCTTGGACGCGATCGCGCGCGACGGCGGCCAAGGCGCTGTCGTGGACAAAATGCAGACGCGCGCGCAGCTGTACGAGCTGCTCGGTTATGCCGACTACACCGCTTTCGACTCGGACATCTACTCCTTCGCCGAAGACGAGGAAACACCATGACGACGATTCATCGTGGGCTTGACGGAGTGGTCGTGGACCGGACCGCGATCTCACACGTCAATCTCGACACCAATTCGCTGACCTACCAGGGCTACCCGGTGCAGGAGTTGGCGCGGCATTGTTCGTTCGAGCAGGTGGCTTACTTGATTCTGCACGGCGAACTGCCGGACGCTGACGCGTTGCAGGCGTTCAAGGCGGCCGAGCGCGCGTCGCGCAAGCTGCCTCGCGGTTTGTGGGACGCGATCAATCGACTGCCGCTGTCGTGCCACCCGATGGACGTGTTGCGTACGGCCGTCAGTCATATAGGTGCGCAGGACTTGAACAGTGACGTCGAGACCGCTTCGGCGGACTTGGCGCGGGCGCTCGACCTGTTCGCGAAACTACCCAGCGTGGTGGCGGCCGACCAGCGTCGGCGACGTGGCTTGGATCCGGTACCGCCGGATCCGGGCATGAACTTCGCGGAGAACTTCCTGTACATGTGTTTCGGTGAGGTGCCGGAGCCGGAAGTGGTCGCGGCATTCGAGGTGTCGCTGATCCTGTACGCCGAGCACGGCTTCAACGCGTCCACGTTTACCGCGCGCGTGGTTACGTCCACGAAGTCGGACCTGTACAGTGCCGTGATTGCCGCGATAGGGGCGTTGAAAGGCCCGTTGCATGGCGGTGCCAACGAAGCAGTCATGCGCATGATGGACGAGATCGCTGACCCGTCGAAGGTGTCGGCGTGGTTGGAGTCGGCGTTGCGGGACAAGAAACTCATCATGGGTTTCGGACACCGCGTCTATAAGAACGGCGATTCGCGCGTGCCCATCATGCAGGAAGCATTGTGGAAACTGGCTGCTAAGCACGCCGACGGTGCGCGCCTCACCGGCATTTACACGCGGCTGGCTGACCACATGCTTCGCACTAAGAACCTGTACCCGAATCTGGATTTCCCTGCCGGACCTGCTTACAGCATGATCGGTTTGGACATTCCGACGTTTACCCCGGTTTTCGTGTTGTCGCGCATCACCGGGTGGGCGGCGCACATTCTCGAGCAGTCGAGCGCGAACGCGTTGATCCGGCCGTTGAGCCATTACAGCGGCGTTGCGGAACGCGAGGTTCCGCGCGTATTGCAGCGCAACTAAAACGCAGCATTCATTTATAGGAAAGGAGCGGTGGTTCATCGTGTCCAAAAAATTCCGAGTGACATACGCCACTCTCAGTGCTGATAATGAGGAACTGCACCGTGGCTATGAGGACGGTGTCCACCAGGCGCGCGGTTGGTTGGGCCGCGAACTGCGTGGCCACGTCGCCGATCCGGAAGCGACCGCGCCCCTCACCGCGGTGACGAGCCCTCACGACCCGTCCATCGTGGTCAGCCAGGTGCGTGAGTCGACGCCGAACGATATCGACAGTGGAATCGGGCTGGCAGCGAAATCGGCGCGCGGCTGGGCCGCGAAGCCGTGGCGGGAGCGCATGCAGGTGATGCTTCGTGTCGCCGACCTGATCAGCGAGCGCTCCAATGAGCTAGGGGCGTTGATGAGCATCGAGAACGGCAAGAACCGTCTCGAAGCGCTCGGCGATGTCGAAGAGGCCGCCGACATGATCCGCTATTACTGCAACGAGCTCGAAAAGCACGACGGCTACGACCATCCGATGGGTTCCCTCAACCCGGCCGAACGCACTCGCAGCGTCTTGAAGCCGTACGGGGTGTGGGCCGTGGTCGGGCCGTTCAACTTCCCGATGGCGTTGACGGCCGGCCCAGCCGGGGCCGCTCTCGTCGCCGGGAACACGGTCGTGGTGAAACCGAGCCTGCAGGGAACCTTTATTGCGTCGAAATTGTTCGAATGCTTCACCGACGCCGGCGTACCCGCGGAAGCGGCGATCCTGCTTCCCGGTGGCGACGACGTGGGGCAGGCCGTCGTGGCCGATCCCCGCATCGGGGGCGTCACGTTCACCGGCTCCTCGAAGGTGGGGATGTCCATCTTCAATGAGTTCGCGACGCAATACCCGAAACCGGTCATGGCCGAAATGGGCGGAAAGAACCCGACGATCGTGTCCGCGAAGGCCGATCTGGACGATGCTGCCCTCGGCGTGGCGCGTTCGGCGTTCGGTTTCTCCGGACAGAAGTGTTCCGCATGCTCACGCGTCTACGTGCAGCGCGAGGTGCGCGACGAGTTCCTGGCCAAACTCGTGGAGCAGACGAAGAAACTGAAGATCGGCGATCCGACCGCCCGCGACTCCTTCGTCGGACCCGTCGTGGACGCCGACGCGGTGCGTCGTTTCGAGGACGCGGTCGCGCATGCGCGGGAGGTCGGTGCGGTCGTCACGGGCGGTGAGGCGCTGAACGGGGAGGGCCTGCCCGGTCACTACGTGGCGCCGACCGTGGTCACGGACCTTCCGCTCGACGACCGCCTGTACAGCACGGAACTGTTCGTGCCGTTCGTGGCGGTGGCGACCGTCGACACAGTCCAGGAGGGACTCGAACTGTCCAACGCCGACCCGGCGGGCCTAACGGCCGGGTTCTTCTCGAACGACCAGGCGGAGATCGACGAGTTCCTAGAAGTCATCGAGGCCGGCGTCATCTATGTGAACCGGCCGGCCGGGGCGACGACGGGCGCATGGCCTGGTGTGCAGCCGTTCGGCGGCTGGAAACGCTCCGGAAGCACCGGCAAAGCCGGCGGCGGCCTGTATTACCTGCCCGAGTTTCTCCGCGAACAATCCCAAACGGTGGTGGAAAAATGAGCAACAGCCCTGTCACGCAAGCCGAAGGTGCGGTCCCGCAACTGAAAACCGCGCTTCCAGGGCCCTTGGCGCAAGCGCATGTCGAGTCCGATACTCAGATCACCAGTCCTTCGCTGCCGCGCGCCTATCCGATGGTGCCGTCGCGTGGGCGTGGTGCCGTCCTGGAAGACATCGACGGCAACGTCTTTTTGGATTGCAACGCCGGTATCGCCGTGAACTCCACCGGCCACT
Source organism: Candidatus Stackebrandtia faecavium (assembly GCA_019112895.1). Classification (GTDB taxonomy): domain Bacteria; phylum Actinomycetota; class Actinomycetes; order Mycobacteriales; family Micromonosporaceae; genus Stackebrandtia; species Stackebrandtia faecavium. The sequence continues at coordinate 47,634 of DXIM01000006.1, forward strand.
CGCATCCGCGAGTCGTCGCCGCGATCAAGAACCAGGCGGAGGAGCTGCTGCATTATTCGGCCAGCGATTTCTATCTGCCGATCTACGCCCAGATGTGTCAGGCATTGGCGAAAACGGCGCCGATGGGGGACTCGCGGGTGCGGGTCTTCCTGTCGAACTCGGGGGCCGAAGCCGTCGACGGCGCGTTGAAGCTGGTCCGTCACGCGACGGGACGCAGCGGAGTGATCAGCTTCTTCGGCGCTTTCCACGGCCGTAGTTACGGTGCCTTGTCGCTGACGGCGTCGAAAGCGAAGTACCATGCGAAGTTCGGACCACTGGTGCCCAATGTGTACCACGCGCCCTATGCGGGGCACCGTCTGGACGACCCGGAGAACGACCGGTGGTACACCGTCGAGTACCTCGAGGAGGTGCTGTTTCGCTACCAGGTTGATCCACACGAGATCGCCGCAGTCTTTGTGGAGCCGATCCAGGGCGAGGGTGGGTACATCGTCCCACCGGCCGGGTGGATGGCCGCGCTGCACAAGGTGTGCCGCAAATACGGGATCCTTCTGGTCGCGGACGAAGTGCAGTCCGGTGCCGGCAGGACTGGTCGCATGTGGGCGATCGAGCATACCGGCGTCGAGCCGGACGTGCTCATCACCGCGAAAGGTCTCGCCTCCGGTCTTCCGCTGGGTGGATTCATCGCGCGTGCCGAACTCATGGAGTCGTGGGCGGCCGGCGACCACGGCTCGACGTACGGAGGCAGCCCGATCCCGTGCGCGGCAGGTCTGGCGACGCTCGACATTATCGATGACGAGAATCTGCTCGACAACGCTACCGTGCAGGGCGAGCGTTTCCGGGCGGGATTGATGTCGCTGCTGCAGCGCCACCCTGGGGTCGTCACCGATGTGCGTGGGGTCGGGCTCATGATCGGGGTCGAATTCCGCGACGGTGCCGTTTCGGAGAAGGTCCAGGCGGCCTGCTTCCACAAGGGGTTGTTGGTGCTGGAGGCCGGCGAAAACGTCATCCGTATGTCGCCGCCGCTGGTGATCACCTCCGCGCAGGTCGACACCGCTGTCGCGCTGTTCAGTGAGGCCGTCGACGAGGTCGCGAATGTCTAAAGTCGCCTCTATGGCCGAGGCCGTGGCGAGCTTGGTCTTCGATGGCGACACAGTCGCCATCGAAGGCTTCACCCATTTGATCTCGTTTGCCGCCGGCCACGAAATCATCCGGCAGCGGCGCCGCGACCTGACCCTGTGTCGGCTTACCCCCGACGTCGTATACGACCAGATGATCGGGGCCGGTGTCGCCAAGAAACTCGTGTTCTCGTGGCTCGGCAATCCCGGTGTCGGTTCGTTGCACGCGGTGCGGCGCGCGGTCGAAGGGCCCGACGCCTATCTCGAGCTGGAGGAGTATTCGCATTTCGGCATGGTGGGCCGATACACGGCGGGCGCGAGCCGTATGCCGTTCTTCCCGCTGCGCAGCTACGCCGGTAGTGACCTTCCGAAGGTGAACCCGCGCATCAAGACGGTCGTTTCTCCTTACGACGGTGAAGCCATCGATGTGGTGCCGCCGTTGGAACCGGACGTGGCGATCGTGCACGCGCAGCGCGCCGACGCGCTCGGCAATACCCAGGCTTGGGGCCTGCTCGGTTGCCAGAAGGAGGCGGCGTTCGCGGCGAAACGGGTGCTGGTCGTGGTGGAGGAGGTCGTCGGCACCGATGTCATCCGTGCCGACCCGAACCGCACGCTCATCCCGGGCTTGAAAGTGGACGCTGTCGTGGCGTGCCCGGGAGGAGCCCATCCGTCCTACGCGCAGGGCCATTACGACCGGGACAACGATTTCTACCTGCAGTGGGAGTCCATCAGCCGGGACCGCGCCGCCCTCGAAGCCTGGTTGGACGAGTGGATCATGAGTACCACGGACCATTCCCAGTACCTCGCGAAGCTTGGCGCACGAAGGTGGGATTCGCTGCGGCCGAGAGCTCGGCGCACATCCGCTCCAGTCGATTATGGAGAGTACTGATGGTGTCCTGGTCGAAATCCGAGATGCTCGTGGTGGCGGGCGCGCGTGCCCTGGCGGGCCGCCGAGTGTGTTTCGTCGGTATCGGACTGCCGAACATCGCGGTCACGCTTGCGCAGCGCACCGTGGAACCCGATCTCGAGCTGATCTACGAATCCGGTGTGTACGGTTCGGTCCCGGCGCGTCAGCCGCTGTCGATCGGCGACCCTTGCCTCGTGAGCGGTTCTCTAGCGGTCATGCCGATGCCGGAACTGTTCCAGTACTACCTGCAGCGCGGGCTCGTCGACGTCGGTTTTCTCGGCGCCGCGCAGCTCGACAGGTACGGCAATGTCAACACCACGATCATCGGCGACGATTATCGGCGCCCGAAGGTGAGGCTGCCGGGATCCGGTGGCGCATGCGACATCGCGTTCAACGCCGGTGAGGTGCTGCTCCTGTTGCGGCAGTCGCGACGGTCGTTCGTGGACAAGGTCGACTTCGTCACCAGCACCGCCGCCGCGGCCGACCGCGGCAATGCCGGCCGGGGCTTGACGAAGGTCGTCAGCGACCTCGGTGAATACGAGTTCGACCCGGACACGCACGAGCTGATGCTGACGCGACTGCATCCGGGAGTCGGCGTGGACGAGGCGGTGGCCGCGACAGGCTGGGACTTGCGCGTGTCCCCTCAGCTGGCGACGACGGCGGCACCGACCGATGACGAGCTTCGCCTGCTGCGCGAGGAGCTAGACCCGTCGGGGGCGTACCTGAAGTGAGCCATGTATTTGCGCGTACGGACGCACCGATACCGTTCGCCGCGGCCGCCGACGGTTGTCAGATCTGGGACGAGGATGGCCGCCGTTACCTCGACGCCAGCGGTGGTGCCCTCGTCGTCGGCATCGGGCACGGCCGGCATGAGGTGACCGATGCGGTGGCGGACCAGCTCAATCGGGTCGGTTATGTGCACGCCACGCAGTTCCGTACTGCGGTGTTGGAGTCGTATGCGTCTGAACTAGCGGCGGTGGTTCCGATGGACGGCGCACATGTCTACCCCGTGTCGGGCGGAAGCGAAGCCGTCGAGACCGCGTTGAAAATGGCGCGGTCCTATCATCTGGCGCAAGGCGAAGACCGCGCGATCGTGTTGGCTAGGCGCGGTTCTTACCACGGAAATTCGCGGGGCGCGTTGTCCGTATCGGGGCGGCTGGGCATGCGTCGCGACTACCTGCCTTGGCTGAGTCACACGGTGCACGTGTCGGCGCCGTACGAGTACCGTTGCGCGTTTCCAGACACACACCCGGATTGCGCCGCAGCGTACGCACGGGAATTGGAGGAGACGATCGCCGCGGTGGGCGCCGAAAACATCGCTGCTTTCATCGCCGAACCCGTCTGCGGCGCCGCGCTCGGCGCGTGCGTGCCTCCGGCGACGTATTGGGAGCGCATCGCCGAGGTATGTCGGCGTAACGGCATCCTGTTCATCGCCGACGAGGTGTTGACGGGTTTCGGCCGCACTGGTGCCTGGTTCGCGTCGCAGCATTGGAATCTACGGCCCGACATCATCGCCGCCGGTAAGGGCGCGGGCGCGGGCTATTGGCCCCTCGGTCTGGCCATATGCAACGATCGCGTTCACGATGTGTTGGCGTACAACGGTTTCACCCATGGGTTTACGTATTCGCATCATGCGGCGGGCGCGGCCGCAGGCCGCGCGGTACTGGAGACCGTGCGTAGCGAGCGCCTTGT